>DATDCV010000637.1:0-50065 GCA_036524155.1 Verrucomicrobiia bacterium
CCAGAGGCGGAGAGGGGGACGCAGCACGGCCGTTCGATGTTACAGTGCGCCACTTGGTTTCTCCCTCTCCTCCACTGGAGGAGAGGGCTGGGGAGAGGAGACCGTTGGCTTCTTACGCAGCCTGGTTCAGGCGCCGGGAAACCCGGCCTCGGGGCATACGTGGTCTACAAAGGGCGCTAACCCCCGACACTACTCTCCCAGGTGCCTTCTGAGCAGGTCCCGTAGTTTGGTTGGGCACTTCACCGTCAACGTTTTGCCCTGAACGGTCAGGAGACCTTGCTCCCTGAATTTTGCCAGCGTTCGGGAAAAAGTTTCACTCACAGTTCCCAACTCGGCGGCCAACACCCGCTTGGTGGTTTTCAATTCCATCGTGACCGGCTGGACCGAAGCCGGATCGGGGCAGCGCTTGATGAGCCAGTTGGCAAGACGCGTTTCGACGTCCTTCAGCGTCAGATCCTCCAGTTGCGCCACCAGCACCCGGAGGTGGGTGCTCATCGAGGCCAGCATCCGCAGAGCCAGCTCGGGCTGATGGCGCAGAAGCGCCAGAAAACCAGTCTTTTGAACCAGCAGCACTTGCGACGGCTCCAGCGCACGGGCATCCGCCGGGTACCCCGAGCTCGTCGCCAGGGCCGCCTCGGCGAACGATTCATTGGCACGGAAGATATGAATCACCTGCTCTTTTCCCGCGGAGGTAACCCGGTGTATGTTGACCGCGCCACGCTGGACAACATAAAAACCCTGGGCGGGGTCGCCCTCACGGAACAAGTAATCCCCTTTGTCCAGCGACTTCACCACGGTGATGTCGGCGATGGCCGCCAGGTCCGGCGAAGAGAGCCCCGCGAAGATCTGACAACTCCGGAGGGTGTTGGCAAGCGCGGCGGCTTTGAACTGGCCCACTGTGGTTGGCATAGTATGGGTATGTTTAGCCAGTCCCGACCCGAAAAGCAAACCGCCGCAAATCAGAATCAGGGTTGCTTTTGGAGCCGCTTCCCCGCAAGGCATCACAGCCTATGGTTTTTCGCCACAAGTCGAGGCTATCCATCAGCGAAACTAAAGCAAAGAGCCGCGCCGGGACTTGCCAAAAAATGTCCAATTTTTGGCAAGGCTCGTGTAGTCGCTCCGGGAGGGTGCCCTTAGGGTTAACCTGCACTTGTGGACGAAATCACTGTCAATAACCTGAACCCGCCAGTCGAAGGAGCCGAACGGAAGAAAAAGACCGCGGTCCGCACCAATGGCTTTCAGGAGACGGCTTTCGGATCACCGCGCGATTTCCTCGACAACCAGTTTGTTTATGCCGTCGTTTCTGCGCGGGCGCGTGGGCTGTCGGTCGGGGTGAATCTCAGCCCGGACAAAGTGTGCAACTACAATTGCGTGTATTGCGAGGTCCACCGGAACGGGGACCCGAGCCGGGCGTTGGACGTAGACTTGATGGCGGCGGAGCTGAGGAAGACGCTGGGTTTGGTTCGGTCGGATCGGCTGCGCGAACGTCCCTGGTATCACACGTTGCCCGACGAGTTGCTCCAGTTGCGGCATGTGGCTTTGAGCGGTGATGGCGAGCCCACGCTCTCCCCCAAGTTCGCCGAAGCCTTACAGGCTATTGTGCATGTTCGGGCGCTGGGTGGGTACCCCTTTTTCAAACTGGTGCTGATCACCAACGGCACCGGTTTGGATCTGCCGCATGTGCAGGAAGGGCTGAAATACTTCACGAAGAGCGACGAAGTCTGGGCCAAGCTGGACGGCGGCACCCAAGCCTACGTCAACCGGGTGAACCGGTCGGATGTGCCGCTCGAAAAAGTGCTTTCCAACATCCTGATGCTCAGCCGCCAGCGGCCGGTCGTTATTCAGAGCCTCTTTCCGGCGCTTAATTCTGAGGAACCGCCTCTCGAGGAAATCGAGCAATATTCGCGGCGCCTGTTGGAACTCAAGGAAGCCGGCGCCGATATCTCTCTCGTCCAAATCTATTCAGCCACCCGGCCATCCGCGAATTCTGACTGCGGTCATCTGCCCCTTAAAGCCCTATCCCGCATCGCGTCGATTGTCCGCCAGACGACCGGCCTGAAGGCGGAAGTGTTTTAGCCGCCGTCGCGGCGCCGGCCTCGTGACTCCGGCGGCGGCGTCTTCATTCCAACTCGGAGTCTTGAGAGGATGTTATGAAGCAGCAAACCGTCTCGCTATTGTTCTCGCTCGCCGCATTTCTGCCCGGCGTCCAAGCCGACCAGGTCCTGGTGGATTTCTCAAAGTTCGAGGTGACTGAGGCGATCACCGCGGATGCTTCCGCCGGATTGATAAAATCCGGCTCCTCGGCCGTGCTCGAAGTCAAAACTGGGCATAGGGAGACCTGGCCGGGAATCACACTCAAAGCTCCGCGCGGGCACTGGGACCTCACCGCGAGTTCGGATGTCGCCGTCGAGTTGAAAAACTCCGGAACAAGCGCCGTGACGATCTTCTGTCGCGTGGACAATCCGGGCGCCGACGGCGCACAACATTGTGTGACCGATTCCGTGAACCTCGCTCCTGGCCGGACCCAAATCCTGAAAGTGGCATTAAAGCGGGCCGGTGACGATAAGCTTGGGGGCAGGCTATTCGGGATGAGGGGTTATCCCATTCAAACGGGGGGTCCCGGCGGCGTGGACCCGGCGAGGGTGACTCAACTGCTGCTTTTTGTCAGCAAACCCGCCGAGGACCATATCTTCGAGGTCCACGGAATACACGCGGTGGGCCAATACACACCCGCAACCGCTTCCACGGCTGATGCCGACCCGTTCTTCCCGTTTATCAACACCTTCGGACAGTACCGCCACAAGGACTGGCCGGGTAAGATAAAGTCGGTTGCCGACCTCGTAAGCAAACGCGAGACCGAAAAGCAGGAGTTGGCCGCGCAACCGGGCCCAGCAGGCTGGGACAAATACGGCGGCTGGCTCAACGGACCAAAAGCGGAGGCCACCGGCTTCTTTCGCACGCAGAAGGTGAATGGCAAGTGGTGGCTGGTCGATCCGGACGGTCACCTGTTTTTCTCGCATGGCCTCGATTGTGTGCGAATGCTCGACACCACCCCGATCGACGAACGCGAACCCTGGTTCGAGGAATTTCCGGGCGAGGACCCCGGCTTCGCGGAGTTCCTTTCGCGGGGTTACGCGCTCAAAGGGCACTACGCCGGGCGGTCGCCACGGTGTTTTTCATTCGCGGGAGCCAACTTGGTCCGCAAGCACGGCCCGGGCTGGAAAAACGAATACCCGAAGGTGATTCACCAGCGACTGCGGAACTGGGGGATCAATACGATTGCCAATTGGTCGGACGAAAGCATCCGTCTTCTGCGTCTGACGCCGTACACCGACACCATCGGCAGTGGCCATACAAAAATGCTCGAGGGCAGCGAAGGCTATTGGGGAAAATTTCCGGACGTGTTCGATTCTTCGTTCGCCGACGCCCTCCGCCAGGGCATGGAATCCAGGAAAGGAAAAAGCGCGGGCGACCCCTGGTGCATCGGCTACTTCTCGGATAATGAGATGTCCTGGGGCGACGAGCTTTCCCTCGCGCTGGCCGCGCTGAAATCGCCGCCAGAGCAAAAAGCGAAACAGGCCTTCATTGAGGATCTGAAGAATAAGTACGGTCAGGTCGAGAAGCTGAACGGAGCGTGGAGCAGCAAGCATGCGTCGTGGGAGGCCCTGAGCCAGGACCGGCAGGCGCCTGACAAGACCAGGGCGCGCGTCGACCTCGAGGCTTTTTATACGCGGATGGCTGAGCAGTACTTCCGCACGGTTCGAGACACGATAAAAGAGGTTGCGCCGAAGCAGCTTTACCTCGGCTGCCGGTTCGCGTGGGCAAACGCGCGCGCCGCCGCCGCCGCGGCAAAATACTGTGACGTGGTTAGCTACAACCTCTACCAGCGCAGCGTCGCCAACTTCGAGTTCAAGGGTGGCGCGGACGTGCCGCTCATTATCGGTGAATTTCACTTCGGCGCCCTCGACCGCGGGATGTTCCACACGGGCCTGGTGCCGGTCGCCAATCAGCAAGCCCGGGCTCAGGCATACAAGGACTATGTCCAGGGTGCGTTGCGCCATCCGCAATTTGTCGGTTGCCACTGGTTTCAATACCAGGACGAACCCGTCACCGGCCGCGTTTACGACGAGGAAAATTATCAAATTGGTTTTGTCGATGTCGCTGACACTCCGTACGCCGAGACTGTCCAGGCAAGCCGGGGAGTGGGCTACGCGCTTTATCGCTGAGCCCTGGCCGTGATAATTTATGGACAAACAGGCGCGGGCGTGTGAGGAATTGGCATGCACAACCCCGGTAATCAGTTGTTCAAGGACGTGGCATTTGTCGCCTACCCGGTAAAGGACGTGAAGGCCGCGCGCGCCTTCTACGAGGGGCCCCTCGGGTCCATTCGACTCGCCCGTCTGCCGCGGGTGCACGATCCAGGATCCGGATGGGAACGAGATCATTCTCCACGCGAAGAAGTGATCAGCTCGGCCAGGAAGGCCGGGAAATGCCGCTCTGCGGGAACCGCCGCCAAAGGTCGCGTGGCAGCAGTTTTCATTATGGGATTGTGGCGCGGGCGTCTCGCCCACGGGTTCGGCCGGCGTCCCGCCGACCGGAGGCTAGAAGGGGCGGGGACGCCCCAGGAACTCGCGGGCGAGACGCCCTCGCTACGCCAAAGTGAGAATTGCTACGCGTGGACGGAGCGGGATTGCGAATAGGTGCCCGCTGTGCTTAACTTGGATCGGCTGCACTGTGTCGAAAAGGCTCAGGCCATGTTGATCATAGAGACACTTCTGGAACTTGGCGCCCTGGGAATCCTGGGTGGCTTCTTGTGGAAGCGACATCTCGCGCGGATTGGCCGGCCGCTCAATGACCGGGGCCGGATCGGAGTCGCGCTCGACACGGCACCGCTGCGGCCGCGTATTGAGTCGGTGCGTCGGGATTACACCACGGCTTTTGGCCCGCGGCCCAAGGATGCGAACTCCAAACCCAAACTTGTGTCAATGGCGCGTAGCTTAGTGCGTCAACTCGGGTATTTCCACGACCGCACTCCCGAAGTTCAACCCGGGTCGGCGGTTGGGCACGACACCTGATCCGTAATCTACCCCCCGAAACACGCAGTTCAGCCTGCCGGCCAAGCCGTTCGGGCATTTGGGGGAATCTGATCGCAGCCAAACAACGACCGAGATGCACCCCCCTTCTCCGAACGCGCCATCTTAGGCTGGACACCCTCTGCGCAACTAATGAGATTCTGCGCAGACAACATGATTGCCCGTGTGACCCTTGAGCTCGCTCTCCGGAAGGAGTTCGACTATCTGATACCCCCTGGGCTGGCGGAGCAGGTCGACGTCGGCAGCCGGGTGCAGGTGCCGTTGGGCGCGCGCAAGGTCATGGGGTGCGTGACGGCTCTTGCGGAGGAGTCAGGGCAAGTGAGGTTGAAGCCGATTCTCAGAGTGATCGGCGCCAGGACCCTGGTGACACCCAACATCCTGAAGCTGGCCAGGTGGATTGGCCAGTATTACTGCTGCGCCCCGGAGACCGCTCTTAAGGCCGTACTTCCCGACGCCGTTCGCCACGAGCAGGCCGGCTGGCGCGAGCGCCTGTTTGTCCGCGTGCTGCCATTTTCCGGTGATCTCCCCAGGTTGCCGAAGCGTCAAAAAGAGATCTTCCACATCATCGAGGAACGCCGCGAGCTGCCCTTGCAGGACTTGCTGGAAATTGCCGACACAACCGCGGCGACGATCCGCCGCCTCGAGGACAAAGGGTTGGTCGCGGTGGCGCCACAGATCTCCGAACGCGATCCCTACGCGCTCGAACAGATCCTGCCCACGCAGCCGTTGCCGCTGAATACTCAACAGGAACGCGCGCTGAGGGCCATTACCGCTGCAATGGATGCGGGGCACCCGGGGGTTGGCAGACCGGACACAGAACTCAGAGGGCAGGGCGCAGGGGGCAAGGGACAGCGGGTGCCTTCCGTGTTCCTCCTCCACGGGGTTACGGGCAGCGGAAAAACCGAGGTGTACCTGCAGGCTCTGGCCCATGCGTTGGAGCAGGGGAAAGGAGCAATCGTGCTGGTGCCGGAAATATCGCTGACGCCGCAAACCGTGGAGCGGTTTAAGGCCCGGTTCAGCAGCGGACCCCTCCAAACGCTGGTGGCCGTGCTGCACAGCCATCTCTCAGCCGGCGAGCGTCACGATGAGTGGCACAAAATCCGGGAAGGCCGGGCCCGAATCGCCATTGGCGCCCGCTCGGCCATTTTCGCGCCGGTGGAACCGCTCGGCCTCGTGATTGTCGATGAAGAACACGAACCCACGTACAAGCAGGAAGAGGCACCCCGGTATCACGCGCGCGACGTCGCCATTATGCGCGGCCAGATGGAGGGGGCGACGGTGGTTCTCGGCTCGGCTACGCCGTCGCTCGAGAGCTATTACAACTGCGCCAAAGGGAAATATGCGCTGCTGGAGCTGCCCGAGCGCGCCGATGACAAGAAACTGCCCGTGGTCCGCGTCGTTGATCTGCGCCAAACGTTGCGTCGCGGCAATATGATCCCGGTCTTTTCACCCCAGCTTAAGGAAGCCATCGCCCAGCGGCTCGAACGCAAGGAGCAGGTGATTTTGTTTCTAAACCGCCGCGGTTATTCAACCTCGCTGCAATGTCCTCTGTGCGGGTTTGTGGCCGGCTGTCCTAACTGCAGCGTCTCGCTCACTTACCACCGCCAGGAGCAGAAACTCCGGTGCCACGTTTGCGGGCACAGCGAGAGCGTGCCGGTGGTGTGTCCCAACGGCAATTGCCGCAACCCGCAGATCCGTTACGCCGGCCTGGGCACCCAAAAAGTGGAAGACTTGCTCCAAAAACTGTTTCCCTACGCCCGCACCGTCCGCATGGATTCCGACGCGCTCAAGCGCAAGGAAGATTACCGACGAATCCTCGGGGATTTCCGCGCCGGCAAAATCGACATTTTATTGGGGACGCAGATGATCGCCAAAGGACTGCACTTCCCCAACGTCACCCTGGTGGGAATCATCTACGCGGATCTCGCGCTGCACCAGCCGGACTTCCGCGCCGGGGAACGGACCTTCCAGCTTCTGACCCAGGTCGCCGGCCGCGCTGGCCGTGGGGATGTCGAAGGGGAGGTCTTCGTGCAGGCCTTTACTCCGTTCCACCCGGCGATTCAATTTGCCCGCCGTCACGATTACGTCGGCTTTTACGAACAGGAACTTGAGTTTCGTCAACCGCTGAAATACCCGCCCTGGAGTCGCATCGCCTTGCTGACGCTCAAGGGGCGCAACGAGGAAAAAGTGAAATTTTCGGCTGAGTATCTGAAACGTGAGCTTGAGAAAGTGCTGACCGGGATGAAAGATCTTGTACTGGCGGGTCCAGCGGCGGCGCCGTTGCTGCGCGCGGAAACTTACTACCGTTATCAGCTCATGCTGCGAACCCCACGGATGACAGTTCTCAGCCAAAAACTGGCCGCCCTGGCGGCGTCCCTTGCCTTTCCCGACGACGTGGCTTTGACGATTGACATCGATCCGGCGGATTTGGGGTAGTTACCGCCGTTACCCTTTTAGACTTTCGCTGGCCAGTGCGGTATCTTCCGGGTGTATATGGTAGCGCCCGCCGCCCAGCCTCAGATTCCGGAACGCAAGGTTACCCCTTCGAAAGCAACCACATACAGTGGCGAGGTGGTGTACATTTACGCCTACGATGTCGCCTACGAGATGAGCCGGCAGCCGGTGCGTGAGCTGCTCGGCCAGACCGTCGCGCAGTTCGTCGTTGATTCAAGCAAGCGCAGCCCTCGACATCTCTTCTTCTATCGCCCGCAAATGGTCCGGCTGCCGCCGCTGGAACGGATTGGCCCCCATGGTCCGGTCCGAATCGAGCGCGGCATTAAGCTGCTGCCGGTCGGTGCCATCAGCATTACCATCCGGGTGCCGTTCGAGGTGGAGCGCGTGGAAGATCTCGTGGAATATCATGATCTCCAGTTCAGCAACGGTTCGCTCCACGAGGAAGTCCGGCGCCTGGCGGAGGAAGTGCGGCGGGACCTGGCCGGGTATTATATCCGCCCGGTTTCCCAGTTGGCCGAGGAGGAGGCCTACACTGTATTTTGCCTCCAGACCCCGCTCGCCGGCGAAGACGGCGCCGGTATCAATGCCGAGCCCTGGCTGCGCGCTCATCGCCGAGCCGTCGCTTCGCTGCTGACCCAGGAACCCGACATCGATCTCCTGTCCAAACAAGAGGCCGAAGAATCGACCGGGCGGTTCCTCAGTTATTATCAGAACGACCTGGTCGTGATCGATTGGGACGCCGCGCTGATCGTCGATGAAAAACAGAATTTCGATGAAACGCTCTATGTGATGGAACTGGCCAACCTCCAGCTTGCCGAGTTGGAGGCTTACGACCGTATCCTGGACAATTCCCTGGAGCGGGCTTACCGCGATCTCAGCGGCCGGCCCATGCGCGGCCGCAGCAGCATAATGCGGGAGTTGCGGGAGATCCGCATCGATCTCGCCCGCTTCAGCGATGAGCTCTCCAACATCACCAAGTTCTTCGGGGATTGGCACCTGGCCCGTATTTACGAGAACATCTCCGCCCGTTTTCACCTCTCTGACTGGCACCGGACCATCGACGATAAACTCCAGACCCTCGACGATCTATACCAGTTGCTGAACCACGACCAGACGAACCGCTGGATGCTGATCCTGGAAGTCACCATCGTCCTGCTCTTTGTCATCGATTTGCTGGCGTTGTTCTTCAGGGCGCACTGAGTCCGTTCCTGCCTTGTCCTTAAACGTGTAAAGACGAAGATCGCCCGAGACTAAAGGAGTCTCCGGCCAAAGAATGGATCGATAACCTGTTAACTCTTGACGCGTTATCGTTACCGGAGCATGGTGCGGTTATGAATCCGTCCGGGCCGCACATCTTTGTTTTTGGCCTGTGACTTTGTCCCAAACATGCTGTTTGCCGTCGAAGAATGAATGAAATTTTGCAACGGCAAACGTTGCGGATGAGCCTCGCCTTGTCCGCAATCGGGCGACGCTCTGTCGCCCTTCTCTGCACAGGACGCCGTGCACACTCCGCCCGCGACGGCGGGCAACACGCGCTGCGCCCATTGGTAGCGACGCAGTACGGTTTGTCGCGCGCACTTCGGTACGACGGCAAACCAGGCGGATGGAGCCGCCCGGACATTGTATCTCCGAGTAATCGGAGTCCTGCATGTTCGGCGGCTCATCAGCAACGGTAGCATGACGAGAATTGCCACAACTTCGCTGCTCGCCCTGCTGCTGATCACAACCGGCTGTGTGAGCTACATACAGGCACCGGAGGCCATCGGGAGGGTCTATGACGCCGAGACCGGCCAGCCTCTTCGTGGAGCAAGGGTAACCCGCTCGGCTATGAACCAGAGCTGGTACCTGCCGCAGGGGCTGCCCGAGAAAACCGTGACCACTGGTCGATACGGACGCTTCCGTGTGCCAGAGGCCCGCGGCTGGGATCTATTGCTTCATCTCCATGAAACACCCGAGAGCTTCACCGCTGGATATCGAATTGACGCCGACGGTTACACGGGAACCAACGTTACAGGTTTCGCCAATTCGAATACGCTCTGGCGCGTTGAGTTGGGCCACATCGACATCACGCGGCAATGACTGCTAACTATCGGCCTGGAGCGGATGCCGGTGTCGCGTTCTGTTCGCATGCCGGTCGCCGTTGCCCCGGCACCACTCAGGCCGGGCGTTGGGCTGGAGAGTGAATTCTATGGGCGCACACCCTTATCAATATTTCGTGTGGTACAACCCCGACACGGACGCGGCTTTGCAGGAGTTGCGCGAGCAGGAGTTCAGGGCCGGCAGGTACAATCCTGTCATACCCCACCCCCAATTCCCGTTCCCGAGTGAGGCTGCACAAGCAGGCAAATCTCCCCCGGGAGCGCAGCACAAATCCATCCGCCATGCAGTAGAAGCCGCCGGTGCCGACGGCACGCGTTCGATTCTCGATCTGGACCGCGTTTCGGACACGCCAGAGTTCAATGCCGTCGCCCCATTGCCGCCCGAAGAGTTGCAGAGGCTCTTTGGATCTGAGCGGCCCACGCACGAGCAAATCGAGGGAGATCTTGATGGAGTGTTTGAGGGCATTGAGAACGGCCAAGGCGTGTACATCGTGGTTTACAGGAACGATCAGCCAGATGAGCTATTCTTTGCCGGATATTCATTCGACTGAAGCGCCCAACGAGGTCACTTCAGCGGACGGCGGGTTGGACGTCCTGTTTGCATTTGTAGCTCACTGGCCCGCCGCCGCTGAGTTTTTGCGTTCGACGGCTGTCGCGGCGGCTTGTGTTCGCGGCGAGAGTCTGGCATCGAAAGGACATGAAGAAGTCGCGCAGGAGAGAGTTCACCGTCATCGTCCACCGGGATGAGGAAGGATTTTATGTGGCTAGTGTTCCGGAATTGCGCGGTTGTCATACGCAAGGCCGGTCGCTGGATAAGGTGATGGAACGCATTCGCGAAGCTATCGAGTTGTGCTTGGAGGTTGAGGGGGACTCCCCCTCGGCGGCGGAGTTCATCGGGGTGCACCGCGTGGCGGTCTGAGTATGGCGCGATTGCCTCGATTGCGTGGCCGGGAGGTGATCGCGGCGCTTCGGCGCGCGGGCTTCTCCGTGGCCCGCGTCCAAGGGAGTCACCATTTCCTGAGGCACGCGGCTGGCCGTGCCACCGTGGTTCTTGTCCACGCCGGTGAGACCATCGGCCCGGGGCGTTCAGGCAGATCCTGTCCGATGTGGAAATGGAGCCGCGGGATTTTGAGGAATGGTTGTGAGATGCTTGGCGAACTCGACGCTGCACTGGACGCCCGGACGGCGCTCTGTTTTCATTTCGGCGCTTGCTTGCGCCGGGTTAGTGAGGCTGGGCGTTCGCCAGTATAGTCAGGAACCGTAGTTTAACATGACCGCACTGCAAAAATCCATTGTTGGAGCGACCATCGCCGTTGCCCTTGGAGGTTGGGTTTTTGTAGCACGCCGCAATTCCAGGCTGCGCGAGGAAATTCGGACGCTCCAGCAGGAGCAACCGTCCCTGAACGAGCGAATCCGTAAGCTCGAGGAAGAACAGGGCAAAGCCAAACAACGACTGCTCAAACGTGCGGACGAGGAAAAGTGAACCTGCCGAGGTTGAACCTGATGCCGAACTCGAGCCCCTCACTTGCTCACAGGAAGGCGAATTGACTCGTGAGGCGCTCACGCCTCGGTAGCCCGCCATACGTGCGTTGACCTTAAAGCCCGGCACGCCTTATACTTGGATCATGGCCGATTCAGGTGACAAATGCGCGAAACGGCGGTTCATGGATTTCCTGCAAGGAAAGAACCTGCGTCTCACCGCTCAGCGACGGGCGATTATCGAAACTGTCTTTGGCACTCGCCAACATTTTACGGCGGACCAATTGCTCGTCTGGTCCCGCCAGCGCGACAAATCAGTTTCCCGCGCGACGGTCTATCGCACCCTGCCGCTGCTCACCGAAAGCGGTTTGGTCCACGAGATGGACTTCGGGAGGGAATACAAGTTCTATGACCCCAACTACGCCGAGCACCCCCGCCACAACCACATTATCTGCCAGGATTGCCAGAAAATTATCGAGTTCGACAGCGATAAACTCGAGCGGCTTGAAGCCGAAATCAGTGAACGACTCGGCTTTTCCGTCACCACTCATCGCCTCCAGATCAGCGCCAGTTGCGAAGAGCTGAAAAAACGGGGCTCCTGCAAGAAAGCGTCCGAATAACGCGCAAATTCAGGGTTGCCACACCGCGCGCCAATCTTGAAAGCCGTTCTCTCACTTTTGTCGTGCGTTGTGCCGGTTTACGGGCAGATTCCTCGTGTGCGCCAGAATGCCAACGCCACCGCGGAGCTTCTCACAATCGATTCGCCCGGCAGCTTTCAGGCGGCGGTTAATCGCGCCGCGGAATTACTGCGCGCCGGCGAAGTCGTCGCTGTGCCGACCGAGACGGTTTATGGTTTGGCGGCCAATGCGCTGGACGCGGCCGCAGTTGGGCGCATTTTCGAAGCCAAAGGTCGCCCCGCCCATAATCCGATCATTGTCCACGTGGCGAGTGCTCCCATGGCGCGCGCCTGCGTCGCCGACTGGCCGCAGATGGCAGATAAGTTGGCTCATGCCTTTTGGCCGGGGCCTCTCACGCTGGTCCTGCCGCGCGCGCCCATGATACCGGACATCGTTACCGCCGGCGGCGCGACTGTCGGTGTGCGTTGGCCTAGCCACCCTTTTGTGCAGGCGCTGATCCGCGAGTGCGGTTTTCCGCTCGCCGCCCCAAGTGCCAACCCCTCGAACCGGGTCTCGCCTACTACTGCTGCTCATGTCCGGCGCCAGTTGGGTAGTCGCATCCCGCTCATCATCGACGGGGGCCAGTCCCAGGTCGGCATCGAATCCACGGTCCTCGACATATCAACCACTCCACCCCGGCTATTGCGACCCGGGATGATTCATCAACAGGCTTTGCTGGCCGTTCTCGGGCAAATTGCCGTCGGCAAAGGCCAGAGCGGCCCCGTTCTCAAAAGCCCGGGAATGCTGAAGAAACATTATGCCCCGCGTGCCAGGCTGGCCATTTGGTCCTGGCAGGACGACAGCGATCTCCGCAAGCGAACTGCGCAGTCTGGTGTGCCGGCGGCGAAGATTTTCGTGATTGCCCATACCAGAATCCCCTCCGGCAAGGGCTTGGGCGGTGTCTCCGTCATTCCGCGCGATGCCGAGGCCTTCGCGCGCGCTTTTTACGCCGAACTCCACGACTGTGACGATCGCGGCGCCGAGTTGATCGTGGTCGAAGCGCTGCCTGCGGATGTGCAATGGGCCGCCATCGCGGACCGCTTGAACCGGGCGGCACAGGACTCTGCTTGATCGTAGCGCGGATTTCTGTAACAAAGCCGCGCCCAAGGGTGTCTATTGGACCAGGGCCCTCTACAGCAGGGGTCTTTTTGACTTTCGCTCGGGATTAGCCTTTGTTTGACGAACCGAAATGAATGCCGCAATCTCTACATCCACATGAGCATATTGAGAATTTTGTTCGTCCTGGTGGGCATGGGGTCCGTCGCGCTGGCGCAAACAAATGCACCGTCGCAGGTACGGCGCCTGACATTGCAGGAATGCATCGAACTGGCACTGACGAATAACCTGCAGCTCCAGATCGACCGTTACAATCCGCAGATTGCCTTGTATGGCGTGAAGCAAGCCTACGGCGGCTATGACCCGGTCATGAACCTCTCGGGCCAGCACGATCACCGGGAGTCGGGTACTCAGATCCTCGGCGGGGCCTTTACCATCGGCGGATCCGCCACGGACGACAACAGCTTTAGCGGGGCTCTGAACGGTCTTACCCCGATTGGCACGACTTACGGCCTGCAGATAAACACGGCGGATACTTACGGCAGCACTCCGACCACCATGGACGATCCTACGCGTCCGCTCTTTCGCACGACTAACATCGTTTACGATGTCGAAGGCGGCACGAACAAGACCATCGTTACCACCAGCTATGCGCAGATACCCGGGCAGAGACCCTTCGAAAACAGTACCGCCTCAGCCGGGTTTACCGTCAGCCAGCCATTGCTTAAGAATTTCTGGATCGATAGCACCCGGTTGACGATCCGTGTCGCCAAGAACCGCTTGAAGTACTCTGAGCAGGGACTGCGGCAGCAGATCATGCAGACTTTGACCGCCGTCGAGCAGGCGTATTATGAGCTGATCTACACCCGCGAATCTCTTCTGGTGCAGCAGAAAGCGGTCGAGTTGGCCGAGCGGTTGGTGATGGAGAATCGGAAGCGGCTCGAAGTCGGCGCGCTGGCGCCGCTGGATTTGCAGTCTGCCGAGGCGCAAGCGGCCTCAACTCGCGCTGCCGTCATCGCCGCGAAAAGCCAGTTGGACACGCAGGAGCGCCTCGTGAAGTCTTTGATCACTGATCGCTACCAGGAATTATGGGCAAACATTCCTCTGGAGCCTGCCGGTTCCCTGACCGCTCCCGTGCCGGTCCTCAATCTTCAGGATAGCTGGAGCAAAGGCCTTTCCATGCGCCCCGAAATCCTGCAGGCCAAACTCGATATCGAACGGCAGGGAATCCAGCTCAAATACGATCGCAACCAGCTTCTGCCGCAACTCGATGTCTTCGGGACCTACGGCTACAACGGCACGGGCAAGGAATTCAGCGACGCGTTTTACGATGTCCAAAGCTTGGATCGTCGCTACTACAGTTATGGTGGCCGGATCAGCGTGCCCCTGTTCAACCTCTCAGCCAAAAATGCTCACCGCAGTGATAAAGCCACGATGCAGCAGCTCGTGCTGGGTCTCAAGCAACTCGAGCAAAACACGCTCATCTTGATCGACAATGATATCGGCAACATCCGGGCCAACTACGACCAGGTGCAGGCCACCCGCGCCGCCCGGCAATACCAGGAGGCCGCTCTTGACGCGGAGCAAAAGAAACTCGAGAACGGCAAGAGCACCACTTACACCGTGCTTCAGGTGCAGCGCGACCTCACTGCCGCCCGGGGCAACGAAATCCAGGCCCTTGACGCTTACAACAAAAGCTTGTCCCAGCTCAGTCTCCATGAGGGCTCGACCCTCGAACGCCTGGGCGTCAAGCTCGACGTGAAGTGAAGCAGATCCGGGGGCAGGGGGGCTCTAAACTCCGTGCAGACGGGGTGCCAACATTCCGCTACAAATCCGAAATCCGAAAGAATTCAGAATGGAAACGCAAACTGAAGATGGCAACGGAATAGAGGCAAAAGGACAAAAGTGAATCATCAGTGCTTCGCTGTTATTCCTTTGCCTCCATTCCTTTGCTTTTCCGGTTCCGCGATGAGAGACAGCAGCCTGCGCCTTCGGGCTTCGGATTTCGGATTTCACGTCGGCCCCCTCGGCGAGTCGGCCCGACCTGAAACTGAGGCGATACGTCGCTAGCCTGATTTCTGTTTACTTCCCAGCAGGTAACGGGCTCAATGGGGGTAACGCGATTATTATGAATACTCCATCCGAAACTCGACAAAGCCGACGTGATTTTCTGAAGGCTTCAGCCCTGGTTGGCACTGCGCTTGCCGCGCCTGCGATTTTGCCTGGCGGCGTGTTCGCCCAGTCCAACGGCGGCACTTTACGAGTGGGCTTGATTGGCTGTGGCGGCCGCGGCACGGGCGCAGCCAGCCAGGCGATGAACGCCGACAAAAACGTCGTGCTCACCGCGATGGGCGACGCTTTCCAAAACCAACTTCAGAACAGCTTGCGCAGCCTGCAACAGCAGCACTCCGCCCGGGTCAAAGTCACACCCGAGACTTCCTTCGTCGGCCTGGACGCGTACAAGAAAGTCATCGAGAACGTGGATGTGGTCCTGCTGGCGACGCCTCCCGGGTTCCGCCCTGTCCACCTGAAGGCGGCCATCGATGCCGGCAAGCACGTATTCTGTGAAAAGCCGATGGCGACGGATGCTCCGGGTCTACGCTCAGTTATCGCTTCCGCTCAGGCCGCCAAAGACAAGAACCTTTCCCTGGTCGCCGGCTTCTGTTGGCGCTACGACGCCCCCCGCCGCGAGTTCTATAAACGAATTCACGACGGCGCCATCGGCCAAATCCGCGCGGTTTACGCAACCTATTACGCCGGACCCGTCAAACCGATGCCGCCCGCCTCCGAGCGGCCCGCCGAAATGGGTGATTTGGAGTGGCAAATGCATAACTGGTACAATTTCGGGTGGCTTTCGGGCGACGGCTATGTTGAGCAGGCTTGTCATAGCGTGGACAAAGTCGCCTGGGCGCTCAAAGACCAACCGCCAATCAAGGCGGTAGCCGTTGGTGGGCGGATGGTCCCCAACAACCAGGGAAACATTTTTGATCATATGTTCGTGGTTTACGAGTTTCCTGACGACGTCCGGGCCTTCCTGGGCCAGCGCCAGGTGGGCAACACTTACACCGATAACTCAGACTATCTGATGGGCTCCGACGGCGTTGGCCGCTCCGGTTGGCAGGCTCCTTACGTCAAGGGCAAACAAACCTGGCGCTACCGCCCATCCGGCGAGCAGATCGATATGTACCAAAGGGAGCACAACGAGTTGTTTGCCAGCATCCGCAACGGCAAACCCATGAACGATGGCCAGTGGATGGCGCAAAGCACCATGATGGGCCTGATGGGGCGCATGGCCGCCTATACCGGCCAGGAAATCACCTGGGAACAGGCGATGAATTCCCAGGAAAAACTCGTCCCCGACGAACTGGATTGGAAGATGAAGCTGGACATCGCCCCGATGGCGATGCCGGGAACCACCAAATTCGTGTAGGTATGAATCGCCGCGACTTCGTCAAGGGCGCCGGCGTGGTCGCGCTGGCAGCCTTTTCACCTCAACTCGTGGCTGCCTCGGAGAAGGCGACCGGCGGCGCGCGACGCCCGCTCAAGCGCGGGATTATGTGGGGGACCGTTGGCGTGAAAGGTTCCGTGCTCGAGAAGATGAAAGCCGTCAAAGAAGCCGGCTTCGACGGCGCGGAGATGAACAGCCACATGGACCAGGACGAGGTGCTGCGCGCCCGCGACGCAACCGGACTTGCCGTCCCGAGCGTGTGCGGCGTTAAACATTGGGAAAAGCCCCTTTCGCACCCTGACCCCAAGGTGCGGGAGGAGGGACTGGAAGCGCTGCGCCAAACTTTACGCGACGCAAAATGCTATGGAGCTTCTTCGGTGCTATTGGTGCCGGCAATTGTGAACCAGGAGGTCGCCTACGCCGAGGCCTACTCCCGGTCGCAGGCGGAGATCCGCAAGGCCGTGCCCCTGGCTGAAGAGTTGGGCGTGAAGATCGCCATCGAAAACGTCTGGAACCAATTTTTGCTTAGCCCCCTCGAGGCCGCTCGTTACGTCGATGAATTCAATAGCTCCGCTGTCGGCTGGCACTTCGACGTCGGTAACATCATCAATTACGGCTGGCCCGAGCAGTGGATCCGTGTCCTGGGGAAACGAATCCAAAAGCTGCACATCAAAGAATTCAGCCGGAAACTTCGCGACGACCAAGGCCTCTGGAAAGGCTTCGACGTGAAGTTGCTAGAGGGCGATGACAATTGGCCGGCGGTGATGAAAGCCGTCGATGAAGTCGCCTACACCGGTTGGGCTATCACTGAGCAGGGCGGCGGTGACACACCCGAGGGCCTGCATGATCTGCTCATCCGCCTCGACAAAATCCTCTCGTGCTAATGAGAGCCCCGGCGGATGGCAGCTTGAGGCGCCACCCCTTGTCGCGGCGGTCACCTTTTTCATGAGCATTCCGGTTCTTCATCCTCGGACGCGGCCGCAACGAGGACGAGGAAGAGAAAAATGACGGGCACAGTCCAAAGCTATTTCCGTCTGCTGACGCGCCTCATTCCGTTCCAGCGTATGTATCGGGGCCATGAATTTTCTGCACTCCGAGTGCCACCTCTCCCCTGTCCCCTCTCCTCCAACGGCGGAGAGGGGGACACCACCCGGCCGTCAGTTGTTATAGTGCCTCCCTCGGTTTCTCCCTCTCCTCCTCCGGAGGAGAGGGTCGGGGAGAGGAGGCCCTTTCTCCCTTCTGCGCTACGGTTCTTGAAGCGGAGGTGTCCCCCATCTGTATTCCTGTCCGCGCTGAAGACCTCGCTGACTCTGTTCCTGGCCTCCAGCAGCGCGCCCCTGTTCGCTCAGGACACCTTGACCCTCGACGACATGGTCCAATCCGCCGACCAGTGGGCCCGGGAGAACCTGGACGAGGATTTCCTGAAGGCGTTGGGCGCCGACGACCGCCGCAAGGTAAACGAGTTGCTCGAAAAACTGCAAAAGGAGTTTCACGGAGAGTACGTCATCGACCTCGCCCAGCTCAAGGACACCGCCCGAGCATTGCTGCCGTTGCTCGAAAGCTATGAGGAAACTCTCCCGTATGCAGTCTGGCTTAAAACACGACTCGACTACCTCGACCTGGCTGACCAACTCCGAATCCTAATCCCGCCGCCAAAGCCCAAACCCGGCGAGCTGCCTAAACCGGTTTCGGTCCCTCCGGCCAAAGTCCGCGAACTCTGGATCCGGCATTACGTCGATCGCCCTGTGCCCCAGCAGGCAAAACCTTACCTCACACGCCTCAAATCGATCTTCACTGCCGAGAAAATCCCCCCGGAACTGGTCTGGATCGCCGAGGTCGAATCCTCTTTCGATCCGCGGGCCCGCAGCCCGGCCGGAGCGGCCGGGCTCTTCCAGTTGATGCCGGCCACCGCGAAACAATACGGCCTGCGCACCTGGCCCCTGGACCAGCGCCTCAAGCTCGACGCCAGCGCCCGCGCCGCCGCCCAGCACCTCCAACGCCTGTATTCTCGCTACCGCGACTGGCGCCTCGCCTTGGCCGCCTACAATGCCGGCGAAGGCACCGTCGATGCCTTGCTCGCACGTCAGAAATCACGGTCTTTTGATGCCATTGCGGCCCGGCTCCCGGCTGAGACCCAACTCTACGTCCCCAAAGTCGAAGCCGCGCTCCGCCGCCGCGAAGGCGTGAAATTGGCTGAACTACCCGCTCCCGGCCCGCGCTCTGAAGGCTAAGTGGCGCCCCAAGTATTTGTGGAGGCCAGCCGTTGTGGCGTGGTCGGCGCGCGGACTGAAGTCCGCAGAAATTTTCGTAAACCGGCGGGTCGAGCAAACGGAATACAGCAGGCGGTCGTGCGTGGCTGCAGCCTGAAGTCCGCCTCCGGATGCTCCGCCCACCCACAACTTTCCCATTACGTTCAGTGAACATGTCGCTTTGCAAAACCGCGCCGGTTGGCTACCTTCCTGCCGGTTGTGCCACCCAAAACAAAAAAAACGAGCGCGAGTTTGCCCCCGTTGCTCAACCGCGAGTTGAGCTGGCTTGAATTCAACCAGCGCGTGCTGGATGAGGCGCTCGCCCCGGAAAACCCGCTGCTGGAGCGGCTCAAGTTTTTCTGCATCGTCGCCTCAAATCTCGACGAGTTCTTCGAGGTGCGAGTCGCTGGCATTAAGCAGCAGATTGAAAGCGAAGTGGTCGAGCGCAGCCCCGAGGGTCTGACTGCCTCCGAGCTTTTTCGGGCCATCACCCGCCGCGTAAGAAAAATGGTCGCCGATCAATACGCGTGCTGGCGCGAAGCGTTGATGCCCGCCTTAGCCCGCAACGGCATAAGGATCCTCGAGATGGGGGACCTTGAACCCGCCGATCTCAAGTGGCTCCAGGAATTCTACCATGCGCAAGTTCGTCCTGTGTTGACGCCCCTGGCGATCGACCCCGCGCACCCCTTCCCCCAGTTGCTGAATAAGTCCTTGAACCTCATCGTGCGCCTCGAGATGGTTCGTTCCCAGGAAACTCTCAAGCACCTGGCCGTCGTCCAAATTCCGCGCATTCTGCCGCCGATGGTCAAGTTGCCCGGCG
This sequence comes from Verrucomicrobiia bacterium, assembly GCA_036524155.1. Taxonomy (GTDB): domain Bacteria; phylum Verrucomicrobiota; class Verrucomicrobiia; order Limisphaerales; family UBA8199; genus DATDCV01. The sequence continues at coordinate 19,376 of DATDCV010000637.1, forward strand.
AGGATGGCCGCCTCGACTACGTTCATCTCGGGCGGCTCATCGGCCACTACCTCGCCGACCTCTTCCCCGGGACCACGATCCTGGGTTATTGGCCTTTCCGGGTCACCCGGAACAGCGAGCTCTACATCGACGAGGAGGAGACCGCCAGCCTTCTCAAAGCCGTCGAAAACGAACTGCACAACCGCCGCAAAGGAGACGCGGTTCGCCTTGAGATCGAGCAGGATTGCCCGCCCTACATCCGTGAGGCCCTCCTCAAAACCCTGCGCCTGACTGAAGACGATCTCTACCTCATCGACGGCCCTATCAACCCGACCCGCATGATGATGCTTTACGAGGGCGACCACTCGCCGGAGCTTCGAGACCCGCCATTCGTCGCCCCCATCGCCGCAACCCTGCGCGACCGCCCGGATATCTTCGCGGCTATCCGCGAGCGGGACATCCTGCTGCACCATCCCTACGAGAACTTCGCCAGCATCGTGCAATTTCTCGAGCACGCCGCCGCGGACCCGGACGTGCTCGCCATCAAACAGACGCTCTACCGCACCGGCGGCGATCCGCGCATCATCGGCGCGCTCGAAAATGCCGTCCGCAACGGCAAGCAGGTTACTGCCGTCGTCGAACTGCGCGCGCGTTTCGACGAGGCCAACAACATCCAGTGGGCGCGCCAACTCGAGGAATCCGGCGTCCATGTCGTGTACGGCCTTGTAGGCTATAAGATCCACGGCAAAGCCTGCCTCGTGGTCCGCCTCGAAGGGCGTCAAATCCTGCGCTACGTCCATCTCTCGACCGGCAACTACAACCCGAATACCGCCCGCCTCTACACCGACATCGGCCTGTTGACCTGCCGGCCTGATTTCGGCGAGGACGCCACCAATTTCTTCAACCTGCTCACCGGCATCTGCCAGTTTCAACCGATGCGTAAACTGTTGGTGGCCCCGTTCCAGTTGCATGAGCAGGTGATCCGCCTTATTGACCGCGAGGCTGAAAATGCCCGGCGCGGGCTCCCGGCGCGCATCGTCGCCAAGTTAAACTCCCTGGCCGATGACCAGGTCGTCCAGGCCTTGTATCGCGCCTCCCAGGCTGGCGCCGCGATCGACCTGATCGTCCGCGGCATCTGCTGCCTGCGCCCCGGCGTGGCAGGTCTCAGCGAAAATATCACCGTCCGCAGCATCGTGGATCGCTTTCTCGAACACAGCCGCGTCTATTATTTCGAAAATGCCTGCCAGCCTGAAGTGTTCATCAGCAGCGCCGACTGGCTGCCCCGCAACTTTTTCCGTCGGATCGAACTGGCGTTTCCGATCGAAGACGGCGTCCTGCGCGAGCGTGTTATTAAACAGATCCTGGGGATCACGCTGGCCGACAACAAAAAGGCCCGCATTTTGGGCCCCGACGGTTCGTACCAACAATTGGTCCCCGGTGCCGGCCGAAAGGCCTGCCGCAGCCAGTTTGAATTTGTCCGCCTGGCTGCCGAATCCGCTGACACCGCCGCGCGGCCAGTGGACGGTCGGACCCGGTTCCCGAAAGTCAAACTGGCGCCGCGCCCCTTCGCGTAGGCCTGCCATCCTGCCGGTCCCACAGTATTATGAAAAGCGTCTCTGCCGGGAGCATCTCGACCGCCTCCCCGCCGGGTCGGCCTCACCGCAGGCCGAAACCGGGCTCGATGATTATGCCCCTGCCCGAATCCTCCGCCTCGCTTCAACAAATCCCGGAGCACCTGCTGGCCGCCCTGAAGCAGCAATGGAAAGCTTACCGCCGGGAACTCAAGCGCTGCCAAAAGCGGTTCTCCGAAAGCGCCGTCCACCAATCCCGTGTGGAAACGCGCCGCCTCCTCTCCCTGGCGGAACTCCTCGGCACGTTTCTGCCTGCCGGTCGCGTCGAACGGATCCGGGTTTGCCTGAAACGACACCTCGATACCTTGGACGATCTGCGCGACACCCATGTGCAGTTGCTGCTGGCGCGTAAACTAAGAGACAGCTTCCCCGAAGCGAAGGCTTTTGAGCGCCATCTGCGCAAACGCGAAAAGCGTTTCGGTAGGCAAACGCGAAAGAACGTCAAGCGCATCAAAACCCGGCGCCTGGGCAAACTGATCGCCGCTTCCCGGCAAGCTCTGCTGGACCGGTTCGCGCTCCCTGCCTCATCCGCGCCTCGTCCATATTCTCGGGCACTACCACCTCACGTGGCTCCTCCACGGGCGGTGCTCCTGCGCACCGTCGATTCCGCCTTCGCCCGCGTCGCCGACCTAAAAGGCCGCATTGACCCTGACCGGACAAAAACCATCCATGTCACCCGCGTCGCTTTTAAGAAATTCCGTTACATGGTCGAGTCGCTCTCCGGTTTTCTCCTGGCGACCAATCCACGCCAGCTCGCCGACCTGCGCCGATATCAAACTCTCATGGGCGACGTGCAAGACATCGAAGTGCTCCTCCGGGCCTATGAAAAGTTCTCCGGGAAGAAACGAAACCGCTCCGGCTTGGACGACCGGTTCCGCGACGCGCTGCGCCACCGGCGACAACAACTCATCGCGCGCTACTTTTTGGGCGCGGAGCGGCTGTCCTCCTTTTGGCCGATCACCCGACCAGGGGTCCGAAATCGCCTGCACTAAACCGTAAGGCACCTCACATGAATCTCTACATCTTGCGACATGGCATCGCCGCCGAACCCGGCGCTGAGGGTTGCGCGAAAGACTCGGACCGGCCATTGACTCCGAAAGGCAGGCGCAAACTGCGCGGCATCGCCGAAGCCATGAAAGTCCTGGAATTGAAGTTCGACCTCATCCTGGCGAGCCCATACCTCCGCGCGCGGCAGACGGCCGAGATTGTCGCGAAGGTTCTCCGTTGCGCCCGCCGCCTCGAATTCACCGAAATACTCGTGCCATCCGCGAATCCCGCCAACGTCGTCGAGTTCTTATGCCGCCTCACGCCGCCGCTGGATGATTTGCTGCTCGTGGGCCACGACCCTTTCCTCAGCGAGCTTGCCTCGTTGCTCATCTCTGGTAATCGGGATGTTGGCCTGGTTCTGAAGAAAGGCGGCCTGTGCAAGCTCGTCTGCGAATCCCCGAAGCCCGGACGCTCCGCCGACCTCGAGTGGTTGCTCACCCCGAAACAGTTGTTGCAGCTAAAGTGACGCTGCCCCATTCCTTGGCCGTACGCTTTATAACCTTATGACGACCACCGTTAACCCCAATGCACTGAACTTCATCTTCGGCCGCCGCAGCGTGCGCGTTTATTCCCCGGGCGACGTCAGCGAGACCATTGTAAAGCAATTACTCGAAACCGCCATGGCCGCTCCTTCCGCCATGACCAAGGATCCCTGGCGGTTCGTCGTGGTTCGGGACCGCTCAGCGCTCGCCCGGCTCGCCAACGTCCTGCCCGGCGGCAAAATGCTTTCCACCGCGACCCTGGCCATTGTCGTCTGCGGCGACTTGGACGCGGCCTTCGAACGGAATTTGAGCTACCTGCTCCAGGATTGTTCCGCCGCGATCGAGAACCTGTTGCTGGCTGCTCATGCTCTCGGACTCGGGGCCTGTTGGGTTGGCGTGCATCCTCTGGAAGACGCGCTGCGGCAGGTTCGGGGTATGTTGTCTCTCCCCGGCTCCTTCCTTCCGATCGCCGTCATCTCACTAGGCCAGCCCGGCGAAAGCCCCGAGCCCCGTACACGCTACAATCCGGATTACGTCCGCCGCGAGACGTGGTAAGGCCTTCGCCTCGCAGCCTCGCCGAAACGAGCGCGAGCCCTGTTCTTCATACCGCCGCTAAAATCGCTTTTGCCGCTCGGCGGCATGCGCCGGGACCGCCAAGCAAACCGATTATTTGGGCCAGCCTTGTCTTTATGGTCAGCCTCCGGGCGCCGTCTTTCAGGAGACCCAGGGCGGCTTCCGCGAGGTTCTCGGCCGTCGCGGCTCCCTGGACAAACTCGGGAAAAACTTCTTCGCCGGCAAGCAGGTTGGGCATCGCCAGGTGCCGCACCTTGACGAGCCGTTTTGCTACCTGGTAAGTGGACCAGGAGGTCCTGTAAAGGGCGACCGTCGGCACACCGAAGTACGCACACTCCATGGTCACGGTTCCAGTGGAAGCGATTGCCAGGTCCGCTCCCGCTAAGGCCGCCGGAAGACCGCCGGCCTGAACCACCAGTTCGCCGGGCGGATCAAACGCCTTCGCCTGCCGCGCCAGTGTCTCGTTCGGCAATGCCATGCGGCTTCGCAAGCCGGGAACCGCCGTCAGCATCCTCCGTAGAGCTCCCAGCATCACCGGCAGATGCCTGGCGAGTTCCGCCGCGCGGCTACCGGGTAGCAGCACCACCATCGGGGAGGACGGTGCCTTGCTCCCTTCGAGAGCAGGCGTCCCGGTCGTCAGTCCGGCATAGCGGTCAAGCATCGGATGGCCCGCAAATTCAACCCGCAGCCGCGGCACGCGTTTGGCGTACCAATCCTTTTCGAACGGAAACAGGGTTACCAGGAGGTCGTAATCTCTCGCGATTTGATGAGCCCGTCCTTCCCGTGATGCCCATACCTGGGGTGAAACATACTGAATGACCTTCGGGTTCCAATCATGAAACCAATCCATGCGCTGTCGAACGTGCTGCTTGATGGCGTGTGCGAAACGCCGGTTGAACCCGGAAAAATCGACGCAGATGATGGCGTCCGGTTGCCGGTCGAGGGCCAAAGCATAGAGTTGAAAAAATAAGCGGCGAAACTCGAGATAATTCTTCAGCACATCCGAGAGCCCGATGACCGAGTGCTGCGTCAGGTCTAAGACGAGGCTCACTCCGGCCTTTGCCAGGAGCGGCCCTCCGGCGCCGAAGAACCTCGGTTCGAGGCTCGCGTGGAGCGGTTGGCTGTCGCTCGTGGGTACCAACCTGCTGCTCGCCATCTCGGAACGCAAAGCCTCAACTAACTCCGCCGCCAACAGATCTCCGCTGGCCTCACCCGCGATTAACATGAACGTCTTCGGCTTCATGCTCTAATTCGTCGAACCGGCATCCTGAACTCTCCAAAGTTTTTCTCTAAACTCCGACCCGCGACTGAATAACCGCAAGGATCAGAAACCGGCGGAACGCCTGCCCTACAGGTGAGGCATCGAGGCTTGAATCCGGGCGGTGATCTCGAGTGCCAAATCCAGCGCCTTTTTAGCCGATTCACCGCTGACGACCGGGGTGCGGCGCGCTCGCGCGCACTCCACAAAATGCCGCAGCTCGAGCCTCAGCGGCTCTTCCTTGTTGATCGGCACCGGTTCCCGCACGATTCGCTTCCCCGCGAATTCGCTGACAATCGTCGATTCCTTTCCATGGATCAATTTTTTCAGCAGGGAACTTGCCTGCTCCCCGTCGCGCGCAATACGGTAGATGAATCCCTCCTGCGCGCGGTAATCGAGCGAAATGTAGCTGGGGACCCCTCCGCCGCTGAACACCCTGATTTTTCGCATGCGCTCGGGGCTGATACGGCTGGCGGTGAGGTTCGCCACGCACCCGTTGGCGAAGCGCAGTCGGGCGTTGGCGATGTCTTCCGAGGCGCTCAGAACCGGAATGCCGACTGCGTCGACGCTGGTCACTGGCGCGTTGACGAAGGCCATCACGACATCCAGGTCATGGATCATCAGGTCGAGCACGACGCCAATGTCGGTACTGCGGGCAGGGTAGGGTGAGAGCCGGTGCGCTTCGATGAACCGGGGGTCGGTGGCCACGGTCTGCAAGTAGTGAAACACCGGGTTGAAGCGCTCAACGTGGCCCACCTGCAGAATGCAATCATTTTGCCCCGCCAACCGGATGAGTTCCGTCGCCTGCTGGGCGCTTTCCGTCATCGGTTTCTCCACCAGAACGTGCTTGCCCTGCCGCAGCAGAGTGCTGGCGAGTTCGAAATGTGTGGTCGTCGGGGTGACGACGCTGAGGGCGTCGCTTCCTCTCGCGGCTTCGGCGGCAGACGCGAGAGCTTTCACATGGTACTTCTCGGCGAACGCCCGTGTCCGCTCCGGCAGGGCGTCATGCACGCCCACGAAGTCCACTTCGCCCGCCGTCGCCAGCTCGGCGTATACCCGCGCGTGCTCTTTGCCGAGCGACCCCGTTCCCAATACCGATACCCTGATTTTCTGCGTGATAGTTCGGTTGCTGTCGCTTGCCATAGATCCTTCGATGCGCGGCCACTCTGCCACCGATTACCCCAAGCAGACAGAAAAATGTGTTAAGTTAGGACTTTAAAGTTCCGCGTTTTTGGCTATTAGGTAGCGCCGTGCCGATCGCCGGATATATCGTAACCGCGGTAACCGCCTATCTTATCGGGTCAATCCCCACGGGATTCCTGGTGGGAAAGATGCGGGGCCTTGATATCCGCACCGTCGGAAGCGGAAACATCGGTGCTACCAACGTCTTTCGGGCGCTCGGCAAACCTGCGGGACTGGTGGTGCTGTTGTTTGATGCTTTCAAGGGATGGGTCGCCGTGGCGGCCGCCTCTACGGCTATCTGCAGATGGCTCATGCCCGCGGCCGAACCGCAAGCTGGTGAGGCGCTCCAAATCATTGCCGCGCTCGGCGCGGTCGTCGGCCACAACTACACCGTCTGGCTCCGCTTCAAAGGCGGCAAGGGCATCGCCACCTCCGCGGGTGTGCTGCTGGCGCTCGTGCCGCTCTCCCTGGCGATCATTTTCACGGTCTGGCTTTTTGTGTTCACCGCCACACGCTACGTCTCGCTCGCCTCCATTTGCGCGTCGTTCTCATTGCCCTTTGCCGTTTGGCTGACGGGTCGGAGCCTTACCTTGATCCTCGTTACCGCCGCGCTGGCTGTGCTGGCAATATACAAGCATCGCTCGAATATCCGCCGTTTGCTCGGCGGCACCGAGAACCGTTTCGTCAGGCAGCCGCTATCAGCCGCGACGGAGCAGTCACGAAGCTCATGAATATAACGGTCATAGGCGCGGGCGCCTGGGGCACCTCCCTGGCGCGTTTGCTCTGCCAGGGCCAGTCCAACCGAGTGCGTCTCTGGGGTCACATCCCGGAGTGGCTTGAGGAGATCCGCCAGACCGGACGCAACGACCGGTTTCTGCCCGGAATCGACCTTCCCAAAGAACTGGAGCTGGAACCTGACCTGGTACGCTCGGTCATCGGCGCCGGCTGTGTGGTGGTGGCTGTACCTTCCCAGCCCTATCGCGAGGTAACGCGCGCGCTCGTGGACTATTCCGGTCTGGTGGTCAGTGTGACCAAGGGAATCGAGTACGACACTGGCCTTACCATGTCCGGCGTGCTGTCTCAGACGATGCCCCGGTCGACGTGCGCAGCCCTTTCCGGCCCTAGCTTCGCAATCGAAGTTGCGCGGGATATTCCCACGGCGATTGTCGCCGCCAGCCATGACCTCGCCGCGGCTACTCAGGCCCAGAGAATCTTCAGCCGTCCTACGTTCCGGGTTTATACCGGGAGTGACATCCTGGGCGTGGAACTGGGCGGCGCGCTGAAGAATGTGCTCGCGATTGCGGCGGGCGTGAGCGACGGCCTGGGGTTTGGTGACAATTCCAAGGCGGCGCTGGTTACCCGTGCGATTGTGGAAATGCGGCGGTTGGGCGTTGCCTGTGGCGCCCAGGGGGAAACCTTCACCGGCTTGAGTGGCTTGGGCGATTTGATGGTTACCTGCTTTTCCCGGCATAGCCGCAACCGGGGTTTTGGCGAGCGCATCGGCCAGGGCGAAAAGGCGGCAGGTATCGCGGCGAGCATGCTCGCGGTTGCCGAAGGGTACCCCACCGCGCGGTCGGCCTATCAACTCGCGCGCAAACACGATGTGAGCACCCCCGTCATCGATGAGGTCTACGCCATGCTTTACCAGGATAAAGACGTCGCCCAGGCGGTCCGCGACTTGATGTCACGAGATTTGAAGGCTGAGGATTAAGCGGACCCTCCGCACCCTGCAGCCATCAATCATTGAAGCGTCCGTGTCTCACAGCGTTGTGGAGTCAGAGTCGCCTCTCCCTAAACCCCGTGTAGTCATCCCCTTCCAACCCACGTTTTCCGATCGGGTCTTTGCCCCTCAACGCCTCAACCCTTTAACGCCTCAACGCTTTAACTTTTTAACGCTTCAACGGTTCAACGCTTCAACGGTTCAACGTTTTGACGCCCCCCTCTCACCCCATCGCTGACCTGATCAACCGCATCAAGTCCGCATACGTCTCGACCGCTTTGAATTGGGGAAACTGCTGCTTCACGTTCTGTGGGGCGCGAAACAGGAAGCCGACATGGGCTTCGCCCAGCATCGCCGTATCATTGAACGAGTCGCCGGCGGAGATGACGTGGTAATTGAGCAGCTTCAGGGCGGCCACAGCGCGTTGCTTTTGTTCGGGGACGCGCAGCGCGTAATCGATGATGCGGTCGTGTTCGACCACCAGGCGATGGCAGAGCAAAGTGGGCCAGCCCAGTTGCTTGAGCAACGGCGACGCGAACTGTTCGAACGTATCGGAAAGAATAATCACTTGGACCAACGCGCGGAGTTCGTCAAGGAACTCTTTCGCGCCATCTAATGGCCGCAGGCTCGCGATGACTTCCTGGATGTCTGAAAGCCGAAGCCCGTGTTCGTCAAGGATCTTTAAACGGCCGCGCATCAGTTTGTCGTAGTCCGGTTCATCGCGCGTGGTGCGTCGCAGTGCTGGGATCCGGGTCTTTTCCGCCACCGCAATCCAGATCTCGGGCGTCAAAACTCCCTCCATGTCCAGCGTCACAATCGATTGTTTCACCGCGATGAGTTTTTCAAAAGAGAGCAGGAATGTCGAGTTGCTCCTGTCCGCGCGCGCGCCCGGGCGAGGCCGTGTCCCGGCTCCGTTGGAAATCTGAGGGAATGAGAACGCACCGCCGATTTCGAGTTTGCCGTTTCCTGGAGTTTAGCCTGCTGCCATCCACCTCCCAGCGTAGCTCGAGAATCCGATCGTTTGTCGCCGGTGTGTCGGTGGCCTGAAATCCCGGCTGAGAGATAGCGGTCGCGCGTTGGCGCTTGCGAGGCCGCAGTCTCGCGGGATAGGATGGGCGCAGAATGAAACAAGGCTTTGCCAAATTATTGTTCGGGTTAATCGCGTCGGCGGCCGTTTGGACGGCTGCCCAGGCGAGCGAATTCTTCGTTCACGATTCCGATCGGATCGTGTTCCTGGGCGACAGCATCACCGAGCAGCGGCTTTACACCACCTACATTGAGGCCTACGCGCTGACTCGGCATCCGAACTGGAAGCTGTCGTTTCGCAATGTGGGTTGGGGTGGAGACACTTCCTGGCTGCGGCAGCGCGCGCACCCGGATGAACGCCAGCTTTACGCCGCCGATGAGACCGCCCAGCAGAAAATGGTTGAGGATGCCGTCGGACGCGGGCTCATGCGCGACGTCCTGCCTCTTAAACCGACGGTCGTCACCGTGAAGTTCGGCATGAACGACCATTCATACCAACCCTTTCGCGAAGACATTTTCAGGGCTTACGTTCGCAGCCAAACTGAGATCGCGAAAATCCTCAAGGCCAACGGCGTGCGGGTTGCCTTTCTTACGCCTCAGCCGATCGAGGACAAGCGCCCTGACCCTGACAAGGACGTCCGCAACGAGTCCTTGCGGAGGTTCTCCGATGGCCTCAAGGAGGTCGCCGGGAAGACTGGCGAAACCTTTGTCGACCAGTTCGATCCCTACATGGCAATTATGATGCGACAGCGCGACACCGACCCGGCGGCCATTATTGGTGGCGGCGATGCCGTCCATCCCGGACCCGCCGGCCACACCCTGATGGCGTGGGCGGTCCTCAAAGGGCTTGGCGCTTCTGCGATGGTATCGCGCGTGGAAATTGACCGCGCCGGCAGTAAGGTGTCCGCGGCCGAAGGCTGCCGGGTAACCAATCTCAAAGTCGCGGGGGACTCGATCAGCTTTGATCGGCTGGACGAGGCCCTGCCGATGCCGATCGATCCTCGGGCCGAGCCCGCGCTGAAACTGGCCCCGATCCTCGCTGAGTTGGACAGATATGAATTGCTCATCACGGGCCTGCCGGCCGGAGACTACGAAGTCCTCATTGACGGCGATTCCGCCGCTCGGATCACCGCGGATGAGCTTGGCAAAGGCCTCAACCTCGCAACCAAAGCCGGCCCGGTGACCGCTCAGGCCCAGGAAGTTCTGCGGCTCGTGTTCGAGAAGAACAACATTTTCTTCAATCGCTGGCGTAATGTGCAACTCTTTGAGTTCCCGGCCTGGGCGAGGGGCCCGGAGTCCGATGCAAAGCGTGACGCGGAATTGAAGCGCCTGGACGATCAGATTGTGGAACTCGAGAAGCAGATCGATGCCGCCCGGCAACCGAAATTGCGTCATTTCGAGCTAAAACGTGCAGGATAGGCGCCCTGGCGCGGCTATTGAATGGTGCGCGCTGCAGGACTTGAACCTGCGGCCCCTTCCGTGTGAAGGAAGTGCTCTTCCACTGAGCTAAGCGCGCAACCGAAAACGACGCCCGATAGCTGCTTTATATCGAACGTCATGCCCAAAGTATGCTGAATAATGGGCGGTGGTGCAACCGGATTCTGAACACTTGGGTTAGGCGGCTTGTTAAACGGTTCGGAAGTGTGCTCAACCTCACCAGAGCGGGTTTGGGAGCTGCTAGACCCTAACCCCCGAGTGAGTCGATATGCGGAAGGTCCCCCGGCCATGCGTTACCTTGTCCGGCAGGCACGCGCAGAAATGCTCGGCTTGCTCCTCGGTTGCGCCCGCCAACGCCCGGCTGATGCCAAACCTAACGGCTCGGTCAAGCAGTGTATAGGCGGCTCGCAAGGTCCGCGGGGCAATCTGAAACTCACGGGGTATGGCGGCGCGCGCCACTAATGGTTTAGCAGTTGAGCGTTTGGGGCCAACGCTTCGGCACCGCTGTCTTGCCTCCGAAATCAGCGTCCGGCTTGCGGCCCGCGTTTGGCTGGTTTCCTGAACTGCGAAGGGTGGCGAGGCTATTTGAAGACACGGCTGAGGTGCAAGTGGCGGGAGCCCCTGCGACCCCTTGTTGGACTCAACCCTGCGGCTCGCGCTGCGCTGGTCTGGCGGAGCGTTTCTTCTTCGCCGTGCTTTTCGAGCTGCGAGCGAGCAGGCTGGCCATCTGCGATGCCGCATTCCAGCCACATGGCGGCGCGATACCTTTGCTACTCCAGTGCAAGCCCCGCGCTTTCCATCGCGTCCGCCAGTGTGCGTAAGTGAAACCGGCGTCATCGTCGGACACGCCGAATTGAAATCCACAGGAGGGGCAAATCTCGTACGACCCCCCACCGCTAGTCGAGCGGGGCGGCTCTTGCAGGGAGGGGAAACCGCAGCAAGGACAGGTATAGGCCATGTCAGTTCCCTTTCTTCGGCCTGACCAGTTCGCCGGGCTGACGGTCGAAATAGTTGCGACTACCAGGTTTGAAGAAGGTCTTGGTGGTGCCGTTGCGATTGTAAGCCGCGAACGCACCGGACTTCGGGTCGTACATCCGTATCACGCCCTCCGAATCCACTTTGACCGGCAGGCCTTCACTTTTTGCGCGTTGCCGAAATTCCCAAGCCATGCGCGCGTAATCGTCGGCATCCCTGGCGTTGAAATCGCGCCCGTGCCGCTGGAAGTGGTCGGGCAGAGATGGCAGATTTCCCCACGTCTCGCGTGTGGGTGGCGCTTTCCCAGCGGGTTCGGTTTTTCGTGGGGCGGAAGTTGCCTCACTCGCTTCGGGTGGCGCTCGCTCGCGGGCGGTCTTGCCCGGCACGGAGAATGAATTGGTAGCCAGAGACACCCGCGCCGTGCCCACGGTGAAGAACCATTTCGTGCCCGGTTCAAGCGCGGGCAGAACGGCTGAATGATTGACTCCCAACTCGCCCTCGGTGCGGCGCGTCATCCCTGCCACCGACTGGCCAAAAAAGACCCGCGACCCGGTGGAGACGTCTGTGCTCCAGCGGATGACGGCCTGCGTTCCGTTCGTGAACTCCACGCTCGGCCCGCTCGTCAGACTCGCCGCGTGGCTTGCGAATGTTCCGCACGCCAGCGCTGCCATCCACCAGCCAAACACGAGAGTCCTCATCAGGTGAGCCACCGCGCCATCTCATCTGCCAAACAGCTTGGCGACGTCCCCCAAGCCGAGGCTGCCGCTGCCGCCTTTAAGCAGCCCGGCAATGTTGTCCTGCAGCTCCGGGCCGCTCACGCTTTGGCCTTTGGGCGTGAGCTTGTCAATCACCGTGGGCAGCAACGCCGCCAGGCCGCTGGCCGCCTGAGTCGCAGGCACACCAAGCTGGCTAGCGACCTGCTGGACGGAATCGTTCCCGAAAACCTGCTGCACATGGTCGCCGGTGATAGGCGGATTCGGGCCGGTGCCAACCCATTGTTGTGCCTGTGCGCCTATCCCATGAGCCGCGAATTTCTGCACCACACCCTCCACGCCGCCGTGCTGCGTAATCAGGCCGGTAACCAGTCGCAGCAGTTGGCTCTGTCCCTCGCCACTGCCAGTGAGCGAGCCGACGATGCTGTCGAGTAAACCCATAAACCCTGTCCGTGGCTGGTTCTATGTCGCGTCCTTGACCTCGGTGGAGCCGCAGTTCTTCTTGACCGATTCGACGCCGTTTTTCGCCGCCGCCTCGGATGAATACATTTCGCTTTTGCCGATTACCTGTTGATTGGCCGCCTTTAAGACGAAGTAGGGCTGGCCCGCCGACGACTGCTTCATCTCGAAGTTGGCGTCCTGTGTTCCGTTGGCACGAACCGACTCGATGCCCGCAAGCGCGGAGGCTTTCTGTTCGTAAACCTCGCTCGTCAGTATCACTTCGTGATTCGCGGCTTTGAGGTTGAACATGAACTTCCCATTGGTGGTTTTCTTGATTTCGTATGGCATAAATCGCTTTCGTTGACTTGTTCAGTTTTGCTTCCAACCAAATTGCCTGTGTAAAGGGAGTTATTGTTCCGCTTTAGCAGTGCCCTTTTTCCGGGGTTCGTTGTCGCGGTCTTGCTTCTCTTTGCTCGGCTGTTCCTTGTCGAACTTGGCGTCCGTAATCACCTCATTTCCCGCGCTGTCCTTGTGGAGCTTGCCGTGGGCGTAGTCGCCGACTTTCACGCTGCCAATGACGGCAGGCTTGCCGTTGATTTCAAGCGTTGATTTGGAGTCGAGTTTGAGAACACGCTCCCCCTCCTTCTTCTTGAGGGAGATGGTCTTTGCCTGCTTGTCAACCGAGGCGACGATGCCCCCGAAGGGATACCAATCGCGCTTGGACTTAGCCTTTTCCGCGGCCTCTTTGGTTCGGCCGGCTGCTTTGTCTTGCGTTTTTGTTGTTGAGTCTGCAGCACTTGACGGTGGCGCGCTCGCCAGAGCGCCAGCCAGCAGAGACGTGACCAGCAGATACTTGAGAATATTATTCATAGAGCCTTTGATGGGACCGAACGGTTGCATTTCTATCATCGATGCCCCTCCGAGCGTTGTGCCTCGAACGGGGCTTCCAGACAGGTATACCGCAGATAACGCAGAATTCCTGCCGCCGGGCAAGTATGAAATGCGGCTCCTTGGTGGATGCCTATAGTAGTTCCTTTTGTGCGTTGACGGTGGCGGCAAGGCGCAAATCGAAACTGGGCGGTTGGCCGAAGGTCAGACCGGGAAGAACAATGAACGGTAGGCAGCAACGGGAGCGACCGGCGAAGGTCGTCGCTGGGATGGCCAAAACGCTGCCGCCACCGACAAACTGGATCGGTGCTGCTGGAGTCGCCGCGGCCCCCGGTGACGCTCAATTCCTTGACTCTGGCAGCCAGCCGTTTGATTCTACGGCCAGAAAGGCCACCGCAATGAGCAAATTGGTTCTGATTATTCTGGCGATTCTGCTCCCGCCGCTGGCGGTTTATCTGAAAACTAAGTCAGCCAAGGACACAATCATAAATATCGTTCTCTGCCTTTTCTTCTGGATTCCTGGCGTTCTCCACGCGCTCTACCTCATCCTGAAGTAGTCAGGAGGGCTTCGGTGCCCGGCGAACGACAAGCCACCCAGAGCGAGGCCGGCGGTTACGGCGAGCGGGCGACTGTCGGCTCCCAGGTGGCTCGGTGCCTGCTCAGTGCCTTCCGGCGCGCTGCTCCCGGAGGCGGCTCGATGGTTAAAGCAACGTGATGCCGGTGGTTAAACCTGAAAGGCTTTACGACCTGCCAATATCGGCTGGAAGAACTCGTCGTCAAGGCGGCACACATCACAAGAACCTGCCTGCGTCTTGAGGCCTATCAGCTCGGCAATCGGCACGGCATAGTATACGCGGTTGGTCACAGTTTTTCGCAAGGTGTGCGACCGTGAAATCCTCGCCGAACAAGCACTGCCTGGCAAGCTGAAGAAACCGTATCGCCTCCGTCGTGTATCGGAGCGCCGAGTTGTACTCGGCTTAAGCGAGCCGACGGCCTCCTGTAAGCCGAGTACAACTCGGCGCTCCGACCCAAGACTTAGGGGTACAAAGAACCACAACTCTGCCTGAAAAACAGGGTGTTGTTGATTTTTGGTATTTCTCTGCTAATAGAGTGCCAGTGACTGACCACAGCCTCCTGCTCCTCATCCCGGCGTATAACGAAGAGCATCGGATCGAACCGGTGCTGCGGGACTACGCAGGATATTTCCAACAGAACTACCGCGGTAAGTTCCAACTGGTGGTCGTGCTGAACGGGTGCCGCGATAATACGCTCGGAGTGGTGAAGCGGGTCGCCGCCGAGTACCCGAGCATCAGCGCGCGAGAGTATGTGGACCCGATTGGCAAAGGCGGCGCACTCATCGAAGGGCTAAAGCTCGCGCCCCTGGCGGACGTGATTGGATATGTGGACGCGGACGGCGCCACGCCGCCGCCCGCATTCCACGACCTGGTAAAGCATATCGACGAAGCGGATTGCGTGATCGGCTCGCGCTGGCTCCCGGGCGCGGTGCTCCATGTCCAGCAAAGCGGCAAACGACGTTTCATCAGCCGGGGCTTCCACCTCATCGTCGAAGTCCTGTTCCGGATGCATATCAAAGACACGCAATGCGGCGCCAAAGTCATGCGCCGCCAGGCGGTCGAGAAGATCCACTCCGCGTTGCGCATCGCCGACATGGCATTTGACATTAACTTGCTCTATTCCCTGCACCGTGCCGGTTTCCGAATCCTGGAGGTTCCTACGCAGTGGACCGACAAAATGGGCTCCAAGGTCGCGCCGCTGCGCACCTCGCTAACGATGTTCCTGTCGGCACTCCGTATTTGGCTGATTTATTCGCCTCGCCTCTACCGGTGCTTGCAGCCGCTCCGGCCGCTCGAAACCTGGATCTACAGGAAATTACGCGCGCCACGGCCATTGCCAGCGCCCGACAGATCGCCGCCGACCACTGATCACTCCACCGACGCCAGCCGCGATAAGGGGGCGGATCTCTCTCGACATTAGACGTTGCTCGCGTTCAGGCGTTGTCAGGCTTCATCAACGACGGGTGAACCGCCCTTCTTCCAGCCCCAAGTGAACCAGGCGCAAACCGCAAGCAGCAGCAGGTTGGCAACACCCATGACCTGCAGCACCATCACCATGCTGTCATGGAATCGAGTAAGGGCGGAAAGGTACCCGAGCGCCACCGCCAAAACGCACAACGAAGGCACAAGCATCGAGGCGGGGCGGGCCAGCAGGTTGTTCAGCAGCACATTGGCGACGGCGAGGGGTACCATCGCGGAAACGTACCAGGGCAGCAACAACCTCACGACCGGCGCGTATTCATCCTTGTACGCCAGCGGAACGATCCAGGGCGCAAGCACCGTCAGGCTAATCGCACCGGCTATCGCCAGGACCGCGGTGCCTATTAGGACCAGACTCATCAAGTCCGTCTTTTCGGATTTGGCAGCGCTGTGAACGATCCGCGGGAACATCACGGACGCTAGCGGCAACACCAGCCACATCAGCGCGCGCGACAAAGTGCCACCGCTGACATAGAAATCGGCGTTAACCCTGCTGAAATAGGCTTTTACGAAAATGGTGTCGGCCGTGAATAGCGCCTGGAAGCCGAGGAACCCGATAAAGAGCGGCAGGATCTGCCGGAGCAAACCACGCCCGTCAAACGGCTCCGCCTTGGCCAGATAAAGTGAACGCGAGTGCCACGCGCCAAAAATGCCGGCGACGGCCATTCCAAGGAAAACACCAGTGATCATCCCGATGGCATACGTGTGCAAGATCAGCACCGCGCACGCGGCGGCGGTGAACCTGACCAAGGCGTTGCTCATCATGCTCCAGCCCAGCCAAAGGAAATTTTGCTTCCCTTGGAGCAGTCCCCAAAACAGCGGGGTCCAGAGCGACAACAGCACGATGGCCAGCGTAATCCACAGCGCGCTGGGAGCGATTTGCAGCCGCGCCACCAGGTTTTGCTGGAAGATTAACGCCAGAGCCGCCAGGAACAGCCACACGCCCGAGGTGATGAGCCAGATCCAGCGAAAGAGACCAGCCAACTCTCCCTGGCGGTTCGTGGCCAGTGCTTTGGCGGTTTGCTGCGCCAGGACCATTTGCAGCGGAATCGTCGGCACCAGCATGACGACCGCGAGCGACCAACCGAAATCGCCGTATTGGCCCGGCGGGATCTTCTTGTTGAGGAGATGAACCGCCCACATGAAAAAGCCGCCGGCGACGTTGGCGATCATCAACCAGCCGCTTTGGCGGAAGAAACTCTCGCGGTGAATGGCCTCCGGGGCCACGGGTTCAGTCTTCGGTGCGAGCATTCGATTTGGACTCAAAGTACGTATTCTGGTTCAAGACAGGCTTTGCAGGAAGCCAAGCAGCGTGGCCGTGCCCCGTTCCAGCGCGGCGAGCGATATCCACTCATTGGCCGTATGGGCCTGAGCGATATCGCCAGGCCCAAAAACCACGCTCGGGATGCCCGCCCGGGCGAGCACTGACGCGTCGCAAAAATAATGAACACCGGCAGGTTCCTCCTGGCGAGCGGCGCACATCAATTGGACGACCAGCGGGTGCCGCGGATCGGTTTCCAGCGGCAGACAGGGCGCCAGCTTCGAGCTCGAACAAGCCGCCGAGAGTCGATGCTTGCGCAAGAATCTGCTCATTTCCCTCCTCAAGCCGTTTTCGGTCTCGCCGGGTAAGGTCCGCCGATCCACTTCAAGGACGCACCGGTCCGGAACGATATTCGGTTGTGTGCCACCCCGGATCACACCCACGCTGACAGTGGGTGGTCCCAGGAGCGGGTGCCGTCGGCGGCGCAACTCGGCGGCATAATCCGTCTCGAGCAGGTCCACGATGCGGGCCATGAGATGGATGGCATTGCGCCCTAGCTCCGGTCGGGCGCCGTGGGCCGATTTGCCTCGCGTCTCCAGCCGCAGCCAGGAACTTCCTTTATGCGCCGTCACCACTTTCAGGCGGGTGGGTTCGCCGATGATCGCCAGGTCCGCCTTCAGACCGCTTTTTGCCAGCCAACGCGAGCCAGCCTGGCCAATCTCTTCATCGATCACAGCCACCAAAGTGATTTCGGTACTGGCGGGACGCTCCTTTTGGCCGGCCAGCTGACACAGGGCGCTCAGCATCGCGGCTACCGAACCTTTGGTGTCGCAGGCGCCCCGCCCATAAAACCGGCCATTTCTTTTTCGTGGCGTGAACTGCTCTTCCGCGCCACCTACTGTATCCAGATGTGGCACCAGCCAGACACGACTCCGCACCCGACCAGCGGGCCGAAGTCGCGCAAACAGGTTCGGCCGGCCGGGTAACACCTCGCAGAACTCGATTTCGAGTCCCGCGTCCGCCGCAATGGCTGCAATAAACTCCGCCACACGCCGCTCGCCCGTCCAGGCATCCTCCTCCGGCAAAAAAGCCGGGTTGATGCTCCGCAGCTCAATCAGTTCGGCCAGTAGCTTTTCTGTCTTAGTCATCACGCGCCAAAGAGGCTCCACCAACCACCTTACGAAAACGCATGCGAAACTGTCGAGGAATCACGATCAGAGCGAGAGAATTGGCAGAGAGCGAAACTTGCGGCTTTGAAGCCCTGAATCGACCCGGTCTGGCTCCGCTTCTAACTCGGCAGCCCCAATTTTTGGCTAGACAAATCTGCCTTCGGGGCGCGTCTCTAAGGTGAAAAACAATGCCGCCGGATTCTGAGCTTGAGCGCCTCTACGACCAGCACGCGACGGCGTTGTTCGCGTTTTTGTTGAATTTCACCCGTGACGAAGAGGACAGCCGCGAAGTACTGCAGGAAGTTTTCGTAAGGATCGCCCGGCAGCCGGAATTGATTCGGACGACGCGCGACGAGCGGAGCTTTCTCATCCGCCTGGCGCATAATGCGGCGGTTGACCTGATGCGTCGGCGTGGCACCCGTCAGCAACACCATGAGCAGTTTGGGCGAGAAGAACTTTCCATATTCGCCGCGGCGGCGGACCCGGACGAGGCCGCGTTTCGGGCTGCCCTCTCGACCGCTCTGGGGGAACTGCCACCTGATCAGCGGACGGTCGTGCACTTGAAGCTGTGGGAAGGCCTTACTTTCGTGGAAATCGCCGGGATATTGAACCTCCCGCCGAACACAGCCGCCAGCCGCTACCGCTACGGGTTAGACAAATTAAGGGACCTGCTGCGTCCCTTCTATGAAGAAATCAAATGAATGGCGAAGACCAATTCGAAAAACGGCTGCAAGGACTGCCGCCTCGCCCCGTTCCGACATCCTGGAGAGAAGGGATTTTGCGGAGTGCGCGCGCGGAGGCGGTCGCCGCTCCCGGATCAACTGACCGCGGCCAGTCCCCATCGCGGATCCTCGCCGCCCGGCTGTCGGGTATTCTCTGGCCGCATCCTCGAGCCTGGGCTGGCCTCGCTGCCCTTTGGCTCGTTGTTTTGGCGTTGAACCTCGCCGCCCACGACCCCGCGGGCGCAGCGCAGGAGATGGCGGATCGACCAGTTCGACAGTCGCCGGAAATGCGCGAGCTGCTAAAACAACAGGAGCAACTGTTGGCGGAATTGGTTGGCCCTCTTGGCGCGCGCGAGGCGAAGCACCCGGACTCGGCGCCGCACCAACCGCGGAGCCAAATCTACCTCGAATCGCTCAATACCTGAACTGACTATGAACCAAACACCCGAAGGAACATCCGAAACACCGCCGCGCGCGCCGGCCAAGTTCTTCACATGGCGGAGCCTCTTGTTCGCCGTCGCGTGCTTCGCGACCCTGATAGCCCTGGCTTACGCGGAGGAGAACTGGCGCGGCCGGCGGGCCTGGCAGGCCCATTGCCGACAATGGGAGGCCAAAGGGGAAAAGCTCGCGCTGGCCGCGGTGATTCCGCCGCCGGTTCCAGACGACAAGAATTTCGCTCTTGCTCCGTTGCTCAAACCGTTGCTGGACTTGAAACAGGGGCCCACGGGAGTTGTCTGGCGCGACACAAACGGTCTCGAGCGCTTCGGGCGGTTTAGCGCATTGCTCATCCCCAAAGACGGCTCGAAAGAAGCCTTAGCTCTCGGCAGCCTGGAAAAGGGCACGTTCGCGGACGTGGCGTCATGGGCGGAGCGCTACCGCCGCGACACTAACTCACCGGCTGCGGGAACGGGAGGATCCCCGGCCGAGGCGGTGCTTTGCGCCCTGCGCCAGCTCGACCCCGACTTTAGTGAACTCCGGGAGGCGGCTGTGAGTCGTCCGTATTCCCGCTTCCCGGTTCAATATGAAGCTGAGCCACCGTTTGGTGTGCTGCTGCCGCATCTGGGCCGCCTGAAACCCATGGCCACCCTGCTTCAGGTGCGTGCAACCGCGGAACTCGCCGGAGGCCTTCCGATGGATGCCTATCAGGATGTAAAGCTCGGTCTGCGCATTTCCGACAGCATCCGGGATGAGCCGATCATAATCAGCCACCTGGTGCGGGCGGCAACGCTGGGGAGCGTGCTGCAAACGGTGCGGGAAGGGCTCCGCCGCCACGCCTGGACAGACGCGCAACTGGCGGAATTGCAGGGCAGCCTCGCTTCGGTGAACCTGCTGGCGGAATACAAGGTCGCCATGCGCGGCGAGCGCGCCGGCACTGTTGCGGAGCTGGATTACCTGCGCCGGCATGGCAACTGGGGATTGGACGTCGAAGAGTTCTTCTCCAAGGGAATCACTTCTTGCGAGCGGGTCCTGAGGTTTGGGCCCAGCGGCTGGATTTACCAGAACATGCTCACTGTCTCCCGGATTTGTCAGGAGTTCACCCTGCCGGCTGTCGACGAACAAGCGCATCGCGTTTCCCCGGAAATCGCCGCCCGGGCCAAGCGCATGCTCCAGGCAAGCCATGGCCCGTACACACTTTTCTCCAGGCTCTTCCAGCCCTCGCTCGAGAAGGTCATCCAGCGTTCCGCTCGGATGCAGAGCTTTGTCGATGCCGCCCGTGTCGCCTGCGCCCTCGAACGCTACCGCCTCGCGAACAACGACCTTCCGGATACGCTGGCCGCTCTGACTCCGCGTTTCCTCGAGCGCGTTCCGACCGACGTCATCGACGGCCAGTCGTTGCGGTGGCGTCGCGTCCCCGCTGGCGGCTACGTGATTTATTCAGTGGGCTGGAACCAAACCGACGACGGCGGCGCGCCCGGTTGGAACCCGGCCGATGACAGCGGCATCTTCGGCTTGTTGAAGGAAAAACACGGAGCCTGGGTCGACCCTGCCAAGGGCGACTGGGCATGGGTGATGCCCGCCGACTAAGGCGGGGTTTGTCTCTGGATCAAAGAGCGCGGGATCGGTCACTCCCGAGGCGCGCCGCCCGCGCCCCATGCCTTGTTCGGCTCCGGCCCCATGGTGAAGATTAAACTCCCTCCCTTGTTGAGCTCGCGCCACGGCAAAAACGGCTGCATCCAATCTCTCCCGTTCAGCTTCACCGCCTGCACATAGATGTTCCGCTCGGAAAGGTCCTTCGCCTGCACGGTGAATTTTCTGCCGTTCGACAGGTGCATCACTGCTTTCTTCACAGCCGGACTGCCGATGACGTAATAGTCGCTCGCCGGGCACACCGGATAAAAACCCAAGGCGGTAAAGAGATACCATGCCGACATTTGCCCGCAGTCGTCATTCCCGCTCAGAGAATTGGGTTTGTTGCCATACTGGGTTTTGATGACCTCATGCAGGCGCTCCGCGGCTTTCCAGGGCTCCCCCGCGTAGCAATAGAGGTAAATGATATGGTGGCTTGGCTCGTTCCCATGCCAGTACTCGCCGATGCGGCCCTGGATGTCGTCCACGCCGGTGCTGGCGTTCGCCTCCTTGAACGTGAAGAGCGAATCGAGCTTTTGGACGAATTGCGTTTTCCCTCCAAACAGGCGCATGAGACCGGGAACATCCTGGGGCACATACCACGAATACTGCCAGCTCGTGCCCTCCGTCACGTCGTTGCTGCGCGTGTTCTCGTTGTAGAAATGCGCGTTAAATGGCTCGCGCCATTTCCCCTGTGAATCCTTGGGCCGCATCAGGCCGATGGAGGGATCGTAGAGATTGGCATAGCTGCCCGCCCTCTTCATGAACTCCGCGTGATCCTCCCGCTTCCCCAGGGCTTTCGCCATTCGGGCGATACAGTAGTCGTCAAACGCATATTCCAGGGTCTTCGACAAGGATTCGTTTTCCTCGTCGCACGGCACATACCCCAGTTTTCGATATGCCGCCAGACCGTCATAATCGGGATTCATGGCCGTGGTTTTGCAGGCCCGGTAAGCCCGTTCCCCATCAAACCCTTTTACCCCCTTGAGAAAAGCGTCTGCGATCACCGGCACGGCGTGGTAGCCAATCATGCACCAGGTCTCGTTGCCCTGCAGCGACCACATCGGCAGCAGGTGATCTGCGCTCTGGTCATAGTGGGCCAGCAGTGAATTGATCATGTCCGCATCTCGCGGTCCCTGGAGGAGGGCAAACAACGGATGCGTCGCCCGGTAGGTGTCCCACAACGAAAAGACCGCGTAATTATGGAAGCCTTTTGCGCGATGGATGTTCGAATCCAGCCCGCGGTACTCTCCGGTCACATCCTCATACAGGTTTGGCGCCAAAAAAGCGTGGTACAGAGCGGTGTAAAAGGTCTCTTTCTCCGCCTCTGTGCCCTCGATTTCGATCCGGCTCAACTCCCGATCCCACCTCGTGCGGGTTGCGTTCAGCACCCTCTCGAAGTCCCAGTCCGGGATTTCTGCGTCCAGGTTTTGCAGTGCGTTGGCAGCGCTGACGGCCGATACCGCCGCCTTTACCTGAATGACCTCGTCGGGGCGGGTTTTATACTCCGCCAGGAACTGCAGGTTCGTGCCGGCCGCTTCGTTACGGCTGCGAAAGCGGTAGGTTTTGTAACTGTCATACCCCACTTCGTTGCCGTTGCTCATGATCCGGTAGCTGTCGAACGGCCGGGAATAGCGCGCGGCAAAATATAGGTAGCGCTCTTTGGCCCAGCCGTTCACAAGGTGGAAACCCGTCACCGTCGCCTGGTCCTCCACGCGCACATGGGACCAGATCAGCTTGAACCGTTTGCCGCTGAGAAAATGTTGCAGGTCGGTCAGGATGCTGGCGCGGTCGCTCTCGGGGAAAGTAAAGCGCATCATACCGGCGCGCTCCGCGGCGGTTAGCTCGACCGCGACATTGTTGTTCAGGAGCTTCACCCGGTAGTAACCGGCCGAGGCTGTTTCCTGGTCATGCGCATACCGCGCCCGGTAGCCGGCATCCGGATTCTCTTTGGACCCCGCAACGAGCTTCGGCTCTCCGATCTGGGGCATGAACAAAAAGTCGCCAAGGTCGGGAATGCCGGTGCCGCTCAAATGCGTCAGCGTAAAACCCATGATCGAGGTGTCGGAATACTCATATCCCGAGGCGGTCTCCCATAGATCCCGCTCAGTGTCCGGGCTGAGCTGAACCATGCCGAACGGTGCCGACGGGCCCGGGTAGGTATTCCCTTCCCCGTGTGTGCCGACCAGGGGCCGGACGTAGTCGGAGAGTCGGACTTGCGGAGCACCGAAAGCCGTCAGATGCAGTGCGGCCACAAGGAACATGATCGGGAACCGTCTTGGGAGTGCCCGGCTTCCAGCCCGGACACGTTCGAGGGCTTCCGTGCGGGTCGGCCGTTCTGAGGATATATCAGACCATTTGATGGCGTAGGTTTTCATGAGCAAGATCCGTGGGACGGCACTTCAACCGTCCTGAAGAACTCAAAGTGTCGGGTGTCGGATTCCAAGTCCAGCCCTCGTTTCGCAGCAGGGTACCCGCTCAGTCCTGGGTCGGAGCGCCGAGTTGCACTCGGCTTACCAGCGGTCATCGGCTCGCTTAAGTCGATTAAAAATCGGCGCTCCGACCCGAGACCGAGCGGATACGCAGGAGGCTGCGGTGGCTGGGGCAGAAAGCTGTGCGGGCAGCCAATCCGCCTCCGTGAACGCGACCGACGACTGGACGATCGCCGTGGAATAGGCGAACTATAAAACCTGCCATGACATTGCCCCCGGATTTTGAACGGACGTTGCCCGAAAAGCCGGCCAAAGTCTCATCTGGATCCTCTACCACTTCGTGCTCGTGGTTGGCTTGGCGGCCGTCGGTTTTATGCTGTATTCGCTGGGCGTGACCCGCTGAGCAGGCAGAGTTCTTACGGTTTCGCGCTCACATCGTCCAGCACAGCCAGCAGGGTGTAATAGTTGTCCACGAGCAAGCCTTCGTAGCCATGGCAGCCCCCTTTCCAATCGCGCCAGTCGCGGGACATGCCGTTCTCGCCGAAGCCCTGAAATTCGCCGCGGGCAAAGCCGGCCAGCATCGGGTGGAAAATGCGCCGCGCGTCCTCGACGCGGCCCAGCCGGTAGAGTGCCTTGAGGGTATAGTAGCTCCAGCAGCCCGTTGATCCGCCATTCTCGTAATACTGGAACCCATCGGAACCGTCTTCGAGCTGTGGCACGCCATGAACTTGCGGTGGTGTGTTGTGATTTGCGTAATCGCCTTTCTTGACCGGCACGAGGTTACCGGGCAAGCCCAACTCGAAGCGTGTGTAGCCTACCTCCTTCATCTTCTTCAGCAGCCGGTCCATCACGCTGTTCGCCGTCTTGTCGTCGAGCAACCCGTAGGTGATGGCGATGCCTTGCACGAACGTGAACCAGTAGTCGTGGAGCTGGCCGTCGGCGCTTTTCCACCCGGCAAGAACGCCGGTCTCCGGATTCAGAAATGTCGGCGCATAGCCTGCGCGGAGTTTCGCCGCTTTTTCCGTGAAAAACCGGGCGTCGTCCGGATGTTCGAGTCGCCGGGCGAGGTCGGCGAACATCTGGCAGGCGCGGTAGGCCAGGGCGTTCGCGAAGGCGTCTTCGTGACCGAAATTGATCGTGTCCCACCAATTCGACGGGCGTTTGTTGGCCAGCGGTCGGTCGCCGTAGTTGCCGGTTCCGGGATACTCGATGAGGCCGTTCCCGTCCTTGTCGGCGACCATCATTTCCCGTCCCCAGGCGGCGAGCTTCTCGTAGTTCTCGCGTGCCCACGTCCAGTCGCGTGCGCCTTGCGCGTAATCGCAGGCCGAGATCAGCAGCGAGGGCAGGGTATCGAGCGATGTCCACGGCGTCGGCCAGGGGACCAGGTCGGCACCGGTGGGAGTGCAGGCATACCCGACCTGGCCGTAGCCTTTGGCGCCGGCGAGGTAACGGTCGAGCGTCATCCGCACCAGGTCCAGGCAGGTCAGGCCCTTTGCCAGCGGCGGCGCGTGGAGCGCCACATCGGAATACTCGAAGAGTGTAAAACCAACCGGGTCACTCGAGGCGTTGTTGGCGAGCATCTGCACCCGCGGGTTCACCTGGAAGATGTTCAGGTAATCGCGACGGAACCCATCGTAGAGCGGCTTCTGTTCGATGCCCGGCAGCTTCGGGTAAAACGTTGCGACTTCTAGCCGGTAAATGACCTGCCGTTGCTGCGCCGTGGCCGGGGGAAATGCGACGCGCACAAACGACGGGTTCACAAACCGGCGCGCATCATAATCAAGCTTCCCCGGGCCCGTAATTCGCAGCGATCCCATGTCCGGCAGGTGCAACACGCACGGCAGTGCCACCTGCCGCTCTCCGGGTTTCATCAAACCGAGCAACGTCGCGTGATTGGCCTTCTGATTGAACGTCAGCACGAACGGCAGCGCCTCCACCCCTGCGGCGTAATCGGACCGCAGCGTCAACGTCCGGTCCTTGCACTCAACGCGCCAAACGGGCTGGCCCTTGAGTTTATAGGTGAAGCGGCCCTCCATCTGCAGGCCCGCCACGGCGTTTGTCGGAGTCAGCACCGGGTTGTGGTCCAGCTTGCCCTGCCCAAGTGAGTCCACCGCGAACACGCTGAAGGCCGGCACACTGCGTGACAAACCGACAGCGAGAAATTGGGATCGGAAATCGGGTTCGGAGGCCCGAAGCACGGTCAACGGAGTCGTTATGATCGCCGCCAATGTGGGTATTAGAGCAGAATTCATGATGGCTGTTCCCTGGCGTTGATCCTACACGCTCTCACCCTCTCTGCAAAGCCCCCACCCGGTGCCCCCACCCGGTGCCCAAGGCCCAGTGAGCGACTCACGCAGAAGACCTTGCAGGCGAAGCCTCAATTAATGTAGGAGACGAGGTAAGGAGATTCCGATCGGCAAAGAACAGCGGCATGATGTCGATATACTCGCGCGAGTCGTCTCCCTCTCCTCCTTTGGAGGAGAGGGTCGGGGAGAGGAGGCTCTTTTTCGCCTACAAGGGGTTGAAGGGGGGCCATCGCTACGCAATGACACTGCAAGGAGGTGGGGACGAAACCTCACAGCTCCCTCGCTTCCCATCTCGAGGAGGCCAGGGAGAGGAGGCCGACATATCTACCTATTTCGGGCACACTACACCGGTAGTCGCCAGGCACTACGCCGCCGCGGAGGACAGCACCTCCACCAGGTAACGCAGTTCGTCCTGAACCTCGACGCCCTCGGGCACCGTGTGCGCAATCTCACCTTTCACCAATTCACGAAAGTGCTTTCGCAAGCGGTGAATGGCGACTTTTACCGCTCCTTCGCTTAAGCCCAACCGGCGGGCGGCGTCGGCCTGGGAAAGGGAATCCACCTGGCCGAGCAGCCAGGGCTTCAGCGTCTCAAATTGTTCCGCTCTTGCCGCGGCGGAAAACTCAGCCGCCAGCGCATCAAGAGCGCGACCGACTAAAGTCCGGGCCCACTCGCGGTCGAAGACCACGTCGGGTGGCGGACCGCTCGGATCGGGGATTTGCAGTTGGGCGGTGGTATTGGCGTTGAGGCCCGCGTCAACGGAAACCACGGACTCACCGCCGCCCCGCTTGGCTGCCCGAGCACCGTCGTATTGATCGGCGAGGAAATGTTTTACCGCGCCGAGCAGGAACGAACGAAATCGGCCGCGGCCTGGCTCGACGTTGTCGAGTCCGTGCCCGGCCAGGACGCGCGCAAAGAACTCCTGAGTAAGATCGCGCGCGGCCTCTTCGTCGCGGCAGTTAATGCGGATAAACGCCAGGACCGGCGCGTAGTAAGCTTCACACAGCTCCCCCAGGGCCGCCTGTGCGGCAGGGGACTCACCGCGAGCACGCAAAACAAGCGTCCAGCGGGTGGGCACAAATCCCGCCGGGCGCGGCGATGGTTCTTCGGTTTCGTTCACTGGTCTTGAGGCAGTCGCTTCATTAACTCTTGCGTCTTTTCAACGGACTCCTCGAGTCCGTAGCCGCCGATGCAGTTGGCCAGCTCTTTCTCGGAAGGCACAGTCCGTATCGCGGGCGATGTGAGCGGCTGCAGCAGGATGCGCAACTCCACTCCGTCCTGAGCAGTCTGGCTCCGACCTTGCGGCTCGGGATACTCGACCAGCCGAATCACGCGCTGATGACCCGTTTGGACTGTCATTCGTGCCGGCGTGTCGAGCGCTCGAAAACCGGGCCGTATCGCCAGCAGGCCACCCGTGGTGTAGCCGAGACCCAGGTACACATTGCACAGAACCGCGTTGGTCGTCCCGGAAGTCGCAGATTTCTCTAGCGGCTCGCAGTGGATGAGGAAGTCAACCCCTGCGGGTGTGTGACCCGTCTTGAAGTATGCACTGAAGCCTGGCTCGATGATCGGCACGCCATTGGTTCGACGGATGAACAAAACCTGCGCCCGGTGGTCGGGCGGCACCAGGCATCTAAAGCTCCACAGCCCGCCGCCTGACTCGCGCGGGTCGCGCTGCCCCGGGGCGGACACCGACGGAGCAGCGTCCAGGACCAGTTTCACGGGCGGAACCGCAGCCGGACGCTTCCCGAAGATCCGCTCGCCGAACGATGGAAACAACCAGCCCTCCCATAGCAACATCCCGACTGGCACCAGCAGGCACGCGACGATAATCCCCAAAGTGGACAGATTAAGCAGGCCACGCCGCCGTCCGCGCCGATGGAAGGGTATTGTGCTGCCGGCACTTCCGCTCCCGGCGGTCGGCGGTTCGTCACTGGTGACCGCGTCGAGCTCGCCGCGCCACAGTGCCCGGTTCGCCTGGAGAAAGCCCGCACAAAACCAAACCACGCCCACCAACAGCAGCATGCTGATCACGAACACCGGGAGCGAGATCGCCACCGGGATCTTGCTCTGCGGCAGAAGCACCCAGGCGGCAAGAAACGTCAGCGCAAATCCAAACGTCAACGGCAGCCCTTTCCGGTTCCACGCGGGCTCGGCACTCACCGACAGCCATTCCGGGTCCGACGTATGCGGCGCCGTTCCGACACGCTGCTTGATCGCCCGTTGAAGCTCCTCGAACCACCGGCCGACATGCAGGTTTATCTGGCTCGCGGAGTCCGCTTCCGGCGGCACAGGGGTCAGGTGGACGGTCTGCAACTTCCCATCCTGCTGGAACGAGACCGAGAGAAAATCGATTCGGGCGTACTTTATGACCCAGGGAGTCGTCCACATTTGAAATTGGCCAACGCTTAAGTCCTCGATGGATTTTAGCGGAATGCGGATGGTCGTGCGCCAGGGAGTGACGAACGTGAGTTGATCCGCTTCCAGGACCAGTTCGCCTTTGCAGGTGAAAATGCGCGCCGCCGCACTGGGGAAACAGTCGCGCATCTTCTGCCGGGTGTTGAAGTAGCACGCCGCCCGGCCCTCGAAACCGCCGCCACCGAGGGCGCCACCCTTGCCCGCGCTCGGGTCAACGGCCGCGCTGGCTGCCGGCGCGGTTGTCGAACTGATCGCTTCCACGCTCGTCTTGACCTCGGTAGCAGTGCGGAACCTCTTTTCTCTTTCCTTTTCCAGGGCATGGAAGACCACCTCATCCACGCGGGAATCCACCGCCGCCTTTTGGGATGGCGGGGCGAACCGGCCAATGGGCAGCTCACCCGTCAACATTTCGTAAAACACCACCCCGAGCGAATAGATGTCCGCGCGCTGGTCCACATCGTTCGGGTGTTCGAGCTGCTCCGGGGCCATGTAATGAGGTGTGCCCACCGCCATGCCGCTCGCCGTGAGCGCCAACTGGTCCCGCGCCTCACCCACCAGCTTGGCGATCCCAAAATCCGCAATCTTCACCCGGCCGCGGGTGTCCAACAGGATATTTTCCGGTTTAATATCCCGGTGCAGGATGCCCTCGTCGTGGGCGAACTGGAGCGCCTCGCATATCCTCGGCACCAGCAGCATCGCTTGTTGGGGTGTGAAGCGCCCCGCCTGCATCGCCTGGCGCAGGTTCACGCCATCCACAAATTCCATCAGCAGGTAAAAGAAACCGCCCGCCTGACCGAAATCATGGACGGTGACAATGCTCGGATGATTGAGCCGCGCGAGGACGCGGGCTTCGCGATTAAACCGCTCAGCGAAGGCTGGATCTGCGGCCAGCGCCTGAGGCAGCAGCTTGAGCGCAACCACCCGTTCGAGCTTCGGCTGGCGGGCTTTATAGACAAGCCCCATGCCACCCTGGCCGATGAGTTCGATGATCTCCAGGTGCGGAAACGCGGCGGCGACCGCCGCGATCGCCGGGGGCGGGTCCTTGTCCGCTGGTTGACCGGCATCCGTTGGAGTGGCGACCGCCGCCAGCAGGCATTTGGCGCAAAGCCCCTGCGGCGCATTCGCCGGCAGCGGCGCCTGGCACTTGGGACAGCGATTGGCAACTGGTTCAGTCTTCATATTGCCTGCTTCCTGAGGATTCCGCAGGCCAAGGTTACACTGAATCAGCGCCTTTTTACGATGCCCGATTTTCCGCGCGGCGTACAGCGTATAGCCCCATGCCTCCTCAGGAATTCACCTTGATCCCGAAGGGATGGCCTGAAAATAGCCCAGCCTTTCAACCTGAAAAATGCACATACGGCACGTGAGAGCGTTTGAAAATGCTTGTTTTGAACGCGGGTTGTCGCATTTTTCCTGCGCGCCAATAACCGTCCTTTTTGGACGATTATTGGCGCGCGCAAAACATCACGATTTCTGCGCGCACAGCATGCGAAAAGGGCTGCAATCAGTGGAGTTCTCATTTGATGCCGAATCTCTTACTCACTTCGGCGGGTTGTTCCTGATCCAGCGTTTTTGTAACAAGCTGTGCTTGCGCCGCAGGCTGGAGCGTATTCTCAGAGGTGCTCTCCGCTGGGTGGATTATCATCCGGCGGATCTGATTTTGGTTTTTCTCTACGTTTTGATCGCCGGCCTTCCACGCGTCAGCAAGACTGAACTTCTTCAATACAACGGATTGTTTCGTTTTCTGGTGGGGCTGAAGAGATTTCCTGATCAAACAGCCCTGCGCCGTTTTCTGTCTCGGCTTCCTCCCAAAGCCGTCCGGCAAATCGCCCGGTTGCATGATCAAATGAGGGCGCAACTCTTTTGTCTTCCCGAGCGGCGAACAAGCTTGGTCTTTCACTTGGACTCGGTTGTCCTCACGCTCTATGGCAAACAGCAAGGGGCGCGCGTGGGTTACAACCCAAAGAAGCGGGGCCGGCCCTCCTATCATCCGATCCGGTGTTTCGAAGCTCACGGCCAGGAGTTCTGGCATGGATCGCTGCGTCCCGGAGATGCGTCTGCCAACACCGGAGCTCGTGCTCTGGTGGCGCGATGTTTGGAGAAGGTTCCCTCGCAGGTAGCACGCTCGCGGATTCGGTTGCTGGCCGATTCTGGATTCTTTTCTGGAAAGCTGGTCGCTGATTTGGACCAAGCAGGCTGCGGCTATATTATCGTTTGCCCCAAGGCCAAGCTTTACCTGCCGCTGGCTCACAAAGCCGGGTTCAAAGCAATATCCTTCGGTTGGGCTGTGGCGGAATTCCGTTTCAAGCCTCGGAGATGGCAACAGGAACATCGGTTTGTCATGGTGCGAAGGCCCTTGCCCGAGGATCCGGAGGAAGCCAATCAATTGACCTTGCTGAAGGTCGGCCGCTACGCCTACTCGGCTTTTGTGACCAATCTGGATTTGGAACCGTGGAGAGTTTGGAAAACTTATCAGGCGCGCGCCAACGTTGAACGATCCATCCGCGAGTTGCTCAATTATTTCTCGCTGAACAAAATTCCCACGCAAGAGTGGGTGGCCAACGTGGCCTTTTTGCAACTGCTGCTGCTCGCCTACAATGTGGTCCATTGGTTTAAGCGCTTGTGTTTACCTCAGCCGTATGTCGCAGCAACCGTGGAAACGATTCGCGACGAATTTCTGGTGCTTCCAGCGAACCTGACCAAGCACGGCAGTCGCAGAGTGCTGCAGCTTCCCAGAGATTATCAGCGCCGAAAAATTTTTCTGGGGGCGGCGCGGCGTATCCAAACTCTGCGATTGCCGGAACCGCGAAGGGGAGAAAAGTTTGGTTTTGTAAACCGTCGCAAATGAAAAAGTCTGATTTCATCGGCATTTTACGCAATTTTGTAGCCGTATGTGCATTTTTCAGGTT
>DATDCV010000638.1:0-9712 GCA_036524155.1 Verrucomicrobiia bacterium
CCTACCAGGTCTATGAGCACGGCATCGAGAAGTTCATCGCCCGTTCCGGCAAGGCGCGCGGCAACGACATCACCATCAAGCTGGACCTTCCCAAAGAGCGGAAGCTTGGCTCGACCTCCCTCACCGTCCAGGTAACACCAAGCATGGCTGTCACTATGCTCGATGCGTTGCCGTATCTCATTGATTATCCGTACGGCTGCACCGAGCAGACCATGAGCCGGTTCCTGCCCGCCGTCATCACGGCCAAAACTCTGAAGGATCTCGGCCTCCAGCCCGAGGACATCATGTCCCGTGTGTTTGGCGGGATTGAACAAACCAATGCCGCCGCGACCCATCCCCGAGGCAAGAAAGACCTGGCCGAGCTGGACAAGATCGTCAAGGCCGGCCTTGACCGCCTGTATGATTTTCAGCACGGCGACGGTGGTTGGGGGTGGTGGAAGGATGGTGACAGCGACCATTGGATGACCGCTTACGTGCTGTGGGGCCTCAGCCTGACGCGCGACGCCGGCACGCAAGTGAAACAGGATGTCCTCGAGCGCGCGGCCGGTTTCCTCGACAAAACGCTCGTCGAGGAAGAACAAAACCCGGACGTGCAGGCCTGGCTTCTGCACGCGCTCGCGGTCTACAACCATTCGATGAAAATCGCTCAGCCCAGCCAGTTCCAGGGGAGGGCCTTCGAGAACCTCTGGGCCAGCCGCGAAAAGCTGAACGCCTATACCCGCGCCCTGCTCGCCCTGGCCGCCCATCAGTTCGGCAAAGCCGACCAGGCCCGTGTGCTCATCCAGAACCTCGAAAACGGTGTGAAACGCGATGAGCGCCCCGATGCCTCGGTATTAATTTCCGCTCCTTCGACTCCCGGCGCCGCCACTCTCCTCGCCACCGCCCATTGGGGCGAAGACGGCATTTACTGGCGCTGGTCCGATGGCGGCGTCGAAGCTACCGCCTTCGCGCTCCGGGCGCTGCTGACGATCGACCCGCAAAACAAGCTGATCGAGCCGGTCACCAATTGGCTGATCAAGAACCGTCGCGGCGCCCAGTGGAACAGCACGCGCGACACCGCCATCGTCGTGCTGGCGATGAACGATTACCTCCGCGCCAGCGGCGAACTCAAGGCCGACCTCGACTTCGAGGTCCTGGTCAATGGCACGTCAATCGCCAAACGTAAGATCTCCGGCGCTGATGTTTTTAGCGCGCCGAGCCGTTTCACGGTCGATGCGGAACTTGTCAAAGACGCGAATGAGATTCGCATCCGGACCAGGAACGCAGCGGGGGCAGTGTATTTTGCGGCCGAAGCGAAGTTCTTCAGTCTGGAGGAACCGATCGCTCCAGCCGGGAACGAGATCTTTGTCAAACGCGAGTATTTCAAACTGGTTGGCCATCCGACGCTGCTCAAGGGTTACGTGTATGACAAACAGCCCCTAAAGGACGGGGACACAGTGAAGAGCGGGGAGCGGGTCGAGACGCTGGTCACCATCGAGGCCAAGAACAACTACGAATACCTCGTCTTCGAAGACCTCAAGCCCGCCGGTCTCGAAAGCGTGCAGGTCCGCAGCGGCGAGCCGCTCTATGCCCGCGAGCTGAAGTCCGGAGCGGTCGAGCGGAAATCCTCCTTGCCGGACGACACGGCCCCCGCAAATGCTGAACCTCGCAAGACGTCCTCCCTCTCCTCCCCCCCCGTAGGAGAGAGCAGGGGAGACGCGGCTCTTTTATCCTCCGCTCCAGCCGCCGCCAGGACGCGGCCGGCGGTTTCAAGAGCCAAACTCGACACTTCGCGATCCAAGACAGCCGCGGCGACGCGCCGCAGCTCTGGCGTGAAGCCCATCATCGCTCCGCGCCCGCCAATCGCGCCCATTGAAACCGATTTCACCGGCCGTACCCGCTGGGTCTACCAGGAACTGCGCGACCGCAAAGTCGCCCTGTTCCTGGACAAGCTGCCCGAGGGCGTCTGGGAGATCCGCTATGACCTCCGCGCCGACGTCCCCGGCCAATTCCATGCGTTGCCCGTTGTGGGCTATGCGATGTACGTTCCCGAGATTCGCTGCAACGGCGCCGAACTGCGGCTCCGGGTCACGGATTGAACCGTAAACCTCAAATCAGAGACTAAAGATTATGAAGAAAATAATTCTCGCCGCGCTGCTGGCTATGGCGGTCACCGGCTTCGGGGCTGCTACCGGGGTCGATGCGAAATGGATCTCATTGTTCAATGGAAAAGATCTCACCGGATGGACCGTTCGCGGCAAAGCGACCTGGTCGGTCCAGGACGGCCTTCTGGTCGGTGTCGGCGGCATGGGCCACATTTATACCGATGTGACCTGTTCCGACTTCGAGCTGAAAGGCATGTTCCGTATTAGCGAGCAAGGTGCCAAGGCCAACAGCGGCCTATATTTCCGCGCCAATCCCCCCGGCGACGACCCGAACGGCTTTCCCAACGGGTATGAAGCCCAGATCTGCAACAGCCAGGACGCCTACACTGGCTGGCTGTGGAAACCTGGCAAGCCGACCGGGAAAGCGACCGAGCTGCTCACCAAAGATGGCGAGTGGTTCAGTTACCGCATCCGCGCCGTGGGCCAGCATATTCAGTTTTGGATCAACGAGAAGCTGGTGATGACCTACGACGATACCGAATACAAAACGGGACACTTCGCAATCCAGGGCCATAATCCCGGCATGAAGATCGAAGCCAAGGATCTCTTTTATCGGGATCTGGGCAGATAGTCCGCAAGCGGGTCGACGGTGCTCCAGGCCCGGCAACTCATCAGCCGAGGCAACTCCCGTTCCAAATCCCGACCCCACGCGGATGCTAACGGTTTGTGGTGGGGGGCGCAGGTGCGGGCATCGCCAGACCGCTCGTGCTCGCCGATGGCGCTCCCGCTGGCTCGACCTCGGCTGCGGCTCGCCCCTGTGGAGCCTGACTCATCAGGCGCACGATACCCTCGAGGGGAATCCTTAGCTGCGCAGAGCGTTGCCCCACCTCACGCCCCAATTCTCCGATCACCTGATCGAGCAGATAAGCCCGCAGCATCGCGCGCAGCTCCCCTTCGTCACTGGGCAAAAAATCGTTGGCGCCAAGCCGGCGAAAGTAGGCTTTGAGAAACGCCGCGCTCACCCAAAGGTTCCAGTACCTCACCCACGATTCGAATTTCGGCAGATTTTCCTGCGGGATGCTGCCTCGCTCCACCTGCCGGTGCAAGCCCGCGTAGGCCACATAATGGAAGGACCTCACCAGGCGCGCGACATCCTTGAGCGGCGACCGCTTGATCTGCCGCTCGCTCAACGGCTGGAGCGGGTCCCCCTCGAGATCGATGAATACAAAATCCTTGCCGGTCCAAAGCACCTCCCCCAGATGGCAGTTTCCGTGCGTCCGGAACCGTTTGGCGCTCAGCCGGCCTTCGAACACCGATCGGTAGAGCTCGACGACGTCGCCCTCCAACTCCACGGCTTTTTGAGCCAGTTGGGTCAGCTCGGGCCCGAGACCTTTGAGTTGCCTCCTCAGCGATCGGAAATTCCGCACCGCCAGGTTGCGCATAGTTTGGAAGAGCCCCCGCTGATGGTGCGGTGTAAAATCCTCTGGCGCCAGTCCTTCGCCCTCGGCGCTCGCCAGCACCAGGTGCAGTTCTGCCATCCTTACCCCGAGCAGCCGCGCGGATTCGAGGTAAGTCCCGATGTTCTCCATGGCCTCGGACGGGATCTCCAGTTGCAGCAGCTTCACCGGCTCCTCGGGTCTGACCGGAGCCTCCCGTCCTTGGGCTACCCAGGTGATGACTCGGTCATAATAACGGCTCAGAGCGTCCAGCGTATAGCTTCGCGCGTCCTCTGCGTTCGGGACGAACCTGCTCACCGCTCCCAAAGTAAACGGCCGCTCTTCCGCCGGCGAATATTCCAGCGAACCGGCGAGGGCGGGACTGTTCGGAAATTCTTTCCCGGTGAGAAACTCACCAATCTCCAGCTCAGGGTTGCGACCCGACTCCAGGCGCCGAAACAGTTTCAGCACCACCTTATCCCCGAAGAACACGGTGGAATTGTTGTGCTCCGGCTTGCCCGGCCTCGGTTCCGGCAATGTGTCCCACGCGACGATCTGGCGCAGCGAGGCCATGCGCGACCCCACGACTTCCCCCTGGGTTGCTTTTAGCCGCCTGCGGTACCACGCCAGGCCCAGCAGCGCCCTGCAGAAGGCCGGACTTCCGACGGCGTCAAAGATGACACCCCTCCCCTCCCGGCCCGCTATGGCTACGTCGGCGATGGTCAGCCGGCGCAGGTGCTCACGAACATGAGCAGCCTCCGGGCCCTCTGCGAAGGCCAGCGGCAGCACATAGGTCTCGCTTTCCCCTTGCACATAATCCACTTGGATAAAGCCCAGGAAAGCTTCGCCCCCGGTCTCCAGCGGCACCGGCGTGCCGTCCTTCAGCATTGCCCCCTTGAGAGTCTTGCCTTTCCCTCCGAACCACGCCTGGGTCCTCAAGTATTCCGCTACCGTTCCCTCCAGGGCGATCTTCCCTCTCCCGGTCAGCAGCTCCTGCCAGCTCCCTTCCACGGCGAGCACCGGCGTCTGATCTCCCGCGGCGCCATCGCCGTGGGGCTTTGCTCCCGCAGCCTTCGATTCGAGCGAGAACCAGAAAAACGCGTGTGGCCCGAGAGTCAAAAAATACGGCTTCTCCGTTATCACCGGAAATTCTGTCCGACCAAACAGCTCCATGGGCACTAGCTGCTTAAAAGCCGAAAGGTCAAGGTCCACCGGCTGCACAAACCGCGAAAGATTCGCCACCACAAGGATGGTCTCCTGCCTGTAACGCAGCACGTAGCTCAATATCTTCCGGTTCTCCGGCTGAAGGAACTCGCACTTCCCCTCGCCCAACGCCCGCCACTTTTTCCGCAGCGCCAGCATCCGCCGCATCCACCACAACAGCGAATGGGGGTTGGCCAGTTGCGCCTCCACGTTCACCGCTTCGTAGTGATACTCCGGATCCAGGATAATCGGGAGATACAAGGTCTGAGGATTCGCGCGCGAAAAGCCGGCGTTTTTGTCCGAACTCCATTGCATCGGAGTCCGCACGCCGTTGCGGTCACCCAGGTAGATGTTTTCGCCCAGGCCAATCTCGTCCCCGTAATAGAGCACCGGCGTGCCCGGCAACGAGAACAACAGCGCGTTGAGCAGTTCAATCCGCCTCCGGTCGTTGCCCAGCAACGGTGCCAACCGCCGCCGGATCCCGAGATTCAGCCGCGCCTGCCGCACCTGCGCGTACATCCGGTACATGTAATCGCGCTCCTCGTCCGTCACCATCTCCAGTGTCAGTTCGTCGTGGTTTCGCAGAAACAGCGCCCATTGGCACGTCTCGGGAATCGAAGGTGTTTGTTCGAGGATTTCCACGATGGGCAGCCTATCTTCCATCCGCAATCCCATGAACAACCGGGGCATCAGCGGAAAGTGAAAGGCCATGTGGCACTCATCGCCCCACCCTTCCCCGAAGTAAGCGACAGCGTCTTCCGGCCATTGGTTGGCCTCGGCCAGCAACATCCGGTCCCAGTATTTCGCTTCCACATGCGCCCGCAGCTTCTTCAGAAAAGCATGGGTCTCCGGCAGGTTCTCGCAAT
Source organism: Verrucomicrobiia bacterium (assembly GCA_036524155.1). GTDB lineage: Bacteria > Verrucomicrobiota > Verrucomicrobiia > Limisphaerales > UBA8199 > DATDCV01. The sequence continues at coordinate 5,590 of DATDCV010000638.1, forward strand.
CGGTGCCCTCCCGCTCGTACAGGTATGGCACCGCGTCCAACCGCAGCCCGTCCACGCCCAAATCAAACCAAAAATCCACCGCCTTCGTCATCGCCTTGTGAACCTCGGGATTCTCGTAGTTCAGATCGGGTTGGTGTGAAAAAAACCGGTGCCAATAATACGCCTTCGCCACCGGATCCCACGTCCAGTTCGAACTCTCCACGTCTTTGAATATAACCCGCGCATCCCTGTATTCCTTGGCCGTGTCGCTCCAGACGTAAAAATTGCGCCACCGGCTCCCCGCTCGCGCCCGCCGCGCCCGCTGGAACCACGAATGTTGATCCGAAGTATGATTGAGGACCAGTTCGGTGATCACTCGCAACCCGCGGCAGTGAGCCTCACGCAGAAAGGTCTTGAAATCGGCCAGCGTCCCGTACATCGGGTGCACGTCGCAGTAATCGGCGATGTCGTAGCCATCGTCCTTGAGTGGTGATGGATAGAACGGCAGCAGCCAGATGGCCGTCACTCCGAGGTCCTTCAAATAATCCAGCTTTTGCGTTAGACCGCGAAAATCTCCCGTGCCATCGCCGGTGCTGTCATAAAAGGCCCGCACGTGGACCTCATAGATAACCCCGCTCTTATACCAAAACGGGTCCCGGGTCAGCCCTTCACAGTTGTCATTTTCGCGCGCCATTCCCGCAACACGTCCCTCATCCTCATTCAGATAACCCAACCGGCAACCACGGAGGCGTCCCCAATCATTAGTGAAAGCAGCGGTGTTTTCACAGCAACTTTCCCGCTATCGTGTTCGATTTGCCCGACGTCCCGTCGTTCGCTTTCACTGCGCTGCTCGCTTTAGCATCGGGACGTTCCGGCGGACCACCGTTCGGCGCCTGCCCTGCGGTCAACTCGCGCAGCAACCGCCGGACTGCGGTGTGGCTGCCCAGGTGGTACCTTGCCGCAGTCTGCGCCAATCCTACCCGCACCGAATACGCCGTCGGCGGCAGGGTGCGAAAAAGATCTTCGTCCGTCCAGTCATCGCCAATCGCCAGGATGAAGTCCGCGCCTTGCCCGTTCAACCACTCCGTTGCTGCAGTCCCCTTGCTCACCCCTGTATTCCGTACTTCCAGCACCTTGTTTCCTTCCAGCACCTGCACATCGATGTTCCGCGTAAAGCCGGAGAGGTCGTCCAGCAACTCCTGGGCCCGCAGCGAGGCCTGGTCCGGATCCGCCTTCCGATAGTGCCAGGCCAGCGAGAATTCCTTCTCCTCCAACAATGCCCCCGGCAAGCGGTCCACATAAACCTGAAATATCGGACGCACCCGCTCCTTCCACTCGGTCGTGGTGGTCCTGAGCATTCGCCATTCTGCGCCTTTGGGCCGCAGCCACACGCCGTGCTCGGCGACCAACGCCACCGGCAAAGACCCGAACCATTCCTCGAGGTCCCGCCGCGGCCGGCCGCTTACAATCAAAACTTCGTTGCCCACCGCCCCACCCAGCCCGCGAAGCAACTCGATCAACTCCTTGTCCGGCTGTGCCAGCTTGGGGTCATCCACGAAAGGCACCAGCGTGCCGTCGTAATCCAGCAGCAATGCGCGCTGTTTCGCCGTCCGATGTTGTTGAAGCACCGTCACCAGTGCCTTCCCGGTGAGCGCCCGCGCCCGCCGGGCGGCCTCCGTTTTTTGCGTCGACATCAGTGTTTGCACAAAGTCCTGGGCCCACCGGTTCACGTCGTAACGCTGTAGCCGCTCCTGCAATAACCGATTCCGTCGCACTTGCTCCTGCTCGGGCATCACCAGCGCTTGTTCGAGGGCCTGGGCGAAATCATCGCTGTGCACCGGGTTGATAATCAGTGCCTCCCCCATTTCCTTGGCTGCTCCCGCCATTTCGCTCAACACCAACACTCCGGTCTGGTCGGGGCGAGAGGCCACGAATTCCTTCGCGACCAGGTTCATCCCGTCCCGCAACGGGGTGATCAACGCCACGTCACAAAACCGGTAGTGCGCGACGATTTCATCAAACCCGAGATTGCGGAACTGGTAAACCAGCGGCGTCCATTTCACATTCCCATACGCCCCCACAATCCGCCCCACCGTTTGCTCCAGCTCCTGTTTCATCGCCCGGTAACTCTCCACTCCGGCCCGCGACGGCGCCACCGAGATCACAAAGACTACCCTCTCATGCCATTGCGGGTTCCGCTTCAGAAACAGATCGTAACCCCGCAACCGGTTAATCAGTCCCTTGGTGTAATCCAGCCGGTCAACCGAAAAAATCACCTTCTGGCCCGCGCATCTCGCGCGCAGTTCCGCCACCCGCGCTTCGGTCTCCGGCGAGGCCGCCGCCCGCGCGAACCGTTTGAAATCGATTCCCATGGGAAACGTGTCCACCTTGACTACCCGCTCCCGCAACGTCAGGCTTCCGAGTTGGTGCTCATAGCCCACCGTCCGCAGCACGCTGGTCAGAAAATCGCGCGCGTAGTCATACGTGTGGAAGCCCACCAGGCTAGACCCCAGTAACCCCTCGATCAGTTCCACGCGCCAGGCCCTGGGCAAGAGCCGGAACACCTCAAACGATGGAAATGGAATGTGCAGAAAGAATCCGATCGGTATGTCCGGCAGCTTCTCTCGCACCATCGCCGGCAACAACATGAGTTGGTAATCATGGACCCACAGCAGGTCGTCGGGCTGTAGCACCTTCAGCACGGCTTCCGCAAAAACCCGATTTACCTGCTGATATTCCCGCCAGTACTCCTCCTCGTAGCGTGCCACCGTCGGAAAATAGTGGAACAGCGGCCACAGCGTCCGGTTGCAGAACCCATGGTAGAATCGGTCCATGTTTTCCTCTGCCAGGAAAACCGGCGAGGCCTTAAACTCTTTTTCCGCATAAGCCTTGACGGCCTGCTCGTGCTCGGGAGGCACGCTCGCCCCGGGCCATCCCAGCCACACAAACTCCGCCCGCTCGCCCGACCCCGATGTGCCGTGCTCCAGGTAACTCCATAATCCGGTCGTCAATCCTCCCGAGCTGACCGCGAAATGCGGCCCGTCCTGGTCGATCCCCACCGTAAACGGCAACCGGTTCGATACGATGATTAAGCGCATTGATTCTGCCCTGGCAAGAACTCTCAGCCCTCTTTGCTGTCAGAGCAACTGCTCATCCCGCGCCCCGCTCAGCAAGCCCAGCCGGCCGCCCGCTATTACTCGGCCGCAGTCAATGACTGACATGAAAAGATATAGTCGCCCCTGGGACGAAAGACTCTCCGTCCCCGGCTGATGAATCGGACGGTTCATTGGGACAACGCAAATAAGTACCTCGGACGGCGGCCCGACCGTCCGCGTTTCCTCCGACAGCACACACCATCGGACCCTTGGCCTGATGGCGCAAAGCGCCTCAGTCTCAACAGAATCGTCCTGCGTGGCCCAAGGAGTCAAGCAGCCACAACAAAAAAGAAGCAAGCGCCGCGTCCACGCCAAAACCCATCAGGTTCTCCCCAGGCAGATACTCCACTGTGGCCAGTTCCCAGCCGACCGCCGTCACGCGCAAGTCCGTCTCCACGGTCCGACCCTCAGAATTGTTTAGTTTCCCGTCATGTGCGGGTAAAAAGAAGTTGACCAACGCATCTCTGCTCGCTAAATGTCCCGCCGCTGTCTTTTAGCGCCAGTGAACCTTACGAAGTCCTAACCAAACCATTATGCCCCGACGCGACGATATCAAGAAAGTCCTCATCATTGGCTCCGGCCCCATCGTAATCGGCCAGGCTTGCGAATTCGATTATTCCGGGACGCAGGCCTGCAAAGCGCTACGCAGCCTCGGTTACCAGATCGTCCTGGTGAACTCGAACCCCGCGACGATCATGACGGACCCCGGGATGGCCGACGCCACGTACATCGAGCCGCTAACCGTGCCGGCCTTGACCGAGATCATCGAACGCGAACGCCCCGACGCCCTGTTGCCAAACCTCGGCGGCCAAACCGGCCTCAATCTCTCCTCCCAGCTCGCCCGGAGCGGTGTCCTTGCCCAATACGGCGTGCGGATCATCGGCGTGGAAGCCGACGCCATCGAGAAAGGCGAGGACCGCATCATTTTCAAGGAAACCATGAAGAAGCTCGGAATCGAAATGCCGCGCAGCGCGCCGGCCTTCAGTGTC
>DATDCV010000639.1:0-10845 GCA_036524155.1 Verrucomicrobiia bacterium
CCGGAGCGCGGCCGGCTGCGCGAGGCGCTCGCCGCCGTGCACGATCTCGAGCGCCTGGTGGCACGCGCATCGCTCGGCACCGCCGGGCCGCGCGATCTGGTGGCGCTGCGCGAGGTCGATAGAGATGTCATAGGACGATTCAGCGTGAACGGCCGGATGTTGCAGTCCCGCCGCGGTTCTGCAAGACCAAATCCTGCGCCGAACCCTGGCAGCCCTGAGAACAAACGCAAAAGCATCGAAAGGCAAATATGCGTGTTGCTTTGCTTGGTTACTTTGATTGTTTACTTGACTTCGGCTCGATGGCAGCCCCTAAATGAAAACTATTCGCGTAACCTGCGGATGTAATTTGTGGTCTGAAACATAGGACGATGTTGGCGATGTTAGCGGGCACTTTCGCTTACTTGACGAGAAGGCTGCTGCGCCGGGTAAGCTTTTCCCGGGCAGCAAGATGGACTGTCGTGTTGGGGACTGGCCTGCTGCTGGCGGGCTGCACGGCGAAACAGTATCGCAAATCGGCGGACAAGCAAACCTACGCGATTGTGCAGCAGATGGAGAGTCGGGTGTTTGGGCACACGAACCAGTTCTCAATTGACACGCGGTACTCAGACCGAGAGCCGACGGCGATCTGGCCCGCGGAGATCATCAACGACCGCTCCGCGAGCAATCGCTTTGTCATCAACCTGAGCCAGGCTCTGGAGTTGGCGGTCGCTAACAGCCGCGAATACCAGACTGCGAAGGAAACTCTGTACTTACGGGCGTTGGATCTGACCGGGGCGCGGTATGAGTTTTCGCCGCAATTTTTCGCCGACTCGACTCCGGCAGTTGCGGGCAGTCCGGATGGGGAGACCAAAGGGAGTGTGGGGAGCCAGATTGGGGTGAGCCAGTTACTGAGGACGGGAGGGAAGTTGACGGTCGGACTGGCAAACGACCTGATTCGGTATTTTGGGGGGAAGCCTGCTGACCAGGCAAGGAATTCGGCGATTAACACGCTTTCGGTGAGCCTGACACAGCCGTTGCTGCGGGGTTTCGGGATCAACAACCCGGCGGTGGAGAACCTGACGCAGGCTGAACGGGATGTAATCTACGCGGTCCGCAGTTACAGCCTTTACCAGCAGCGGTTCGCGGTGGACACGGTGAGCGCGTATTTCGCGCTGCTCACGGAAAAGGATATAGTCCGGAATAACTACCGCGATTACACCAACCGCCTGGAGGTCACCAGGTACACAGAAGCCCGCGCGGTGGACCGGGAACGGCTTAGCGACGTCGATGATCTGCGCATGAGGGCGCTGGAGGCGAAAAGGACCTACATCAACTCGCTGGCAGATTACCTGACCAGATTGGACGCGTTTAAAATCCGGTTGGGCATCCCGGTATCGTCGCGCCTGTTTCTTGACGACAAGGACCTGCAAGAGCTGATCGGTGTGGGCCTGACGCCGGTTGACATTGATCGCCAGGCGGCCTTCGAGATCTGCGTGCAAAAGCAAATGGAAGTGCTCAACGCGATTGACCAGTTCGAGGACAGCAAGCGGAAGGTTCGCGTGGCGGCGGACCAGTTGCGGCCCGAGGTGATCCTGACTGGTGGTGCCGACCTGCGTTCGGATGCGCCGGACGACTATGCGAACTTCGATGCGGACAAAGTCCAATACTCGGCCGGAGTGAGCATCAACTTGCCGCTGGACCGGCTCCGGGAGCGTAACACCTATCGTAAACGCCTGGTTGAGTTCGAGGTCCAGCTCCGTTCCCTGAGCGGGACCCTTGACGATTCCAGAAACAACATCGACAGCGGGCTTCGGACCCTGGAACGAGCACGGCTCAATAATTTGATCTCCGTGGAAAATTTGAAAGTGGCGGAACGCCGGGTGGAGAACACCGCTATGCTGTTTGAGGCGGGGCGCAACACCGTCCGGGACGTGCGCGAAGCGCAGGACGGCTTGATCAATGCTCAAAACGATCTCGCCGCGAATTACGCCGAGTATCTGGCTGCGCGGCTAAATCTGCTGCTCAATATCGGGGTCATCGATACGCGGCCGGACAAGTTCTGGCTGTTCGACCCGCTGAAAGACAAGTTGACTCCGGCGCAACGCGGCGCGCCGGCGCTAAAAATGCCTGATGACCAGGTGTTGCCGCCGGAGAAATTCCTGGAACCGACCTCATGAACGCGAACTTTGTCCTCGAGAAACTGCCCGACCCGGTGCGGCGGCGCCCGGTGCTGACCGGGGTTGTGGTGCTGGTGATCGTTGTGCTCGTTGTCCTCTTGCTGCGGCCTTCCAGGCCGGCTACCGAGGCCACCGCCTATCATGAGGTTCGGCGCGGGGATTTCACCGTCTCCGTCGTCGAGGGCGGCACACTCGCCGCCGTCAGCGAGATTATCATCCGCAGCGAGGTCGAAGGCACCGCGCGCATCATCTCGATTGTGCCCGAGGGCAGCTATGTCAAGAAGGGGGACCTGCTGGTCGAGCTGGATTCCGCGTCAGCACAGGACCAGGTGAACCTTCAGCAAATCAATTATGAGAAGGCGAAGTTTGGTGTCGAACAGGCCATCGCCCAGTTCGAAATTCAGAAGAGCGCGACCAACAGTGATTACCTGGCGGCGCAACTGAAACTCAAACTCGCCAAGATCAACCTCGAGAAGTACGAACAGGGCCAGCGGCTGGTGGATTTGGTTGAGGCGAGCAACAAGCTGGTGCAAGCGCAGGCCCAGTTGGTGGTCAACATGGACACGTACCGGAATTCCACGAACCTGGCGGCCAAAGGATACGAAACCAAACAGAAGGTCGATGGAGACCGGCTGACGGTGCTCAACAACGCCAACGCGCTGATTGTGGCCAGCAACAGCATCTGGATGCTGCAGAAGTTTGACGAAGTCAAACAGTTCGAGACGTATCAGGCGGACGTGCTGCAGGCCGAGCAGGAGCTGCAACGGGTCGTGAGCCAGAACGCGCGCAAAATGGCCCAATACGCCGCCGACCTCATCACCCAATCCAACACGCTGGCGCTGAGCGAGCAAAAGCTCGAGCGTGACAAAAAGAACCTGGTGGCCACAACCATCCGGGCGCCCCAGGATGGATTGGTGGTTTACCAGGTGAGCGACAGCCATTTCAGCAGTGAATCTTTGGTCGAAGGCGGCGCGGTCGTCCGTAACCGCCAGGAGCTCATCAAGCTGCCCGACCTGTCCCGGATGAAGGTCACCGTCAAAGTCCACGAATCGCATGTGAACATGATCCGGCCGGGCCTTCCAGCCTACGTGATGCTCGACTCCATGCCGGATGAACGGTTCCGCGGGGTGGTGGAAAGAGTCGCGCCGTTGCCGGACACACAAGCACGCTGGGGAAATCCGAATCTGAAGGTCTACAATACGGACGTTTACCTGACTGATACACTGCCTAACGTGAAGCCGGGCGTCTCCGCCAAGGCCGAGATCATCGTGACCAACATCGGGAACGCGCTATCGGTCCCGATCCAGGCGATAGCCACCCATAAAGGCAAACCGGCGGCCTACGTCCTTCACGGTGGTACCGCCGAGCCACGCCCGGTCGAGGTCGGGATGTTTAACACGAAATTCATCGAGATCACCAAAGGCCTTGACCCGGGCGACCGGGTGTTGCTGTCACCTCCGTTCGAAAGCCGTGGGAAAGACCTGGAAGGGGCGGTGCTGGCCGAGGATGAAAAGCCAGGCGCGGCTACCAATGTGCCACCCAGGGCCGCGCCCGGGCCGGCCGCGCCTGGAATATCGCCCGGTGAGCCGATCGCGTCCGCCGGCAACGGCCCTAATGGCGACGGTCCCCGTCGGCGCGGCAACTTCAATCCGGAAGAAATGCTCAAGCAATTTGACAAGGACGGCGACGGCAAACTCGATGACACCGAGCGCGAAGCGATGCGCACAGCGATGGCGGCGCGTTTCGGCGGCGGACCGGGCGGAGACAGGACCAATTCACGACCGCGATTGAGCCAGGAAGAGATGGTGAAGAGATTCGACAAGAACGGGGACGGCAAACTGGACGAGGAAGAGCTTGCCGCCATGCGCGAGAGCTTCGGCCGCGGCCGCGGAGGTCAAGGCAAAGGGCCGGGGCGCCGGGGCGACAGCGGAGCAACTGGCACTGGCGGTGAAGAGGCGCCACGCGGAGCAACGCCCTCCTCCTGACCCGCCCGGAGATGAGTTTCCACCCGCCCTCTCCGCTATGACTCCCGCAGCGCTTTCTCAATCGGGGCAGACTGCCTCGGCTGTGGCCGGGCCTGCCGGGCAGAGCATTATCCGCATCGAGGCTTTGGAGAAAACTTACGTGTTGGGTGAGGAGAACATCGTGCGCGCTCTCGACGGGGTGGATCTGACGATCAATGCGGGCTCCTTCATCGCCATCATGGGGCCCTCCGGTTCCGGAAAATCGACGATGCTCAATATCCTCGGATGCCTGGACCGGCCGACCGCCGGCCAGTATTTCCTGGGCGGTGAAGATGTGTCGCGGATGAGCGACGATGCCCTCTCGGAAGTCAGAGGCCGCCGGATCGGGTTCATATTTCAATCCTACAACCTCATCGCGCAATTGACGGTGCTCGAAAACATCCAGGTGCCGCTCTTTTACCGGGGACAGGACCTCAAGGCCTCGCATGACCGATGCGTCGAGCTCGCGCAACTGGTGGGTCTGGGGGACCGGCTTACACACCGTCCCACGCAGTTGTCGGGCGGCCAGCAGCAGCGGGTCGCCATTGCCAGGTCGCTCGTGAACGACCCGCTGATGATTCTCGCGGATGAGCCGACGGGGAATCTTGACTCGAAAACCGGAGCTGAAGTGCTGGACATCATCACGCGCCTGAACCAGGCCGGCAAAACGATCGTTTTGGTAACCCATGATGACAAGGTAGCCGAACGTGCCCATCGAGTGGTGCGGATGAAGGACGGGCGGATTGATCAGGACATCGTGCGGCAACAGCAATCGCCCGCTGCCCCCGTGAATTGAGACCATGATCCCGTATCAATTCATGATCACCGTCAGGCTGGGCATCAAAAGCCTCAAGCTGCACAAACTGCGCTCGGTGCTCACGATGCTCGGCATCATCTTCGGCGTGTGCTCGGTGATCGCCATGCTGGCGATTGGCGAGGGGGCGTCCTACGAGGCTCAAGAGGCCATCAAACGCCTTGGCAGCAACAATATTCTCATTCGCAGCCTCAAACCCGCCGAACAAACCCGCCAGCAGAGCAGCGGTCCCGGCCGTGGCTCGCAGCTCAAGTACGGTCTTACTTACGACGACGCCGGACGGCTGCTGGGGACCATCCCCGGCGTCGCGCGTGTCCTGCCAATGCGCCTCATCCGCGAGAACGTCCGATTTCAGCGCAACGAGATTCCCTGCCAGGTGGTGGGCACACTGCCTTTTTACACGGAGGTGGCCGGAGCCGCCGTCGTGCGGGGGCGTTTTCTGGCCTACTACGACGAGGAGCACATGGAAAATGTTTGCGTCATCACCACCGGTCTGGCCCGCCGCCTTTTCCCTTACCAGGATCCCCTGAAGCATGCGGTGAAGATTGACGCTTTTTATTACCAGGTCGTGGGAATCGTTCAGGAGCGCAGCCAGCCGGAGCAGCGCAGCCAGGCTGGCAAAATGGAAGGCCAGCCGCTCGACAACAACGTTTACATCCCCTTAAACACCTCCCGCACCCGCTTCGGCGAAGTGCTCATCCGGCGCTCGGCCGGCAGCTTTGAGGCCGAAGAGGTGCAACTTCACCAGGTCACCGTCCAAATGCGCGACCTGCCGGCGGTCGAGACTGCCGACCCGCAGATCAAAACCATGTTGAACCGATTTCATGATCAGAACGATTATGAAATTATCGTCCCGCTTCAATTGCTCCGGCAGGCGGAACAGACCAAGCGCATTTTCAACATCGTGCTGGGCTCCATCGCCGCCATATCCCTGCTGGTGGGGGGCATCGGGATCATGAACATCATGCTGGCCACAGTGACGGAGCGAACCCGGGAGATCGGGATTCGCCGCGCCCTGGGCGCTAAGAAAGCCGACATCACCATGCAGTTCCTGGTCGAAACCGTTGTGTTGGCCGTGGGCGGCGGCCTGATAGGTGTGTCGGTCGGCATCATCACTCCGGTGTTGGTTTCGCACCTGACTACGATGAAGACCATCGTGACCTTGTGGTCGGTTCTGCTGGCCTTCGGCATTTCCGGAGCGGTCGGCATCATCTTTGGACTCTACCCCGCCAAAGCCGCTGCCAACCTCGACCCCATCGAAGCCCTCCGGCACGAATAACGGCGGACACGCATCCTGCCTGTCTCTTCTATGTCTTCCTCATCCTCTTCCTCTTTCTCGTCCTCGTCCTCGTGCTTGCCGAGCAAGCGGCCGAGAAAGAGGACGAGGACGAGGACGAAAGACAGGCAAGATGCCTGTCTTGAGGTTTCATGACCTGGGGCAAACACGACTTCCGTTTCGCGGTGGTTGTCCTGACGCTGAGCGGGGCCGCTTCACTGGGTCACCAACTCCTTTGGACTCGACGCATGGCCGACCTTATCGGTGCGACCGGCGAGTCAAACGCGCGCGTTTTCGGCAGTTTCTTTCTCGGCGTGGCCTTGGGTGCCGCGGCGGCTGCCCGGTTTGTCCCGCGGCTCCGGCGCCCGTGGAGAACGGTCGCCGTTGTCGAGTTGGGGATCGCGCTGCTGAGCCTGCCGGCGCTCCTGGTGAACTCCTGGAGCGCGTCCCTATGGCTGGCGCTTGGACCCGAGCGGCTGATCGGGTGGCCGGGGGCGGTGTTGAAATTGTTGCTGTCCGTCCTGATTGTCCTGCCGCCGGCTGTCCTTCTGGGGATGACGCTGCCGATTTTGGCCGCTACGGTTTGCCGTCGGGACAAATCCGTTTCGCGCGGGGGTATTTGGCTTTACGCCGCCTACACGTTCGGAGGCGCGTTGGGAATCGCTTTGGTGGTGGGCTGGCTGCTGCACCGGTTGGGTGCGGCAGGCGCGATGCTGGGAATGATTGGCCTCAACGTCCTGGCGGGTGTTATGTGTTTCTACCGGGATCGCCTCCCTGCTTCCCCGGTCGCGAGCGCGGCACCGGAACTCAAACCTGCCTCTGCAGCCGAAGCCCCTCCGCGCCGGCTGACTTTGTTGCTGCTATCGTTCTTCTCTGGCGCAGGCGTGCTGGCTATCGAGGTGGCGGGACTCCAATTGCTGAACTTGAAAGCACCTTTCTCGTTCTATACGCCGGCGGCGATCCTGTTTTGTGTCATCCTGTTGCTGGCCTGCTCGGCCATCCTGGCTGGTGTCGCAAGCCGTTTCTTCGCCGCGCCTTTGCGCGGGCTCGCCTTCTGCTGCGCCGCGGCCAGCTTGGCTCTCGCGGTCGCGCCGCTTCTGTTTCTGGCCGTGACTGCGGGCAGGAGCGGGATCGGTGGCCACGGTATCACCTTTGCCGCTTCGTTGCTGAAGCTTGGCGGGGTCGCGGGCCTTTCACTGGGCCCCGGGGTGCTGGCAGCGGGGATGGTGTTCCCGCTCCTCATCGCGTGCCTGGCTCCGGCGAGCGCTGGCCAATCGCAGCGCGCATTCGCCGAAATGCTGGCCGTTAACGGCGTTGGCGGCCTGCTTGGGGCCGAAGCCGTCCATCGGTTGCTGCTGCCGGCGTTGGGCGTCCACATCGCGCTCGGCGTGCTGGGACTCTGTTACGGCCTGGTTGCACTCGCTGTCGCCCTCAGGAGAGGACTCGGGTTGCGACTGGCCATTCCGATCGGATCAGTCGCTGGAACGTGCCTGTTACTCAGCACGTCGCTCAAAACCGCGCCGATCTTTTTGCGCGGCTCAACGTTCAACCTGGTCGAAGTGCGCTCTGGCAGGGAAGGCACCGTAGCGGTTGCCGAACGGCCGGATGTCGGCCGCGCGTTGTTCCTGGATAACCATTATATGCTCGGGTGCACCTTGGGTGCTCCGGACATGCAGCGGCAGGCCCACTTGCCTCTGCTCCTCCATCGCCGCCCGAAACAGGTTTGTTTCATCGGGCTTGGCACCGGTATTACGGCCGCCGGCGCGTTGCGGCATGGCGCCGTGGAGTCTATCGACGCTCTGGAGCTATGCCCCCTGGTGGCTGCCGCGGCCGCCCAACATTTCAGCCAATTCAACCTGGATTTCACATCGAACCCAAAGGTCCGCGTGCACGTCGAAGATGCGCGCACTTATATCGCCAGCGCTCCTGATCGGTTTGACGTTATCATCGGCGACCTGTTCACGCCGTGGCGTCCCGGCGAAGCGAGGCTTTGCAGCTACGAACAATTCACCGCTGCCAAAGCAGCGCTTCGCCCCGGGGGCGTGTATTGCCAATGGCTGCCCTTGACTCAGCTAACTCCCGAACAGTTCGAGGTCGTTGCGGCCACGTTCCAGCGGGTGTTTGGCGAGGTCTGCCTGTTTCGGGATCACCTGTATAGCCGCAGCCTGCCGATCGCTTTGGTGGGTTTCAAGGATGCCAGGCTCAACTGGGAAATCGTCGCCCGGCGTTGCGAGTCCGAGCGGGCCGAGGGCGCCATTCGCGACCCGCTGTGCCGCCACGCTGAGGGCATCGCGATGCTCTATCTGGGCACGGTAACTTCGGAGCAAAGACCGGCGCCTAACCTGAACACGCTCGACAACCTCCTGGTTGAACTGGAAGCCGGATGGCATCTCCTCGCCGGGAATCCCACCGGTTATTTCGCGGGCACCAGCGACACCTGGCTGAAGTTTCTGAACACCCAATCGGCCAGAATCCAGCACGGCGGGGAACTGCCTCTCGCACTTCGCCACCTTCCCGGCGCTGCCCAGGCAATTTCGCGCTGGCTTGATGCTCACAACGCTGGTGACACCAATGCTCCTGCGCTGCGCCGCGACGGCATTGCCCTCATGCCCGTTTGCATCTTGACGGACCCGGACGCGGATTGGTCGCTTTGGCCTGGCCACGACCCGCACGATTCCGCAGAGTAAGGAATTCGGGAGGCAGTAAGGTTCGTGGGGAAGAGGCTCTTTCTCACCTTCGCAGGTTGTTTCAGAAGAGGGTTGTCGCTCCAGCCCTTTGCCATGAGCTCTCTCATCGGGTCTTGAATCACTTGGGATTGCCTTGCTTCGCCGTAATGTCGGTTTGCCTCAGTTCGAGTTTCGCTACATTCGTTGTAACGAGCGGCTCCGGCACTTCGACGTTCGCGGGGAACCTAACGTTATCCAGCGTCAGGCGCCCGATCTGTTCCCCCATAATGACAGGCCGTAGGTCATTGTTTGCCAGACTGAACCGAACGTCCTCCAAGGTGAGGCCGCTGACGTTGCGCGCGTAAAACCCCCAGGCGGGCAGGGAACGCGCATCGACACCCGGGCCTTTCACAGGCAGGCGCGCCTGTTCAGATGTTCCGCCGCCGCTGAACTCGATCGACGCATTCCGAACCACCACATTCGTAATCGGCAGCTCCGCCCAACTCTCTACCGAGAATGCGGAACGGTAAACCTCCGTTGCATTCAACCCAGCCACCGTAATCCGGCCGACCGGGTTGCCGGGCTTGGTCCAAATGGTCAGCGGCGATGCGACGTTGTGCATCGTGTTGTTGGCGACCAGCACATCGTCGAGCAGTCCTTCGGTCTTATCCCACGCGCCGGGCTGGAGAATTATGCCGCTGAGCATGTTGTTCCGGCGTGAGCTCCGGTGCGGCTCCTGCCCAGGCCCGTAAAACAGGCAGTCGGCCACAATGAGCCGGGTCGCGGGACCAATGACCCTGATGCCATTGCATGACGAATTCACCACGCACCCGGAAATCACCACGTTGTCCCAGTAACGGCCCGCAATCGAGTCGTCCCCGGTATAAAACTGGCAGTTGATGATATTGACATTAGTGCACCAGCGATTGGGCGCGCCGCGGAAGTGCACCCCGTCCCATCCGCCCACGAATTTCACATTCCGCACCTCGACGTCGTCGCTGGCCTGGAAAAAGATCGCGTAGTTCGCCGCATCGACAATCGATATGTCGCGGATGGCAAACCCGCGGCAGCCGACAAATACAATCCCGTGCGGGCCGCGCATTTTTTCTTCACCCGTCGGGTCGAAGACTTTATTGCCGTCGATAACCCCGGCGCCACTGATGGAAACATCCTCAACGCTCTCTCCGACGATCAAAGCGCGGTGCCATTTTCCCCAGCGCGCCTCCGGCATGAACGAGGGCACGGCTGGAGGTTGGTAATCGGACAGATTGGTGGTGCCAACCAGCCTCGCGCCGGCCTCGAGCACCAGATTCACGTGGCTCCGTAAACGCAACGTGCCGGAGAGATAGCGCCCCGGAGGGAACAACACCTGCCCGCCGCCGGCATCCGAGCAACCCGTAATCGCCTGGTTAATCGCCGCCGAGTCCAAAGCCTTGCCGTCGCCCAAAGCGCCAAAGTCAACCACGTTGAAGACCCGTTTTGGGCCTGCTTTTGAGGTCGCAAAATCCGCCGATTTCAGCGGTGTATCCGAAGCGCAGGCGAACACCGCCAGCGCTGTGAGGACGGTCTTGATGACTGAATTCATGAGTGACTCTAGAGTACAGTCGGCGCGGACTTTTGGGCAACAGTCATCGTGCGGCAGTACGTCCACCACGCTTGCGCCGCGTGTCGGGATGGTTTAGGTTTTAAGCACAACCTCCTATGCACTACATCGCCATCGCTACTTTTTCACGGGACAGCAAAATTGCCAAAGAAATCTTCTTGCGCCGTCGGAACTACACCTACCCTGCCGAGTTCAAGAACACGCTGAGTTTTGTCGATGTGCAGGGAGGGCGTGCCGTCATCCATTTCGAAACGGATACGGCGGAGTCCATCCAGCGTTACACGGCCGACTGGCCGGAATTAACTTTCGATATCTTCCCGGCCGTGC
>DATDCV010000640.1:0-8792 GCA_036524155.1 Verrucomicrobiia bacterium
CTCCTCTCCCCGACCCTCTCCTCCAGGGGAGGAGAGGGGGAAAGCAGCCGCGGCACTGTGAATACTGGCGGCCATGCGGGGTCCCCCTCACCGCCTCCGGGGGAGAGGGGACAGGGGAGAGGTGGCATTTGCTTTGTGGAAGGTCCATGGTCCCAAGTATTGCGCGAACGCGAAAGGAAGCTCTCCCTGCGCCTTCTCTCACCCCTGCTTCGTTTTCTCCCTGGAGAAGATAAGGAAAGGGGATGACAAGGCCGACGGTCATTCATCGAGTTTTCCTCCCACGGAAACGAGGTTTACGTCATCGAGCCAAATTGTTCCTCCGCCGATGGAATAGAAGTAGACGACGTATGTCTTTTTTCCTTCAGACGGCCGCCCGATTAGGGTGTATTGCTTCCACTCGGGGTCGATCTTCTGCCTTAGTTCGCCCACGGCCGCCTCCTCGAAATTCACGAAGAGCATATTGTCCCCTTCACCCCGCGCCCAAAAAGTGAACCTGTACTCGGTCACACCCGGGATGGCCGGCAGCGGCGGCGTGCTGATGCCGATGCGGCCCTTTTCCCCCGTGCACTTGATTCGCGCGGAATACTTCCCGGAGTGGACGAACTCTGGCGCGGTCTCCCACATGTTCTCGTAATCGCCGCCCCAGCTCCAGCCGCCCCACCAGAGCCAGCGCGACCGGTTCTTGTCTGAGTTCGGATTCGTTTGTTCAAAGCCGCCGTTCTGGATGAAGTTTAGCGGCGGGGCCTCGACCGAGAGTGACTGCGGCTTGTAGGTTCCGGCGAGGCGCTGCTCAAGCATCTGCTTCTTCCTGGTATAGGCGCCTTCGGTCAGGAGACTCCGTGATTTCTGTTGGTCGACGGACTTGATGGCTTGCTCGACGCGCTCCCGCGGCCAGAGCTTCTGAGTCAGTTGTTTAACAGTTAAGGCGCTCTCCTGGGCCGTGGCCGCCAGGAGAGGTGCCCCGATTACGGTCACGCCCAGCCAGACCCCGATTCGCGGGTTAGTCATAACGGAAAGCGTTCTACTCGTTTGGCACGCCGGGCCACAAGCCTTTCCTGAAGCCGGCTCCGACATTTCGGGGATCCGGCCGGGAATAAAGGCCCCCCTCGCCCGGCGTAAAGGCAGCAGAACCCGTGGAATCGCCCCGTCAGCGCCCCGCCAAATGGATGCGAATTATGTGTTTGACTTGTTAGCGTGGACGAAAGAGAACTAACGCTATGAAAGCAAAACTATTGACCATAGCAATGGCAGTGTCCGCCTTGATAGTCGTGGCGGTCGGCTGCAAGAAACAAGAGGAATCGACACCGCCTGCCGAGACCCAGAAGGCTGCGGATGGAGTCAAGTCGGAAGCCGCCAAAGCAGCGGAGTCCCTCAAGACCACCGCCAAGGAAGTCACCGACCAGGCGACCGCGCAAGTTGACGCGGGCCAGCAACAGGCCCAAGGACTTATTGATCAAGCCAAGAACCTGGTCTCCCAAAACAAGTACCAGGACGCGGTGGCCAAGCTAAAAGAGCTCGCAAGCACCAAACTGACGCCAGACCAGCAAAAGCTGGTGGATGACTTGAAGGCAAAGATTCAGGCGGCATTGGCCAACACGGCCGTGTCAGGAACTAATGCGGCTTCTGCGCTGGGCAATATGCTGGGCGGAAAGAAGTAACGGTCGAAACTCTTAACGCCTAAAACCTCGATTCCTCCAGATGAGTAACTCAACACCTTCCGCCAAACAATGGCGATTCTTTCGTGCCGGCGGCTTCGACCAGGTTAAACTCGAAACGGGCGCGGACCTCATGGCCATCGACCAACTGGATCTCAAGCTCTGGGTCGCGCTGGCCTGTCCCGCCGCGGGGCTGGAATTCGATCAGGCAACACTGGCACTTATCGACACCGATAAGGACGGTCGCGTCAGGGCGCCGGAGTTGATCGCCGCCGTTAAATGGGCCGGCAGCATGGTCAAGAGCCCGGATGATCTTACTAAGGGCGCGCCGTCGCTCCGGGTGTCGGGGATCAACGAAGCCAACCCTGAAGGAAAAGCGATCAAGACCTTCGCTCAGCAAGTGCTCGGCAAGAGCGATGCCGACGTGATCTCCATCGAGGAGGCCGCGACCGCCGTCCAGACACTGGCCGGCAAGGCATTCAACGGCGATGGCATCGTAACCATCGAGTCGGCCGCCGATGAGGCGACCAAGGCTGTGATCAACGATATCATCGCTTGTTGCGGCGCGGACACGGACGCCAGCGGAAAGCCGGGCGTGAGCCAGGCCAAAGTCGACCAGTTCTTCGGGGCCGCGGCGGCATACTCGGATTGGTGGAAGCAAGCGGAAGGAAACGCAGCAGTGCTGCCGCTGGGCGAACCAACCGCCGCCGCCGCTGCGGCTGTCAAGGCGGTAAAAAGCAAAGTGGATGATTATTTCGCCCGCTGCCGGCTGGCCGCTTTCGATCCGCGGGCGCTGACTGCCCTCAACCGCGAGGAAAAGGAATTCCTGGCGCTGGCGGCGAAAGACCTCACCGCGACGGCGACCGAAGTCGCGGCGTTCCCGCTGGCTCGCATCGCGGCGGGCAGCCCGCTCCCCCTCGTGAGTGGAATCAACCCCGCGTGGTCGGATCTGATAACGACGCTCCGCACGGCGGCAGTCAAACCTTTGCTGGGGGACAAGACGTCGCTGACCGAAGCCGAGTGGAACATCCTGGTCGGCAAACTGGCTCCTTACGAAACCTGGTCCGGAACCAAAGCCGGCGGGACGGTCGAGAAGGTGGGACTGGCGCGGTTGCGCGAGATTCTCGCAGGGCAAGCTAAAGCAACACTCACCGCGCTGATCGCTAAAGACAAGGCGGAGGAAACCAACGCGGCGGCCATCCACAGCCTCAACCGCCTGGTGCGCTACCACCGGGACCTGATGCAGCTCTGCTTGAATTTCGTTTCGTTCCAGGACTTCTACAGCCGCAGGAAGAGGGCCATCTTCCAGGCAGGCACACTCTACCTGGACCAACGGAGTTGCGATCTTTGCCTGCGCGTGGAAGATGCCGCCAAGCACGCCGCCATGGCCGGACTGGCAGGCACCTACCTCGCGTATTGTGACTGCTTCCGCAAAGGAAGCGGCGAGAAGATGCAGATCGTGGCCGCTTTCACAGGAGGCGACTCCGACAACCTGATGGTGGGCCGCAACGGCGTGTTCTTCGACACCAAGGGTCGTGACTGGGATGCTACCATTACCAAGATAGTCGATAATCCCATCAGCATTCGCCAAGCCTTCTTTGCCCCTTACAAGAAGCTCGTGCGCATGATCGAAGAGCAGGTGGCCAAGCGCGCCGCGGCCGCGGACGCGGCGGCCGATGCGAAGTTGGCAGCGGCGGCCAAGACCACGGTTAGCGGAGGGCCACCGCCCCCCAAACCGGCTGAACCACCGAAAAAGATCGACACCGGAACGCTGGCGGCGATTGGCCTGGTGCTGACCACATTGCTTGCTGCATTGGGCGGCATCTTCGGCAAAATCGCCGGGCTACCCTGGTGGCAGATACCGTTGGCGCTGCTGGCAATCATCATCTTGATCTCGACGCCATCCATGCTCATAGCGTATCTGAAACTACGGCGCCGGAACCTCGGGCCGATTCTTGACGCCAACGGCTGGGCTGTTAACGCGAAGGCCAAAATGAACGTTCCGTTCGGCGGGTCGCTCACCGGCATCGCCTCGCTGCCGCCGGGCTCCTCGCGCGACCTCGTCGATCCGTTCGCCGAAAAGAAGAGCCCATGGCCGAAGGTCATTCTGGTGGTGATCCTCCTGCTGATCGCTTATCTGGTCCTCAACAAGCTGGGCTACATCTACGACTGGACCGACGGGCGAGTAGGAGACCCAAAACCTGCCCGCGCGCAGGCCGCACCGGCGGCGCCAGCCTCGCTCCCCAGCGCGCCGGCTGCAACGGCTGAGTCGCCCAAATAACCACTGTTTCCACCCGGGGGTGGGGCGCGGGGCCCTGACCGCGCCACACCCCGGCTTCTTCAGCTTCTCCCGCGAACCCTGGTCCCGGGCCAACCGAAACCGGCGGCTCGCGAGGTGCGATCCGGCTACGGACAGGACTTCGTATTCTGCGTTGGCCCTGAACCTGCTTCGATCTACTCGCGCGCGGGTTAGTTGGCTTGTACTGGAACATTTATGAAAAAGCTTACTGCGGTCCTGCTGGGTTGCATTCTGGCGTTCAACTTCGCCGCTTTCGCCGAAGTCAAAGAAGCTGACCAAAAATGGCTTGAAGCTGTCGAGAAAATGGTCACCAAAGGGGAAAAGAAGATCACAACTCCCAACGAAGACCGTGTCAACCTGCTCAAGGCGTGGGGAGACAAGAAGGGCTACGCCGTCAAAGTGACCAAGACCGAGAAGAGTTACAGCCTCGAAGTGACACCCAAGGAAGCCCCCAAGGCCGTTGCCCAAAAGTAAGAGCGTCCTATCGAGGGGACTCTGCTGACACGGTTCCGGTCCCGCGCTCCAGGCTTTCTGCGGGCTCGGCACCAGAACCGTCAGGGTTCCCCGCACCGTTCCAGGCGTTCCCTGCCCTGGAGTGCTCCCGCCTCTTGAACACCTTGTACGCACCCCAGGCCAACCTGAATCGGCCCACAGTTGGCGCGGTTCAGCACTCTTGGTAGAACAATCACCCTGATCCCCTCCCTGCTTTTCAGCCCGATGGCGGAGTTGGGTGGAATCCCGGTGGAAGTCGCCACGGTGCCAGGGTGCGCGAGGTGGTGCTCCGCCAGGCTACTGAAAGGCAACTGGAGACCAGGGGCTCCGGCGACTAACGGCAGTGCCGCACGCGAGGGGGCCGGCAACTCGCGCAATGGGCCTTTATGGGTTAGGGTAGCATGAACGCAGTCGCCCAGTATCCGCTCAGTCCTGGGTCGGAGCGCCGATTTTTAATCGGCTTAAGCGCGCCGATGGCCGCGTGTAAGCCGAGTGCAACTCGGCGCTCCGACCCAAGACTGAGCGGAGGCGTTGCCCAAGAGGTATGGCCATGACGAACAATTCAACAACCGAAGAAGCCAGGTGGATGGTCCGAACCGCACGGTGGGCACTCCTAATCGTGGCGATTGCTGTCCTGGCGGGATGCCGTTCAACCGGGTATGTGAAGAGCGACGCGACGGCCTGGAAAATGCAAGACCTCGCGCGCCAGGTCCGGGCGGAGGGCCTCGAACTGAAGACGACCACGTCAGGCCTGGATGACCTGGTTAACACTCCCTCGGGGAATCTCCGGCCGCAGTTCCAACAATTCGGCCGTGCTTTGGATCAACTTGTCGCCTCAAAGAAACGGGCCGGAAATGTTGCGGGTGCCTTGGAACGAAAGCGCACCGCTTACTTCGAGGGTTGGGACAAGCAAACGCTGAGCATAAGCGCTGAGGACCTGCGCAAACAGAGCGAGGCGCGACGGAGGGAAGTGAGTAGCCAATACGAAACGACTTTCGGGCGCTTCCACGAGACCCAGCAGGCTCTGGCGCCATTGATCGGCTATTTGCAGGACATCCGCAAAGCGCTTGATTCCGACCTGACTGTCCCCGGGCTGCAGGCGGTCAAGCCCTCTGTCGTCAGCACCGGTGAAAAAGCTACTCAACTGCAGGCACAGTTGACCCAATCGGCCGACGAACTGGATGGACTTGCAGCCCGCATGTCTTCTTTCGCCCCCCAGGAAAGCAAGTAACCGCCCTTGGGCGATGCCTTCGACAGAAACTTGTCGTATAGTCGGGCTGCGGTTAGTGGATGGTCCGGGAGGGTGTTGAGGCGTGGCGGAAACTGCTGTCTGGACACCCTGGTCGACTCAATTCAACGAGAGATTGACCCGCGCTGAGCCGCGGTAAGCAGAATCCACAGGTTTGGGTGCAATGAGGAAAAGCCGTTCGGCTGTGATCTGCCCGTTCTTGAGTAACTCCGCCTGCACCGCGTTCGCCCGTGCTTGCATGAGGCGGACGAAGGCGTCCGCCGGCACCTCGGTTTTCCGGGCAAGCAGGGCTTCCATCACCTCCAGTGTAAGCGCTCCGACCTCCGGGTTTTGCTTCAACAGCATGGCGTCTGCTTTGGCTTGCTGCCAGGCTGCCGCTTTTGGACTGTTCTTCTTACGCAGCGGCAGCCAGCCCACGGCGCGGTCAAGCAGACTGAGCCGACTCGCCGGTTTTGGCTTGGCGGTCCTGGGTGGCTGATTAGTGCTGACCCCAGATTCCGTGAACTCGCGCAACGCGGCAGTAAGGTTGGTCCCGTACTGTTTTACCAGCGCAGACCGCAGGAGCCTTTCGTAAGAGCCAGGTTCGACCTGGAAGGCTTGCGCATCAGCGGGCACTTGGCCCACCGTCGAGAGTTCCTGCAACCTGGCAGTTTTGGCCTGTTCCCGCACTATCTGTTGGGTGAGGGCATCGCGGTCCAGTTGCGGATCCGCGGCGCCCTCGATTTCGAGATTCACCGCCGGACGGTCCAGCAGGGCCGTGCTCAGTTTCTCGAGTTTGTTGGTCTCGCCTTCGACGAACCGGGCCTCGCCGGGGACGAACTCCACGTAGCTAAGCTCCTCGCCGCCGCCCACGAGTGCGCCCAGGAGTTTAAACGGCGAGGTTGCAGCCTTAGCGATGAGATTGACGATGACCTTGAGAATGATCGGGCCGACGCTGAACTGGGGATCATCTAGGCGGCCGTCCACGGGCACGTCCAGGGCGATCTGGCCGTGACGGTCCTTGAGGAGCGCCACGGCGAGTTTTACCGGTAATTTGGTGGCGTCGGGACTGTCATTGCGCGAGCCGAGCATGAGTTGGTCAATGCGGATATTGTTCGCGGCCTGCAGATGTCCCTGCTGGATGGCATAGTTGAGGTCAAGTGAAAGCCGGCCTTTGTTCAGGGGATGCCCCCCGTATTTCTCCATGTACGGCGTGAACGGCGTGAGCTGGAGGCCGCGGTTGGTGAACGTGAGGTTGAGCGACAGATCGCGCGCCAGAGGGTCAAGTGTGCCGCGCAACGCGAAGGGTGAGGCCTCGTCCAGCGTACCGGCAAGATCGACCTGGGGCGGCGCGCCGGCCTGAGTTGAAAGCCCTTTGACCGTGCCGCCGAATTTTTGAACGTCGAACGAACACGCCGGCTTGACCGACTCATCGCCAAAGTGGATCGAGGCATTTTCCAACGCCAGCTCGCCAAGCTGAATCGGAAAAGCCGGTCCGGCGGCGCCGCGGTTGGTTTGGTTGCCGGTCGGCTGGGCCGGCGCGGAGGGTAGGATCGCCAGGAAGTTGGGCGTTTTGTCCGGGCCAACGATGACGCTGGTTTTCAGGCCGGCAAAACGGATTTGCTCGATCGCGGCGCGGTTGGGCTGCAGGTCAACATCGATGCCTTTCACTGTGAGGTCGGTCCAGCGGACAAACTCCTTGAACAAGACCTGGTCCTGGGTTACGAGGTTCGTCACCGCCAACTCGCCGGCGAAGTGAAGTTTGGGTCCCGCACCATCCGGCGAAGCGTACTTGATGCGGCTCTTTGTCCCGAACGCGCCGCTGACGATCGCCAGTTTCACCTGGCCTTCGACCCATGGCTGGAACGCGCGCAACTCCAGGCCGGCAACTCCCATTTCGGCGTCCACTGCCGGCGTGTACGGCCAGACCGTGGCCCGGGCGGACACGGTCCCGGTCGCGTTGACTCGGGCCGAAAGCTCGGTCGCGACCGGCGCATTGCTGGGGAACTGAAAGCCCTCGAGGGTGAGCGAGAGTTGGTCGACGCGCAGCACGGCAGGTTGAAGTGGCTGCCTATCTTCGAGGTGCGCAGCGCAGCCTCGAAACACGACTTTGCCCGATGTGACGCTCCAATCGCCTCCCGCAGGTGCTGGCGGGTTGTTGGTCTCGCTCGGTGGTCGGTTGGTGGAAGCCAACAGGCTGAGGAGGTTCAGCGTTCCGTCCTTTTCACGACGCGCGAGCAACGCGGCCCCCTCCAGTTCCACCAGCCCGACGTGTATGCGCTTCTCGGCCAGGGCGGCCGAAAGTTGGTCCACCGCGAATCTGGGGAGGTGAAGAACCGTTTCATCACCGCCGGGGGATTTAATTTCGAGATCCGACACTCGGAGGACAAGGTTGGAGACTGTGACGGCCTGCGTGTTGGCGCTTGGCTGGCGATCGAACTTTAGCTCCAAATCCGTTTTCCCGGAAGCGACTTGACCTCGAAAAAAGGGTGCGAGATACGGTTGATAACGTTTCAGGTCAAGACCGGCGATCTTGAGAGCGCCCGCGCCACGTTGGGGATTCATCGAACAAGTGCCCGTCAGGCTGAGGGTCTCTTCCGCATCTGTGGTGAACTCGGCCTGTATCGCCGCGTCGGAATCAGGCCGGGTTGTGAAGTTCGTCAGGTGGAAGGACAAGGGCTTGAGCAGGGTGCGGAAAGGGGGGGACGTCGTCGCGTCCTCGAATTGCACCGAGGCGCGCTCGAGCCGGTAGTCCGCCAGCGTGAATTCCCAGGGCGCGGAAGGTTGCGCCTTGGTTTCGAGGACGGTCTTCGCCGCCTGTCGCAGGACCAGCGAGACAAGGTTGACGGCGCCATCGGAGCGGCGGCGCACGAGCGCAGCAGGGTCGCTCACCACGATCGAGCCAATGCGGGCTTGCCGCGCCCGCCAGTCCAACTGACCCTCGCGGACCGTATACGATGGCACGGCGAGCACAATCTCGCCCGTGCCAGGGTCCTTGAGCTGAAGGTTGGTGAGGGTCGCCGTGAAATTGGATACGACAAGGTCCAAGCCGTTGGTGTTTAACTCGACGCGGTAGTCGCCCGCCACATCCAACGCGCCCTCGACAAGTTGGGCGCGG
>DATDCV010000641.1:0-25582 GCA_036524155.1 Verrucomicrobiia bacterium
GGCTGTCAGCATCTTCAGATTGCGGTTGGCATCCACCGTCATCCAGTCAAATAGTTCATCATTCAGTTTCGCGCAAAAACGGGCCTCACCGACTGAGGTCGCTTGAAAATTCGTCGCATGGCTAAAAACTGAGTATGTGTAGATGACAGGGGCGCCTCGCTCGATTGCATAACGAATTTCAATATCCGCGCTGACCCCGCCACCAGGACCGCTCCCGAGCATGACCCCGTTATAGAATCCTTTGATCGAAATCTCAGCTCGCTCGCCGCCGTTGGCTTTCGGATCGATCGTGACGGTCGTCGAACGTCGACTGCCCACAACGTTGTGCGACCAATAACCCACCGGCCGCCCGGATTGCACGTTCAGCATCTCGGCGTCTTTGTACCTCAACGAAGCCAGGTCTCCCGTCATCTTCGAAACGGTTGCGGTTACCACGCCGTTACCCAGTGTAAAACTCCGTTCGTCTTCCAGAACCACTACTGAGGACTCGCGCGCCGAACCGAAAACCAGTGGAACAACCGCATATACGGCTGTCACGACGTTGATCAGAAGGAATATGCTCCGCCGGATTTTCATGTCCGCTTAAAATGTACCCGTTACTCCGAACCCAAACAAGCAAGGGGGATGGCAACCCGTAAGCGGTCCTTTGTTCAAAGTCCCCCGCCGCGTTTCGTCTCCCTCAAGGCTCCTCCCGTCTCGGCCAAAGCCTGCGATTCGTCGCGCGATCGTCTTCGATGCATTTGCGCCCAGACCGATTCCCAAGGCTGAGACAAGACTGGCCGCTTGTTCTTCAATTGATTACGCTACGGCGCAGTGACGTTTCCCTCTGCTTACTACCTGGCAGCGTTCGGAGGCTCGTTTGTGGCTTCCGCCGTCTCCTTGCCTCTCTGGCGGTCCTGGTGCCTGCGCCACGCGCTGGTGGATGACCCCGGCCATCGCAAAATCCATGACCAGCCTATCCCCCTGGCTGGGGGTCTCGCGGTCATGACAGGTCTGGCTGTGCCGACATTGCTGGCCTCAGCGGCGTTTTGGTCGGGACATACCGGTGGTGGACCACAGGGAGAGCCAGTTACGCCCCTCCCGCAGGACCAGACCGCCGGGTTCCTGCTGAGTTACGGCTTGCACCGGAGGGTCTTTGAACTTGGCGGGATCCTGGTGGGTGCGATTGGGATGCTGGTGCTGGGACTACTCGACGACAAACATGAGCTGCGTCCCGGACGCAAATTCATCGGTCAACTGCTGATTGCCGCGCTGGTAGCCACCGCCGGCGTCCGAATCACGTTGTTTGTTCCTAACCTCCTGTTCAGCTATGCCGTGACGATGTTCTGGATTTTAACTGTTATTAACGCTTTCAACTTCATGGACAACATGAACGGCTTGTGCGCGGGCCTCAGCGCGATTGGCGCGTTCTATTTCGGGACGGCTGCCGCCGCCGCGGGGCAATACCTTGTTGCGCTAATCAGCTTCCTGACTCTCGGCGCCATGCTCGGTTTTCTGCCATACAATTTTCCGCGCGCGCGGGCCTTCCTGGGCGATTCCGGCAGTCATTTGGCCGGATACCTGATGGCGGTACTCGCCATCCTGCCGCATTTCTACACCTCAAACCACCCGCATCGCTGGGCCGTGCTGACGCCGCTCTTCGTACTGGCGATGCCTTTGGCGGACCTGGCTTGGGTCGTCATGCTGCGCTCCCTCAATGGACAACCCTTCTACATTGGCGACACCAACCACCTTTCGCACCGGTTGGTCCGCCGCGGTTTGAGCCGTCCTGCCGCAGTTGGTCTCATCTGGCTGATGGCCGCCCTCATCGGAGCTGCCGCCTATTTCGTGTAACCCCGCCCTCGGAGTCAGCGGTGATTCGCCGAAGAAAGGCAATCAGGCAAGGTATCGGGGCGCCCTATGATTCGCTTTTGCGGCTGGCCGCGATCAACTCCGAGAAGATGCCAAGAACCTCCGAACGAACCAGCGCACCCACCAATCGGTTCTCCTTCAAGGTGCTCACTACAGGTATGTTTCGTTGTTCGCTGGCAAGGGCTACCGGCAACACCTCGAGCAGCCGCTGGTTGGGTGTGACGCAGACCGGTGGCGGGCGCATCAGATCATAGGCAATCACCCCCAGCACCTCGTCGCCTGAACTCAGGTATTCCTTCAAATCCTGCAATGCCACCAAGCCCACCAGTTTCCCCTTCGCGTCCACAACCGGAAGGAAGTTGTTGGCGCTCGTGAGGAAGCGGTCGGCGATCTCCCCTAAAGTGGAAGTTTCCCGCACGGGCGGAACCGGCACGCGCATCAAATCACTCACTGTCCGCTCGGTAGCGGCTTCGGACGTGTTCGGGTCCTGCGAGACTGTCAAACCCTTGCGCCGCAGCGGCTCGGTGTAGATAGTTTGTGGGTGCAACTTTCGCGCCACCTGGAGCGAAATGACGCAAGCCAGCATCAATGGCGGCATCAGTGAATAGTCGAGCGAAATCTCGAAAATCATGATCATGGCCAGCAGGGGCGAGCCAATCGTAGCGGAGAGCATGCTTCCCATCCCGACTATCGCAAATGCCGTGATGGGCAGTGCGGTGCCTGCGTGAAGCTCCCGCAACGCCAGCCCGAAGGTTGCGCCCAATCCGGCCCCAAGGAACAACGTTGGTGTGAACACGCCGCCGACAGCGCCCGAGCCCACCGTTGCCAGAGTGGCTACCAGCTTCGCCAGAAACAGACCCGCCAGAAACAAAAGTCCTGCAGATTCCGCGGGATAATCGCCCTGCAAGATCCGGTTCGTCATGGCGTAGCCGTTGCCCCACACCCCCGGGTATTTCAGCGCAATGATCCCTACGACGAGTCCCCCTAGCGCCAGCCGCAGGTATATCGGCACCTCCAACCGCTTGAAGCCGTCCTCCGAGCGGTTCAGCAGTTTCATAAAAGCTGCCGCCATCACCCCGGTCACAATTCCCAACAAAATGAACCAGGGCAGTTGTGTCAGCTTTGTGATTTCAAACGGCCGCACACTGTACCAGGGCGCGATACCGAAAAAACTCCGCGAGACCATCGTCGCCACGACCGAGGCAAAAACCAGCGGGGCAAAAAGGCTCATCGAGAAGTTGCCCAGCACGATCAGAGCCGCAAACACCGCACCCGAAATCGGTGCGTTGTACGCCGCCGCAATCCCGGAGGCCGCCCCGCATCCCACCAGCAACCGCAACCGGTACGGCTGCCACTTTGCCAATTGCCCCCATTTGGAAGCAAATGTCGCTGAAAGCTGGGTGATGCCCCCTTCACGGCCGATCGAGCCGCCCGACCCAATCGTGATTAGTGACGACACGAATTTTACAATGGCGCTTCGAAAGGGAAGCCGTCCATCCCCGGCCACAACCACCTCCAGCAGGTTCGCCGAGCGTTGCGGCCCCACCAGGCGCAACCCCCAATACAGGACCAGCCCCGCCACCAACCCTCCAACGGTTGGCGTCAGCACTCGCTGCCACCCTGGCATGTGCTGCGCGATCTGCACCAACTCCCCCGGCCCGCGCAAAACCACCTGGGTGACAAATTGCGTCGCGTAATAGAATACGAGGTTCACCAGGCCGCCCATTACGCCAACCACTCCGGCCAGCACCAGGTGCAAAGCCTCCTCGCTGAACCGAAACTCCTCTCGGATTCGCAGCGCCCGTTGCCAATGGCGCCGGGCATAAAGTTGCAGCTCCGCCAGGAGCCTCTTCGTCGTCAGAAACGGCACGGTGTAATCCTAAGGAAAACATCGGCTTTGACGAGCCGGAAAGTCCGAAGAGCGGCGCAAGAACCGAACTCCGCGTGAGCCCTTTGCGCCTGGGTGGTTCCTCGGTTCCGGTGGTCGAAAGGCATTCCCGGGCGTGCGCAGGCCTCTCTCAAGTTACTCCTGCGGCCGCGGCTCTCGACAACAGCAGATCCATCTTCTCCAGGCAAAAACGCGACCAGGATTCGTAACCAGAGGGGTCACGCACCATCTCGGCAATCGGGATAAACTCAGGGCTCACAATGCCGCTCCGGCGTCCGGCGACAGACTCGCTGGGGACACTCATGATATGCACGACCCCAAAATGCACGCAACCGACCTCCGTGCTGTCATCGTTGATCAACGCCACCGCAACGTCCTTGGCCGCCTCCACTGACACCTCCTCCATCAATTCCCGCCGCATGCCCTCCTGGTAACCCAGCCGCTCAGTAAAGAGGCCACTGTCTTCCTCCGAAATGTGGCCTCCGATTCCAACCGAATACAATCCGTGGAGGCGAGTTTCCTGCCCGCCCCGGCCGCGCCGGTAGCGCAGGATTTTCCCTTTGCACAACAGGAGGACGTAAGGTATGAGCTGTTTGTATCGCTTGTCTTGCTCCGCTTCGCTCCGGTTTAAATACGTTAACCGTTCGAAAGCAGTCACTACCGGCAGGTATTTTCCGATTTCCAGGCTCAAACCCTGAAAAACCCCCAGGTCTTCCAGAAGTTTCCGGTCGAAACAGAGCACTCTCTCTTCTATTGCCATTTGTCTGGTTGCCTTTCGTTCAATTCCTCCCAAATAGTGAGGCATTAAACCCAGCTACGACCAGAAAAATGTACCCGCTGAATTGTAGGCGACGAGGTCACGAGTCGATTCCAACTCCCCCATTCCCCCCTTCCCTCACTTCCCTTATTGATCCTTGCTCCCAACTTGCTAAAGTCGCCGTCACAATGTGCTGGCACTCTAACTTTCACCCTCCCGGCACGCACGTGTCTGGCTCAGGTGACTCTTGAACTGCTCCTTTTCTATGCCAAGTAAGAACCAGAACTCCCATCACCTCCAGCCCACTCAATCCTCGAGCCCGGGGCCGGCGGGATTAAGCCGGCGGACATTCCTTAAGTGCAGCGCCCTGGCTGCAGCCGCATTTGCCACCCCCACAATCATTCCAGGAACGGCGCTGGGACTCAATGGTTCAGCGTCGCCCAGCGAGCGCATCGTGTTGGGGGGGCTGGGCATTGGGGGGCGCGGCACGGGGGTGCTGAACTGGATGCTGCCCGAAAAGGACGTGCAGTTTGTTGCCGTGTGCGACGCCAAAAAAGCCTCGCGCGAAGCGGTAAAGCGGTTGGTGGACAAAAAGTACGGCAACAGTGATTGCGCAACTTATCGCGATATCCGGGAATTTCTGGCGACGAGAACAGATATCGACGCGTTGCTGATCGCGACCGGAGATCGCTGGCATGCTCTGGCGGCGACGCTCGCGATGCGCTCAGGCAAGGATGTGTATTCGGAAAAACCGTCGTCCATGACGATTGCAGAAGGCCAGGCCGTGGTGGCAACGGCGCAACGCTACGGCCGAGTTTACCAGACCGGCACGCAACGGCTCAGCGAGGACAACTTCACGGTGGCAAATGAGCTGCTTCGCACGGGGAGGCTGGGGACGGTGCGTACGGTTCGTGCGCACATCGCCCCCTGGGATGCGGCCGAAATGAAATACGACTGGCTCCCCGCCGAGCCGGAACCTCCGAAAGAAGAAGTGGATTGGGACCAATGGCTGGGGCCATGCCCCTGGAGACCCTATAACTCTGCCTACACCCGCGGGGGTTGGCGCGGGTATTACGATTTCCACACGAGCTGCATCGGCGAGTGGGGGGCTCACACTTTTGCCCAATGCCAGGTGGCCATCGGCGCCGCGGATACTTCGGCCATCGAGTACAAATACGTCAACAATCCCACCGGAGACGGCATGGTGACGCGTTTCGCGAACGGGGTTGAGATGGTTCTTTCGCGCGGTGACCAGTGGTGGCACGGCTCCTGTGGTGTGCGATACGAAGGCAGCGAAGGTTGGGTGGCGATCGCGGACGGCTATGCCAAGCCTGACGTTTCATCCCCGTCGCTCCTGGTTGACTCGGTCAAGCTGGTGAAGGATTACATCGCCCGCACGCAACGACCAATGAGCCATGTCCGCGACTTCTTCGATTGCATCAAATCACGGCGGCTGACAGTGGCAAACCCGGTGATGATGCACCGCTCCATGTCAACCGTGCACGCGGCGAACATCTGCATGTGGCTCAAGCGCGATATGCGCTACGATCCGGCCAAAGAGGAATTCGTCGCCGACGTGGAGGCTAATCGGCTGCGGTCACGCGCGATGCGAGATCCGTGGATTTTCTGAAGCGCCACAACCACCTAACTTCTCCCTATGAATAGCATTTCTTTCCAACCGAATGTAGAATCCCGGGCCCGGCAACCCGAACCGAATCTGACACGACTGGGCGACAGCCCCGCAAAAGCCGGGCGGAACCTGAGTATCCGTTACATTACCCCCACTGGTTTTCTGCTCTTTGTGGCACTCGTGCTCGCGGGGGCTCCGAATGGCAGGGCGGCGGGCTCCGCGGCGAATGACCAGATAGCGAAGCTCACGGCAGTGATGCAGTCAGCCGCGCCCCAAAAGGAAAAGGCCGATGCCTGCCGCGAGTTGGCTCGGATTGGCGATCGCGACGCCGTGGCCGCGCTGGCAGCCCTCCTGCCGGACGAGAATCTCTCCCACATGGCGCGGTATGGTCTCGAGACCATCCCCGATGCCTCCGTGGACAAGGTACTGCGCGAGGCGCTGACCCAACTGAAGGGCCGTCCGTTGGTCGGAGTGATTGGCAGTATCGGCGTCCGGCGTGATGCGAAAGCGACGAAGCCACTGGCCAAATTGCTCGCGGACTCCGACGCCGATGTCGCCCAGGCCGCCGCGCGTGCCCTCGGCAAGATTGCCACGCCCGAGGCCGGTAAGCAGCTTCTAAAGGCGCTGCCTGAAGTCTCGACGGGGAACCAGGTCGCGTTCTGTGAGGGGTTGTTCCGGTGTGCAGAAGTATTGGCATCCGGCCGGAATACGAAGCAGGCCATTGCCATTTATGACCAGGTGCGAAAACTGCAGGCGCCGCACCAGGTCAGGACGGCGGCGCTACGAGGGGCGATTCTGGCGCGGGGCAAGAACGGCCTGCCTGTTCTGATCGAGGCTTTGCACCACAACGACTATGCGGTGTTTGCGTCGGCAAACCGGATTTCACGGGAGATCCCCGGCGAAGAGGTCACTCGCGCGCTGGCAGACGCGCTGTCCATAAACTCCGTGGACCAACAGATTCTCTTGACTCAGACGCTCGGCAAACGAGGAGATCCAGCAGCCTTGCCCAGCTTGTTCGCGGTCGCAAAGACCGCCGACAAGACGGTTCGCGTCGCCGCGATTCGTGCCGTGTCAGAGCTTTGCGATCCGTCGGCGGTTCGCCTGTTTCGGGATCTGCTCACCGATTCGGATGCCCAGGTCGCCGCCGCGGCAAAGGAGGGACTGGGGGCACTGCCGGGCGTGGACGCTGATTCGGCGGCGTTGTTCTTCCTGCGCAGCTCAGATCCCAACCGCCGCGACCTCGGGCTTGAATTAGTCGCCCGGCGCCGGATGACAAGCGCGATCCCCGACCTGTTCAAGCTGGCAAAAGACGGCGAGCCGGGGGTGAGGTTGGCTGCTGTGAAGAAGATCGGCGAGCTGGGCAGCGCGCGCGACCTGTCTGGCGTGCTCGACCTGCTGGACAGCGCCACCACGACGCAAGACATTGATGCGACGGAAGAGGCGTTAAATGTGATAGTGGCCAAGAGCCCTGATAACCAGGCATCCGCGCAAAAGCTGGCGCAATCGTTCAGCAAAGGGGCGCCGAAACAAAAAACAGCGTTGCTGCGTGTGCTTGCGGCTTCGGGCGGCCCCACCGCGTTGTCCTCCGTGAGATCCGCGATCAAAGACCCGTCTCCTGAGGTGCGGACGGCAGCCATCCGCGCGCTGGGAACCTGGAACAATTCAGATGCGGCTCCTGCTCTGCTTGAACTGGCGCGGAATGCGTCTGATCCAGGCGAGAAGGTGCTCTGCCTGCGAGGGTATCTCGGGCTGGCGGGACAATCTGAAGTGCCGGCAGATAAAGCACTCTCGATGTGTCGGGACGCCCTGCCGCTGGTGCAGCAAACGGAGGAGAAGAAATTGCTGCTGGGAACGTTAGGCAATGTCCAAACACCGGACTCGCTGGCTTTGATAGTGCCTTACCTGGGGGATGATGCTGTAAAAGACGAGGCCGGAACGGCATGCGTCACTCTCTCGGAAAGACTACTTCAGGGCAAAGAAGGCGGTAAGAACGCCGCCCAGACCATCGAACCACTGAGCAAAGTGGCGGAAGGCATGACCAACCCCAATCTCGCCAAAAAAGCTCAATCTCTGCTGGAACGGGCCCGGCAGCAAAACACGCAGAAATAACCGGGCGGAACCCAGACGAACCACTCCGGCACTCTCCGTCCTTGTGCTTTCGACCCGCGGTCGGCCACCAGGCCCACGCGTAGAAATGCCCCGGTGACCCTCGCGGCGGCCTCGAACATGTTTGACGTTGAAATTCGGCCCGAGCATCATCGTTCAACATGTTGTTTCGAATTCTGTTGACGCTGGCCCTCGGGACAGCCGTGGCGAACTCCGCCCCGACTGCAACAGCGCAGCCGCAAGCCCGTTTTGTCTCCCTCCGCGAGTGCATCGAGCTGGCCCTCACCCGCAACCTCGATATCCAGATCAGCCGCCTCAACGCCGATATGATGGGCTACAGCCTCACCGGCGCTTACGTCCCCTATGTGCCCGTGCTCTCTTTTATGGCCCGGCACGACTTCGTTTCCCAGCCCGGTGATGTAGACCCCCAGAAATTCAACATGGACCAGCCGTACGAGCTCAACACCGACCAGTTGGGACCGTCCCTGACCGGCCAGTTGCCCATCGGCTTGGGCTACGCCTTCAATGCCTACACCCGTGAGGAAAACATGCGCACGGACTTCCGTGGCACGCCCGCAGACGCCGCCTTTTTCAAGCCTGACGGTATCCGGCGCACGAACAACTATTATTCCGAGGCCCGTCTCGACCTGACACAGCACCTGTTGAAGGATTCCTGGATTGATGCCGAAAGGCAGACCATCCAGCTCCGCCGCAAAGGGCTGAAAATGTCCGAACAGGCCTTCCGGTTCCAGATCATGAAAACCGTGCTCGCTGTCGAGCTCAACTACTATGACCTGGTTTCCGCTCGCGAAATGGTCAAGGTCCAGCAAGAGGCTCTCAAGTTCCGCCAGCAGTTCCTCAAAGAAACCCGCCGTCGCGTCGAATTGGGCGACCTGCCCCCGCTCGATGCCGAGCAGGCCGAAACCCAGCTCCAAATCACTCTCACCGCCCTCAGCGCCGCCCGCGAGGCCCTCGCCAGCCAGGAAAACACACTCAAGTCCTTAATCACCGACGACTTCAATGCCTGGGTAGATATCGACCTCATTCCCGCCGACCCCCTCGCCGTCGTGCGCACCGAGGTCAACCGCGAGGAGAGTGTCCGCAGCGCGCTCAACACCCGCCCTGACCTCAAAGAAGCCCGCCTGGCAGTCGAACAAAAGGCTGTCATCGTCCGCTACCGCAAGAACCAGTTGTTCCCAACCCTCGACGTCGTCGGACGCTACGGCGGTCTGGGAGTCGCCTCGGCCCCAGGGCCATCAACTGACCAGGCCAAAGACTTGCACGACCCAACCTACTTCTACGGCGCCGTGCTCAGCGTGCCCCTGACCCTTGCCGCCGAACGCGGCAATTACCGCGCCAGCAAAGCCGCCAAAGAAATCGCCGAGCTCCAGCTCAAGAAAGCCGAGCAGGATGTCCTCTGGCAGGTCATTGACCACATTAACCGGGTCGCCGCGCGATTGGACAGGGTTACCTCCACTCGAAAGGCACGCGCGTACGCAGCATCCGCGCTCGCCGCGGAAGAGAAGAAACTGGACGCGGGCCTCACCACAAGCTTTGTGGTTCTGGAGCTTCAGCAGATCCTCACTCGGGCTGCCACCGCGGAAGTGGAGGCGATTAGCGACTACAACCGGATGCTGGCCCAACTCGCGTTCGAGGACGGAACCATCCTCGAGAAAACCCGGATCGACGTCCAGGCTAAGTAACCCTCACTCCTTCTTCTTCGGCCACACCACCAGGTCCACCAACTCCCCCGCGCGCAGGGTCAAGTTGTGGGGTATCTCGATATCGATCGGCAATCCCATATCCGCGCTCACCAGCTTCAGCGGCCCCATCATCGTCACCGGCATGGTCTCCAACTGTGTCCCCACTACCAGGATCTTCGCCTTGCCCACCTCGCGCGGCAGGCCCCGGGTGCGCACCTCCACGTCCATCCCCGCCTCAAGTTGGGTCTGGATTGGCGCCCGCAAATAACCGACGATCCGCACCGGGTTCGTCGTCGCAATCGCCACTACCGGCTGGCCCGCCATCACCGCCTCACCCGTCCTGTGGTAAACAGTGCTGATGATCCCATCCATCGGCGCCTTCAGAATGACCGGGCTCAACTCGGCCTCGGTCAGCTTGAGCTTGGCATCCTGCATCTGGAGCGCCGCCCTCATCGCCTCGTCGCTACTGCCCGCTACATCAACTTCGTTAGTGCCCCGCAGTTGGGGGAACTTGTCCGCCTGCTCGTCGACCAGCCGTTGCAGCTCGTTGACCTGCCCCTGCACTTCGTCGCGGGTGGCCCGCGCCGCTTCCACTTTCCTCAACGGCACAATCTGGTCTTTGGACAACTCCTCCATCCGCTGAGCCTCCGTCACTGCCTCTTGCAGCCTGACCTTGGCCATCGCCAGCTCCGACCGCTGTCGCATCCAATTCAGCCGTAGATTGGAGAAGCTCAATTCGTTGCGCTGCTGTCGCATGACCGGCGTCATGCTCGCGCCCAGCATCTTGATATCCGCCTGGATGACTGCGATCGACGAAGCCAGGACTTGCGGATCCGTCGTTAGTACCGTGCCAATCACGTCGTTGGCCTTGACCTTCTGGAAGCGGTTCACCCGCAAGTCCGTCAGCACCCCCGCTTTGTGCGACGTCACGTTCGACACCACCGGTTCGGCCTGGCCAACCATCGAAGGAGCGGCGACGTGGTTCTTCCAGAGCAGCCCGATCGTCGCTGCCGCTGCCACGAAAACCAGCGGCGGGAATACTCGCAACCGGGCGTCACGCCAGCGTTCGGCCATTGGAACAGGGATACACTTAGGGGCGTCGCTCTTCATAATTCAGACTCGTCTCCCGCTTGCAGGCTTGAGACCCGGGCTACGCCTTTCAAGGCGCGCAATTCCTCCATTAGCTCATCCCGCCGCGATGGATCTCGCAGAAGCAGCCGGTAGGAAAGATCGATCCCGGCGTAGCCTTCGTTGGCGCGTTGGCTGGCGCATTGCGCCGCCCGGCTGTGGCGGTAGAGCAGTTGGCGCAACTCCGCCAGCTCACCCGCCGGGCGGAGCCATTGGATGTTTAGAATCAGGTCGTAGCGATGCCGTGTGCCGAACCCGGTAAACCAGAAATACAGCATGATTCCCGCTGTAGCCAGGCAGCCGATGACCGCCGAGGTGAACTTGGCCGTCCCACACGCCAGGCCGATAACGATTACCGCCAGCACGTAAGCGGTGTCCAGCGTGTCGCGCAAAATAGTTCGGAACCGGACCATCGCAAAAATCGCCATCAGGCCGAACGCCAATACCAGATTGTTTGCCAGAATCATCATCACCAGCGCCACCAGCACCGGCATCAGGATGAGCGTATTAACATACGAGCGCGAGTAGGACAGTCCCGTGTGAGTCAGCATGTAGATCCACGCGATTGTGTGCCCGCACACAAACGCCAGCAGCAACGCAATGACCAGCGCCGCGTAATTTGTGGGGGCGGCCCCGTAGTCACCACGCCAAAACCAATCATTCATAGTTCTCTAATCTTCCAGCGAAGCAAAAGCACCCGACGGCGAAAGGTCGTCGTTTAAGGATAGGGCAAGCGATTCTTCGGCGTCAAGCGCCCTGTCGCCGTTGTGAAAACGATGCTCACCCAACGTGACGATGCCTTCTGAATACTTCGCCGCCGAGAATTGCATCAGGCCGAAAATTCGCACCATCTGTTTGAACCAGTCCGGATAACGAGTCGTGAATTTCAATTCCAGGATGGTATACTCGGCGTAGACCTGCACCGGATTCTCCATTTCGACGATCGCAGAGGCGTTGAAGTAGGGTTCGATCCGCACGTTGCGGTCAAACGTCACCCGCAC
The DNA here is from genome assembly GCA_036524155.1 of Verrucomicrobiia bacterium. Classification (GTDB taxonomy): domain Bacteria; phylum Verrucomicrobiota; class Verrucomicrobiia; order Limisphaerales; family UBA8199; genus DATDCV01. The sequence continues at coordinate 12,065 of DATDCV010000641.1, forward strand.
CGAGTTATCGTGTTGGCTGACCCACGCCTCACGGTAATAGTTGTTGTGTACCTTCGGGCGAGCGTTGATTTGCTGCTGCAGGTAATTGAAGCGTTGGAGCGCCACCAGATGCTTCGGCTCTTTCGAAAACAAATGCTCCGGGGCGGGCAATTGGCCGGAAACGAGCAACGGCACCGCTTCCCGCCTTACGCCGCAACGTTGTTTGAGAATGCAGTTATCCACCCGCGCCTTTACCTCGAAGAAAACGGGGGTCGCGGGCTTGTCATCGTAGTACCGGAGCCTCAGTTTGAATCGGTTCTTGGCGCCGTTCACCGTGGCTTGGTGAGTCTTTAGATCGTCGGAGTCCAGGTATACGCTGTGAACTGGATAGGAAAAATTCGGACGGCCCACCGCGAAGTCGTCCAACTCCAGGTAGCTACTTACGAAGTCCCGAATTGAAGGGGCGATCGCCTCTTGAATCAGGTACTTCAGTTCGAACCGCTGCTGCTGGAAACTGCTTTGGGACATACGTCAAAACTGAATTAGCAATGCGTATGCCAGAACCAGGAACCGCCAATGGGTATAATGTTGGCAGCCAGCAACCTGAAGAGAACAGCTCCGCACAAGGGAGCCTTCACCTGCCAAGTCGCTTATCGTCAAATGATCGTCCTGCAAATGGAATCTTTCTGCAACCGCAACGACACCGGTTTCAACCAGCTTCTAACCTTATGAACTGGTGAGGCTTGAGTCAACTTAATAATGTCGAAAAAACCGTTCCCCGGGTGCCAGAGCCACCCGTTTCTGCGAGGAGAATCAGCCGACAGCATCTTTGCTCACGCGCGCAAGCCTCTCCCCTGCCTCGTCAACCCAGTCATTCCTGGGCAGAGCGTAAGGTCGGAAAGTTTCAAGGTAGCCCTCTTGTGCGTTGTAATAGAGAGCCCTGTGCAGGCCAAGAATCCCGGCTTTAGGGTTGTCGATCAGGCTGGCCGAATCGTTAGCGCTCATCTGGAAGAGAACCCGCATTTCGAACTCGCTCAGCGCCTTGCGGCTCAAGAAACGGCTCACGTTGTTGTAGGTGTCGCAAGTCGCGATCACGTGGAGACCCAACCGGGCGCCCTCGCATATAACCTCGTTGAGGACTGCTGCCGGGTTGACCTCACCCTCGGCGTCCCCGGACGATGAAAAGCCAAAGTCCTCTTCGTAACGAAGTTTGTTGAACTTCTGAAGCCCGTTGACCAATAAGAAGACCGGCCCGGCGGCGTCCGGATCCACTGCCTCCCGCCGCCGCTTCATTTCCGACCCAAACTCCTTCATGAGCCCAGCAAATCCAGGCTGGCGAGGCAGTTCGACCCCATGTGGAATCAGCTCGCAGACCTTGTCCAGCAGGGCGCGTTGCGGTGTGCCCGGCGGGGTAGCATCAACCAATACAAACCGGGCCTGACCCGCCGGGTATTCCGCCGCCAGCGCGATCAGCCCTAGCGCCAACATCCCCAGCATCGCCTCGTCGCGCTGGCCTACGATCAGGAGGTGGCTTCCGCTTTGGCGCCGGAATACAACCTCGGTTGGTCCTTTGATGGAATTCGGAGCACCGAGCCAGATCCTGCCGGCGGCTGGGGCTCGCTCCGGCCTGCTTTCCAGAGTATGGCGCAGCAGGGCGTTCTCCCGAACATCGGCCGGGGCGTTGCCTTCGAACACGATCGGACCAGGATAGAGTTCCCCGAGACTGTCGGCCCGGGCCCGCACCTTCCCCAGCCAGTCATCACGCACCTCCTCAGGCAGCCAGACTACCTGGAAAGGGCTATTGCCTTCCAGCGTTCCCGCCATATCGTTGTAGATTCCCTCGCCAGGCCGCGAAAGTAGCCGCGGCGCGGGGTTGTTCTCGTCCATGATCAAAAATGCATCGGCCTCGTTACATTGCAGCGCTATTCGAATGACCATCTGCCCGAGCGTCGTGCGCGCTACGGTGTACGCACCGCCCAGCGTCTGCGACCCCAACAACACGTGAATGCCAAAAGCACGACCTTGGCGCACGATTCGGTCCAGCAACAGTGACGCGGTTTGTGAAACCTTGTCGTCTTCGACGAAAAACTCCTGAAATTCGTCGACCATCAGCAACGTGCGAGGGATCGCCTCTTTGCCCCCTGCCCTTTTGTAGCCGGGGATATCCTGCACCCCCAAGTGCCTGAACAAATCTCCGCGCCGTCGCAGCTCGTCATCGACTCTTTGCAGCACGCTCAGCCCGAATTCCCGATCGCTCTCGATGGCAACCACACGCGCGTGAGGCAGACGCCTGGATGCATAACACTTGAACTCGACACCCTTCTTGAAGTCCACAAGGTAGAATTCAACCTGTTCCGGGCTGCACCACAGCGCCAGGTTAGTGATCATGACGTGGAACAGAGTTGATTTGCCGGAGCCTGTTTTCCCCGCGAGCAGAGCATGCTGGCAAGTGCCTCTCCCCATTTCCAGGTATTGGAGTTTCGTGGCGCCTGTCCGGCCGATCGCCACCCGGAGTTCCTGCGTAGTGTCTTCGGTCCAAATCTCTGAGTCAGCCGGCGCCACCTGCGCGAAGGGAACCTCGACGCGGCCCGAATCACGACTCAGTCGCCCGACCTCGTGGATGAACCCGGTCGCCATTTCCGGTGACGGCGGTTCATCGATAATCAGATCCACCCCCGGTAACGTGTCGCCGGCGAGCACAAACGATGTTCCCTTGGTCTTCACGCCAAAGCTGCTTTTCCGCAGCTCATCCGGAATGAAGTCCTGCGGCATGGCCTGCCGGCGATCCCAATGGATCAGTGTGAACACGCCACACCGCGCCCCGCTGGCCGCGATACTCAGCAGTCGTTTCGCCGCCACATCCGTGAAATTCGCCGGAAAATCCGCCACCACAAGAAAGTGGTACTTTTCCGCGATCACTCCCGCCCGCTCGTTGTACTCGGCAATGGTTTGGTACTCGTTGCGCAGGTACATCTGAATGACCTTCTCCATGTGCTCGTTCAACTCCGCCAGCTTTTCTTCGATTTGGGTGGATTGGGTCCAAATGCGATTGTTGATCATCTGCTCCTCGTAATCGGCAAGGTGCATCACGCCCGCGAAGTTTTGTCCCAGCCCGACGGGATCGAGGATCGTAAAATTCAATTTCCCCGGCGGCGCTGTGGACAACAAGCGCAAAATAACGTTGTTCAAAGCGCCCACCGCTTGGCCGTGCCCCCAGTTGCTGTCGGTCTCGATCAGCAGCGATCCCGCCTCCGGGTATGCCAGGCACAACGGAACCACGAACCGATCCGGCCCCGGCAACGCCAATCCCCTGGCTTTCCAGTCCTTCCCGCACAGCATTCCCAGGGCGACTTCGACGGAACCAAACGCCGCTGCTCGGGAAGAAGTAGCCGGCGGCCGCCACTCCCGCCAACACTGAGCCTCCCACGGGGGGAACAACTGCGCCGCCTCCCGAATGGATGCGTCCAACGATTCATACAGCGGTTTGAGGCGTGTTTCCCATTCCCCCTGGAGCTCTTTAAACTGCCTTGTATGAGCCTCCGTCAACCGCCTGCGCTGCTCCTCCCAGGCCTCCGCCAGCGCTTTGGCACGCACTTCCGCTGCTTGCTTGAGGCGTAGGACATTCTCGTCGGACCCGCGCCCAAGCCGCTCAAGCCGCGCCTGGTGGTTCCGTTCGTTTCTCTTGTTGGCTCGCACCGCGCGCTCATCATTCTTCATCCGGCACGCGACCCGCATGTCGCCTGCTCGTGCCAACGTCTGTTTTAACTCCTGATCCACCCCTTCAGTGCTGGCGGCATACCCACCGTTCAGTCGCTCCAGGTTCTGGTGGTAGTGCGCCTCCGATTGTTGCTCGCAGGCGTTATGAACCCGCCGCGCCAGGGCTAACGTTTTCGATGCCGATACCGCGAACGGTCTCGCGTTGCGGGTGGCGAAAAACCGAAGGATGAGAACGAGCATTACGACGCTTCCCGAAGCGATCCCCGCGCGCGCGTAGGAGATTGCGTCAACCTGTAAGTGTCGAAGCAGCGGCACCGCTGCGATCAGTCCGCCGGCAACAGCGATCCAGGCTACCGGGTATCGGACTATTCTCAGCAACAAAGAACCTCGAAACAGTCCCATTTGCTCCGCAGCCCTCGCCACCAAATCCTGCAGCTCCTTCAGCAGCCGATGTTCATCGCCCGCGACTTCGCTATCGGCGGTTTCGTACGCGCTGCGGAAGAGCCGCTGAAACGATGGGTGCCCCTTAAAGGCCCCTTGGGCCGCGCGTTCGACCAGCGCCAGGGCCTGCTGCTCGGAAGCCAGCGTGTTTCTAAACTGCTCAAAGGCCGCCGTAGCGGCTGCCAGGCCGTTTTGCTGATCGCGCTCGGCCTGTAGCAGGCGCTTCTGGAGTTCGTATTTCCGCGCCCCGATGCGATCCTCCACCCGCTGGAGCCCCAGTTCCTTGCTCGACTGAAACGCGCGGCCCAGCCAGGCTTTGCGCCGTTCAAACCCGCTCTTGGCGGCGGCCTTCGCCAGCTCATATTGCGTCTCCGCTTCCCGCAGCGCCGAGGCGAGGGCAGAGGTTTGTTCTTCGAGCGCAGCCTCATAACGGCGCTGCTCGCGCGCAGTCTGGCTCCGCCACTCCTCGTTCAGCTTTTCCGCCCGCGCGGTGATCTCTTCAATCGCTCCCCTGAGCGATTCCAATGCTTGAATCGTCTTGGTTGCGGAAAGTATGCTACTCACAATCGGATTTTATCTTCGTTAAGAGCTTGTCCAACTGCTCCATAACCGTCACTGTCTTTTCGACGCTGGAATTCAGCTCCTGCAAGTACTTGCTCTCGAACTCCAGGCTCTTGGCATCTCTCCAGGATTCCCGGGTGTATTGCCAGGTGGCCCAGAGGTTTTTCGTCAGCGCCGCGAGTCGTGTGCCGCTGGTGTTCATGGCTGCCGCTTTTCCGGGACGACCCCGGGGCTTGTGGGCGGCGGCTCAGCAACGGGCCGTTGGGTCGCGTTTTCAACCGGAGCGGGCGTGGTCTCTGCGTAAGCGGCCAAGGTATTAATCGCCTGCGTCAAGTAGCCGACCGCGTTGACCATGTCATGCGCCAGCACCGTGTGCAGCTTCTCGGTCTGCTTAAGCAACGGCTGCACCCGGTTCTCGAACTCCCGCGCCCACCGCTTGACCGCTCGAAGCTTGCCTTCGGCTTCCTCGAGCTCCCGTTTCGCGCGATGGAATGCGAGTTGCTCGGCGCTCCCCTCCCGCCGCAGCATCCCCAACCGGCCGCTAAAAAGCGCCTGGCGCGCCTGGTCCAGTTCCTTCGTGCGCCGGCGAATCTGGTTTTCCCAGTGCGCGCGTTGTTCCCCCTCCAGCCATGATCGCACCCGGGTCACCTCGGCGCTGGCTTCTTCCAGAGCCGGCCGCGCCTGGCTCACATACACAATCAGACGCGAGCGAAACGCCTCAATCGCTTCAAGGGATCTGACTTCGGCCTTTTCCGCCATCCAATTATCGCTGGTTCAAGTACTCCTCGATCCGCTGAGCCTTGCGCAACAGGTAAGGCGTTTGCTGATTCGACACCTCGACAAATCGCTTTAGCGCCTTCATCGTCTGTTTGAACTCCTCCACAAACTTGGCGTGCTCCTGGTCCTGCCAGGTGTCGCTCAACGCCGCGAACCGCGCCTGTAATGCCGACATTTTGTCCTGCAATTCCGTGTTGAACCGCTTCAACTCGTCGGCAAAACGCCGCACTTGCTCCGGATCCATCACTGCCTGGGCCATACGTCACTTTCTGTTGAAATTGTCGCGCCACGCGGCGCGACTCGGCATCCATTCGCCACCAGTAAGATGCTGGAAAAGGCCTGTGGGAGCAAACTTATTGACGGGAGCAGCACCGGTGGGCTTGGGGCGGTCTTGCGCCGCTGCACGCCGGGCCTTGATCACAAAATCACGTCGCAGAACCGTCGACCACGGCACCTTGCGAAATAACTCTCAGTGGACCGCCGCGAAGGCGTTACTTCTGTCCTTCCTTCTTTTTCTCGTCCGTCGCCGCAGGCGTGGCATCGGTCTTCGCCGCCTCGGAGGGCGCGTTGGAGTTCAATTGTGTCAGCACGGCGTCCGTCAGGTCGTTCTCGTTTGTCGAGTACAGAAACACGGGGGTTTTGTTGATGGTCTCCGCTGCGGTGTCGATCACCATCGAAAACCCGCCGGCTTTGGCCTTCGCATTGACGACCGTGCGAATGTCGTTCAGGATGTTCGACCGCATCCGGTCTGTCTGCTCGAGGATCGTCGTTTCCGCGGTTTTTTCGTATTGCCGGATGTTGACTTGGAGCTCCTGCAACGATTTGAGTTTATCCTCCGCCGCCTTTTTGCGCTTGTCGCGTTCCTCGGTGGACAACGCCGGCTCATTGGCGCCGGTCAGCAGCGTTTGGTATTCCTCCCGGGCACGGTCAAACTCTGCGATGAGGTTCTTGTCTTCCTTCTGCATGTCTGCCTGGCGTTCCTTGAGCTGCGCTTCGGCCTGTTTCTTTTTCCAGTAATTGTCAAATACCTTCCGCAGGTCCACCGTGGCGATGCGGCTCTGGCCCCAGGCCGGCCCGCCCAAAACGGTCAGCAGGAGCACCCCAGCCAAAACCTTCGCAATTTTGTTTCTCATAAAATACCAGACAATCAGATTTTCTTGAAACCGCCAACCCGAAAATCAAAACTCGCGCGTGTAGCCGACGCCAAATTGAAACTGCCCGCTGCCGCTGTTGAATTTGTCGTGGTGAATGGGAATGCCATAATCAAGCCGAATCGGTCCAATCGGCAGGTTCAGCCTCAGGCCGATACCCCAATTGTCGTTGAATTCGTCGATATTCCACGTCCACGGTTTGGCCGCGACGTTGCCGATATCGTAGAATAGCGCAAATCGAACCCCAATTCCCCGCTCTTGCTCAAAAATGGGAATGCTGTACTCCGCCGAGCCGAACCAATACGTGTCGCCACCCGTCGGCTCCGAGTAGTAGTCGTCGGGGTTGCTCGACCCGGCGCGCCCTGGCGACAGCGGGTCGCGTGGTGAGATGCTGTGGTACTTGAATCCTCGAAGCGAATAAAGGCCGCCCAGGTAATAACGCTCGTAGAACGGAACATCGTGATCTGATTGGAAGCTCTTGGCGACGCCAGTGCGCCCTACCAATTCCAGAACGTGGCCCGGAAACAGTCCCTTGAAGTACCAGCCGGTTTTTAGTTCCAACTTCATGAACTCATGGTCGCCGCCCAGCGGCCCTCCCACATACTCGGCGTCCAACTCCGTCCGCTGACCTTTGTTCGGCAACCGAACGCTGTTGCGCGTGTCGTAGGCGATCGAGGTTCCGACCCGAGACAGCAGGCTATAACCCCGCTCGTCATAAATCGAAGGAGGCGTATTCGTTTGGTTCCAACCGCTGTTCAAGATGATGCCAACGTCCTCCAGGCCGTAACTTATGCCGCCGCGGAGAAAATCGCTGCCCAACGTGCGCTCCAGGCTCACTCGGCCTCCCGCCCGCACTACATCGTAAACGTTATCCAGGCTCAGGTACGCCAGGTCCCGGTAGTAGCCGTCCACCCCCAGCGCCAGCTTCCGCCCCAGGAACCATGGCTCGACGAACGACACCACGTAATCCTGCTGTTCCGTTCCGATCGCCAGCCGCAGCCTGAACCTCTGTCCGCCCCCGGTAAACCTCGGCGGTTGAAATAAATCGAAATTCCCCTGCGTCAGCTCGACGAACCCCACCAGCGATTCCACCGAACTGAATCCGGCCCCCATGGTCAGGTGGCCGGGATTCCCCTCCTCGACCCCCACAATCAGGTTCTTGTAGTTCGCGATGTCCGTCGGCTCCGGCCGCGCGTCCACCTTGTCGAAATACTGCAAACCCTCAATCCGTTGTTTGCTCAGCTTCACCCGCACCATGTCGAACACCTCCCCGGGTGACACCGCCAACTCTCGGCGAATCACCTTATCCTTGGTCTTGGTGTTGCCCCGGATGTCGATCTTTTCGATGTGCGATTGCTGACCCTCCTCGATTTGAAACTCGAGGTCCATCGTTCCGGTTTCGATGTTAGGCACGCGAAGCACTTTCAGGTTGCGGGTGTAGGCCCCCACGTCGATATAGCCTTTGGCCCCGTAAAAGTCCTCGACATCCTCCACATCCTTGGTCAGGCCTTTCGGCCGGAACACATCCCCCACGTCCATTAGCAGACCGTTGCGTCCCGTTTTTCCCTTGTCCCCTTTCATCGCATGGACCTGGCGCAGCCCATTCGTCACGTCCTGGGTGCTGAAAATCTTGTTCCCGGAAAATTTCACCGCCCCCACGCGATACTGTTTCCCTTCGTAAACCTGGAACCGAATCATCAAGGTCCGGGGCGACGGGTTCAGGAAGTCGATCTTCTTGATCTCAAAATCCAGGTAGCCGTGGTCCAGATAAAACTCCCGCAGCTTTTCCTGGTCTTCCTCGAACTGCTCGTCCTTGAGATACCCGCTCCCGGTCAGCCATGAAAACATCCAGTGCTTGCGGGTCTTGATCACCCGTCTCAACCGTCGCTGCGTGAAAGCTTGCGCGCTCCCAAATTCCACCTTGATGATCTTGGCCTTCGGGCTCTCAGTGATCTCAAACGTCGCCGTCGCCCGGCCGGTGTTCTGGTCGATCGAATAGGTGTACTTCACCTCCGTTCGCGGGTAGCCCTTCTTCTGATAGAGTTTCAGGATTTCCTGAGTGTCGGTGAACAGTTTCCGTTCGTTAAAGGACTCGCCTACCTTTGACGTCACGGGCTTTCGCAGCTTGCTCTCGGAAAGCTTTTTGTTCCCCTGAAACCTTATTTCCGTCAGACGCGGGTTGCCTTGTACCACATAGGTCAGCGCGACGCCGTCCGCCGTATCGTCGGTTTTCGCCTGAACGTTGAAAAACTGCCCGGTGCCGTACAGGTTGCGAATATCATCATCTACCGCGGCTGGCAGGTAGGGGTCCCCCGCTTTGACTCTGAGATTGGCTCGAATTAGCGCGTCGCTGACTGTGGCCGGTCCCAGGTGCTCGATCGCCACCTTGGTGATTTTGGCGCCCGGTGTTTGCCCCCGGGTGGACGGCAGCCACGCCACCAGCAACATCCCCACGCACAGCGATAGCCACACTCCTTTCAGCGCCTTAGTTCGGCACATCCTCGTCGCTGACTTTTGCTGCGCTTTCAAACCGCGTGTATGGCCTAAGAAATGTCAGATTCACGTCGCCCGTGGGCCCGTTGCGTTGCTTCGCGATCAACAAATTGATCGCTACGGCCTCTTCGTCGGGTGAGGCAGTCTCGTCGTCATCGCTGCTGCTTGGTCGGTACAACAGACCTACCAGGTCGGCATCCTGTTCAATACTTCCCGATTCCCTCAGGTCCGACAAACGCGGTTTCCGGTTCTTATCGCGCTCCAGCTCCCGGTTCAACTGGCTCAGAACTATTACGGGCAGATTCAGCTCTTTCGCCAGTGATTTGATCCCGCTCGAGATATCCGCGATCTCCTGCTGCCGGTTCTCCGCGTGTCGCGAAGTAGAATGGAGGAGTTGCAGGTAGTCAATCACGAAAAGCTTCACCCCATACTGCTGCTGCATCCGCCGTGCTTTCGCCCTGAGCTGCAAAATGGATAATCCGGACGAATCATCGATGAACAGCGGCGCTTTGGCGAGCTTCCCCGCCGCTCCCGTCAGTTTCGGAAAATCGCGTTCCGCCAAAAAGCCCTCCCGCACGTTGCGCAGGTTCACCCGCGAGCGCGAGCAGAGCATCCGCAACACCAGCGCTTCGGCTGTCATTTCCAGGCTGAACACCCCCACCGGCAGCCCCTGATCAATCGCCACGTTTTCCGCAATATTCATCGCCAGCGACGTCTTGCCCATCGACGGCCGTGCCGCAATCACCACCATCTCTCCCCCGTGCAGCCCGGTGGTCATCTTGTCCAAATCCTGGAAGCCGGTTCCAATCCCGGTCAGCATCCCCTGACGCTGATGGAAATCCTCGATCGTGTTGATCGCCCTCTTTACCAGGTCCTTGATCGTCGTGCTCTGGCTCTGCACCCGCGACTCGCTGATCCGGAGGATATCCCGCTCAACTTCGTCCATTAACGCGTCCACTTCCCCCTCGAAGTCGTACACCCGGCCCACGACCTCCGTGCACACGCGAATCATCTTCCGCAGCACCTGCTTCTCCTGCACGATCTCGAGGTAGTAGCTCAGGTTCGCCGCCGAAGGTACGCTGTCCGGCAGCATCGAGAGGTACGCGATGCCTCCGACCGGTTCGAGTAGCTGTTTGTCTTTCAGCCGCTGCTGCACCGTGATCAGGTCGATCGGCTCCCGCGCGTCGTACATCGCCGCCAGCGTGTTGTAGATCGTCTGATGCCGCAGATCGTAAAAAACCTCGGCGCCGCTTTTCAGCTTTTCAATGCAGACTCCCATGCTCTCATTCGGGGAGAGCAAAATGCATCCCAGCACTCCTTGTTCTGCTTCCAGCGACTGTGGCGGTAGCCGATCAATCCTCGCCGCCGCCCCCGGCACCTCTCGCGGCCGCCGGCTCTGTTTCAAGTCCGGCGCCGGCCCCGCACCCTCAGGGATCGAATTAATCATCGCCGTCCACCAAACCGAATTCTTCGGCGGAGGGCAAAGGCTAGTTATTGAATTTTACTGACCGGTTGTTCACAACGCCGGCTACCGGCAAAACGCCATCTCCGGTTCTCGCGGCATCAGGATCAACCCCTTCTGGATCGCGAACTTGGTCAGACCGGCGACACTGTGGATGTCGAGCTTGCGCATGATTCGCTCCCGGTGCGTTTCCACCGTGCGTACGCCCACTCCGAGCCGGCAGGCGATTTCTTTGTTGCTGAGACCCTCCGCAATCGCCACCAGCACCTCGCGCTCGCGGTTGCTGATTGGCTTCGTGCCCTGATTGTCGGACGTCCCTTGCACAAACTGGTTCAACGCCAACCGGGCCACGTCTGTGCTGAAGAATGTCCCGCCTCCGTGCACTGCTTCGATCGCCTTGATCATCTCGTCGCCCGCTGCATCTTTCAGCACATATCCGCGCGCGCCGCACCGCAGGATGCGCAACACATATTCCGAATGGGTGTGCATTGACAAAATGAGGACCTTCACCGCCGGGCTTTCTTTGCGCAACAGCTCGGTCGCCGTGAGCCCGCTCATCTGCGGCATGTCGATATCCATCAGCACCACGTCCGGCTGCAGTTCTTTCGCCAGCCGGACGGCGTCCCGCCCGTTTGCGGCTTCCCCAAGTACCAGCACGTTGTGTTTGGCCAGGAACGAACTCAAGCCCTGGCGTACCACCGGGTGATCATCAACCAATAGTACCCGGATTGAATTCTGCCGGCCGCCCCTCGCCAGCGCGTCCGCGCCCCTGGCCTCTCGCAGTGCGGCGGGCCCTCCCGACCTCAGCATTGGGGGTTTCGGGCTGGAGCATTTTATGGAAGGGTGGCAGCACGTCGCATTCATATCCTGTGATGTAGTTCGCAAATGTGGGCCCAGCTTAGTCTCGCCGCCCCCGAGCCTCAATCGGGGTTAGTCTCGATCACGATCCCGGAAGAACCCTCAATTCCTCCCCGGGGAAATCCCGGGGAAGATAGCGGCGTGGACTCGGAGGGCGGGCGAAAACACACGGACTATTCAAACGGGATGGGTGAAGCGGGCCACCTCTGACGGACGACAGCCACACCAGTAATCCCCCACCCTGTAAAAGCGACCTTCTCTGATTCTCCCGGTTAGGTCCGCAGCTCTCGCTCCACCCACGAGGTCGCGTGCTGCGTCAGTTCCGCAGAGTTCTTCAGGTTCAGCTTGTGTTTGATCTGTTCCCGATAGTATTCGATTGTCTTGATTGACAGATGAAGTTCCTGCGCGATCTCGCTGGTCTTTTTCCACTGGCCGATCATTTGGAACACCTCCAGCTCGCGGTCGCTCAATGACTTCACCGGCGAATCCTGCAGGTTGGTCTTTCCGGAGATCTGTTGCTGTAGCATTTTGGCCGCCAGCGCATCGCTGACATATATGTTGCCGCTCAGCACCCGGCGAATCGCCACTATGATCTTCTCCAGCGCCTCCTGTTTCATCAGGTACCCCAGCGCCCCTGCTCGAAAAGCAATCTCACCGTAAACCGATTCGTCGTGCGCGCTCACCACCAATACCGGCAGCCGCGAATACTGCGCTTTGATGTTCCGCATCAATTCCAAACCACTGCTGTCCTTGAGAGAAATATCCGCGATGACCAGGCCCGGTTTGAGCCTCTCGATGGCGCTGAGCGCGTTCGAAGCGTTCTCCTCTTCGCCGCACACTACCAGGTCCGCCTCACGGTTGATCAGTTGGGCTATCCCGTAGCGCACCACCGCGTGATCATCCACCAGCAGAATCCTCGTTCGTGTGTCTTTCGCCGGCGTCGGTTTGGGCTGTGCCATGGCTTGATTTCGGTTGCTAACAAAACGCCCGCCCGGGCGCACTACAGGCTCCGGCCTTCGCACTCACCTCGAATGCTCGGGCCGGTGTAAATTCTGCAACAACCCCAACGGCGACGCAATCCCTTTCCTTTTGCTCCTTGCTGTCGCCTCACTTGACGCCACCACAATGGCGGCTACAGTTTCTCCTTATGTCCGCCGCGGTTCCGCCGATGCACTTTTCCCGCTCTTTATGAGGAAACCCTCCGTTCTGGTCATCTTTCTCACCGTCTTCATCGACCTGGTCGGCTTTGGAATCGTGGTGCCCTATATCCCCATCTACAGCCGCCATTTCGGGGCTCAGGGCTGGGAAATCGGCGTCATCATCGCCTCTTTTTCCGCCCTTCAATTCGTCTTCTCCCCCGTCTGGGGCAGACTCTCCGACCAGCATGGCCGCCGCCCCATCCTGCTCATTAGCACCGCGGGGGCCGCCGCCTCTTATGTGCTCTTCGCCCTCAGCGCCGGCCTCGCCAATCATCGCGCCGCCCTCTGGCTCATGATCCTCTCCCGCGCCTTCGCCGGCCTTTGCGGTGGCAACATCACTGTCGCCCAGGCCTACATCGCCGATATCACCCCGCCAGACCAGCGCTCCCGCCGCATGGGCCTCATCGGCATGGCCTTCGGCCTGGGTTTCATTTTCGGACCCGCCATCGGCGGCCTGACCCTCAAACACCTTGGCAATACCGGGCCGGGATGGTTCGCCGCCGCCTTTTGCGCCATCAACTTTTGCCTCGCGTTCTTTATCCTCGTCGAGAGCCGGAAGGCCGGATCCCAGCAGGCTCCCCCGCGTCCGCACCTCGACCAGTGGCTCCACACCCTCCGCCAACCCAAAATCGGCCTCCTCGTCGTCGTCTTCTTCCTGGCCACCTTTTGCTTTAGTTGCTTCGAAAGCACTTTGCCCCTCATCGTCAGTGATAACTTCCATCTAGATACCCAAACGGATGAAAGATCCGCTTCCACAGTCGCCTACCTGTTCGTGTTCTCGGCGCTCATCAGCGCGTTCATTCAGGGTGGGGCGATTGGCCGGTTGGTAAAGAAATGGGGAGAGCCCCGGTTAATTGCGATCAGCCTGGTAATAACGGGC
>DATDCV010000642.1:0-7996 GCA_036524155.1 Verrucomicrobiia bacterium
ACTGTAGGTCGTAACAATCGGCTGGTTGTCGTTACCGAGGCGTTTCCAGGTGCGGGTGCGGAGTCGGCCGGCGGGAGAGTTGCTGTAGCTGGGGCCTGAAGTCCCTTCTGCACCCAGTGCGCCAGTAGCAGGGTCGCAGTAGTTCTTGGAAGCGAGCCAGCCGCGGTACGGGTCGTAGTTCCAGCGGGTGAGGGCGGTTCCCGCGTTGTTTGCGAAATCCTGCCAGGTTTTCTGCGTGCGGAGGCGGCCCTGAGCATCGTAGGTTTTTTAGAGCCCGCAGCCCGCAACCAGGGATTGACGCGGTGGAGAGGCTTCCAGCAAGATTGGGGGCGAACACGCATGACGATAGCGAATCGAGTCACGATCTTCCGCATTTTGCTGATCCCGTTTTTTGTGGTGGAGATTTTGTACTACGTTCAGAACGGGCGCGAGGCGCACCGGATGCTGGGGATTGCGGCGTTTGCGGTGGCGGCGATCTGCGACGGTGTGGACGGGTATATAGCGCGGCGTTTCAATCAAAAGAGTGAACTGGGCGCAATCCTGGACCCGCTGGCGGACAAGCTGCTGTTGGTGTCCGGGATTGTATTGCTGAGCTTCGATCACACTCCCTACCTCCAGACTATTCCGTTGTGGCTGACCGGAACGATCATCGGGCGCGACATCTTGCTCGTGGTCGGGGTGATAGTAATTCAGTGGGTAGCTGGAAAGGTGAAGGTCAGGCCGCGCATCCTGGGCAAGATCGCAACGGTGCTGCAAATGGCAGTGGTGGTGTGGGTGCTGATGAAATGGCCCGAGCGGTTGCTGCTGTGGCTGACCGCGGGCGCGGCCGTGTGCACCGGGGTATCCGGCTTGCTGTACGTGTGGGACGGCACGCGCCAGATGAGCGCGCATCCGGCCAGCTCGCCCAGCAGCAATCAGCCGGCGCAGAGGAAATGAGCAACGGTTTATCCAAATGGAGTTATGGGAAAAGAGATTGTGCTTGAACTGAAGGAGGGGGATACGGCCCCAGGTTTCACCTCGACCACGCAGGACGGAAGCAAGGTGTCGCTGTCGGACCTGGCGGGCAAGAAAGTGGTGCTCTATTTTTATCCCCGGGACGACACGCCCGGGTGCACAAAAGAGGCCTGCGCGTTTCGGGATGAATTCGCCGAGTTCAAGAAGAAGGGAGCAGTAGTGCTGGGCGTGAGCGTGGATTCGGGAAAGTCGCACGCCAGGTTTGCCGAGAAATACAGGCTGCCGTTCACACTCCTGGCGGACGAGGATAAGAGCATCGTTCAGAAGTATGGCGTGTGGGGAGAAAAGAAGTTTATGGGTCGGAAATACATGGGCACGCACCGGGTGACGTTTCTGATCGGGCCGGACGGCAGGATTAGAAAGATCTGGCCGAAGGTGAAGCCCGAGGAGCATGCGAGGGAGGTGATGGAGGAAATAATTAGTGAATGAGTGAATAAGTGAATGAGTGAGGGAGAGCACCTCAAGAATAGAGGGAGGGAGTGATGGAGGGAGGGGGAACGGGGACGAGGACGAGGACGAGAACGAGGAAGAGGAGGAGGACGAGGAGGAGGGGAGGGTGATTTGACAGGCGGCGGGGGTGGGATAATGTTAGCGCGCGTAAAGTTGTTAACCCGTAGTCATTAATAAATAAATCCTTGTTATGGCATTAAGCGTTGGCACGAAAGCACCTGATTTCACCTTGAAATCCAAACAGGCCTCCGGGCTGGTTGACGTCAAGCTCAGCAGCAATTTTGGCCGGAAGAACACGGTTCTGTTGTTCTTTCCTGCCGCGTTCACGAGCGTTTGCACTCAAGAAATGTGCGACATAAGCGGGGGGCTGAATGCGTATGCGGGCCTCAATGCGGAGGTGGTTGGCATCAGCGTGGACACACCGTTTGCGCAGGAGGCTTGGGCCCAGAAAGAGAAGATCAATGTCACTCTCGCGAGCGATCTGAACAAAGAGGTGATTAAGAAATATGACGTGGTGTTCCCGAACCTGGCGGGGGTCGGCGACACGGCCGCGCGCGCCGCGTTCGTGATCGATAAGAACGGCGTGATCCAGTACAGCGAGCAGACACCGACGCCGAAGGATTTGCCGAGTTTCAGCCGGATTAAAGAAACTCTTGGCCGGCTAAAGTAAGCGACGGGGCGAGGCCTTCGAACATTTCACTGACCCAGTTCGCGGCGAGAGGAATCCGGTGCGTAGCAATGCCAGACCGGCCTTCGTTTCCAACGTTAGGGTATCGCGGGAGTGACGAGACGGTAGAATCGGGCAGGGTGGGTGAATCCCGACGGATCGATGATCTGAGCAGCGGTATTTTCACCGAAGGGGCCGGCGTTGCCGAGTGTAAGCCAACCGCCAGCGTTCAAGTCATCGCGATATTGGATCGTGTACGAATGGCTGACCATGGCGGCAAACCGCAGGGCGACCCCCTCCGCGACGGGGCTCGCGGACTCGATTCTCAGGTAGCTCGCGGGATCACGCGGGTCGGTTCCAGCCAGGTATTCCTCGAGGTTGGTGAAGCGGTCGCCATCCGGGTCGCCCGCGGCGCCGTTGTCGCCTGATGCGGAGTTGGGATCCAGTCCATGAGCAATTTCCCAGGCATCAGGCAAACCGTCGCCGTCGGTATCCACGCCGCAATTCGCGGTCCCGGGAGTCGGGACGCAAGCCACCCAGTTGAGGGGCTCATTGCCGTAGTTCACCGCGATTCGGCGTTGGAGGGAATTGCCCGTGCCATCCGCGCCCGTGGGCCAGGGCAGAACCGGCGAATACGCGATTCGGTCCACCAGCAGGTAAGGAACAAAACCGGCATCCGGGTGGGGCGCGGTCTGCGGGTGGTCCGGTTTATACAACTCGACACTCTCGCCGGCGTTGTTCAGCCGCCCGCTGAAAGGACCGAAGATCGCTGTGTTGGTGCCGAGGCCGTATTTCGCTCTAAAGTTGGCTAAAGCCGAGACGTCCACAACGGGATCAAAACCCACGACGACCAGATAACCACCTGCCGGAAGAAGCGTCCCTGCCGGAAACTCGAAGTTGATTCCGCCACCGAGCTTCCAGCAGTTGGTGACCGCAGCCGGATCATATAAAGGAACGAAAGTCGGAGTGAGATTGAACACCTCAACGAACTCCTCGTTGGGATTTTCCAGCAGGTTGGTGCCGCTGGCGGTAACCGGGTGATACATGATCTCGCTGATGACTACGGGACCGACCTTGGGATAGGAGTTGGTCGAACCGGAACCCGTGCGGAATTGAGTCACGGTCGTCGGGTTGTCGGCACCGAAAGTATGAGCGGCCAACGGAACAAAATCGGCTCCGGCGCTGGTTACGAAGCGTCCGAATGACACGCCGTTCTCGGCGGCGCCGAAGGCAACCTGGGCGCGGTACCCAGTCAGGTTGGCCAAGCTATCCGCTTCGGAGACCAGCACAGAGTCACCGTGCGCGGAGTTGAACGTGAACGGAGAAGCGTTCGTCGAGTTGAATCGGTACTCGTAGAAGACCTTGTAGCCGCCGGCCGGAAGGACTGTGCCCGCGGGTATGCGGTATTTTCTGAAGTCAGCCTGCGAATTACTGATGAACCAGTCATCGAGCACAACATCGGTAGTACCTGGATTAAACAGCTCGATCGCGTCCTCCAGAGGCGGGTCGGTGTGAGTCAGGACCTCGTTCACCAACACGTTTGGCAACGGAAGATAGTTGCTGGCGTCTGGCGTTGGCGTAGAGACGAATGAGACGATGTTGGGCGCGCCGTCCGGCAGCCGGCCTTGCGAGACGCCGTCGGCTTGAAGTCCGAAATCAACGGCGTCGATGAGGTTCAAACTGGAGTCGTAAAGCCGGAGTGTCTCGCCCAGCCGGTCGAGGCTGAAATTGACGTGGTCCGGGCCGAGGCTGGGGTGGGCGTCAGCCTCGTACTTCACCCAGCCGTTTCCGGCGATGAAACTGAGCGCGGGCACCGAGAACTTTTTTAGGCCGGTTATGGACGGGTCGTCAGTCAGGTACAATCCTGCCAGACTGACCGGGCGAGTGTCGGTGTTGTAGAGCTCGAACCAATTGTTTCCGGAAAGCGGCGCGGGCATCCATTCGTTGATTCGGAGATTTACAGGGTTGCCCAATGTGGCGGGGGCTTCGTTGGAAAATCCGGGAGTAGGCGCCGACAGCAAGGCCCACGAGCCACTGCTTCGGCCGATCGACAGATCGGCGACCTGAAAGCCGAATGCGACGGAATCTACGGGCTGGCCATTGGCGTTAAAGAGCCAAAGAGCGCCGCCCTGGGCGTTCAGCGCGAACCCGGTGTTCAATGGACCGGTCGCGTTAGTGGAAGGCGGCAGCGACGAGTCGCACCAGATAACCCGGAAGCTGCCCGCAGGGATCGAGACACCGGCCGGGAAAGCCCACATCAAGGGGCGGTTCGAGTCGGTGCTCAGGCTCATTCCGGCCAACGGGTAGTCAGTTGCACCCGGATTGTGAAGTTCCACCCAGTCTGAGTTATGGCCGCCGGGACCATAGACAGCGGAAACGTTGCGCGCCATCAACTCGTTGAGGACCGGGCCGGTGTAGCTCAGGACGTAATTGCTGGCGCCGGGACTGGCTGTGCCCGGAAAACTCAGAATGTTCGCGGAGCCGTCTGGCAGTCTACCTTGGGAAACACCTTCGACCTGCGCTCCGAACGTGACGCTGTCGAGCCGTTGGCTGGTGGCGTCGAATATGGAGACAACATCGCCCGAAGCTGACAGCTTGAAGTCGAGATGATCGGGTCCCGGTTTTTCGTCGGCGAAAAACTGGGCGAATCCGCCCGGGCCGACAAACGAGAGTGAGCGGAGTTGAAAAAGATTGCTGGTAGTGCCGAAAAACAGCCCGGATAAGGCGACGGGCAGGCCAGGAGAACGGTTGAAGACTTCGAGCCAATCGGAAGAGCCGGGAACCGAGTTGGCCAGCCATTCGTTGATGACGAGGTGCGTCGCCGGAGCGAGTGCGGCCGCAACATTATTGGACGAGGGGGTGGGGAGCGTTAGCTGCCAGTTGCCCGCTGGACCGATCCGGCCGAGGCTGAAATTGGGAGGCTGCAGGCCAAACCCAACGGCGTCGATGCGGTTCGTCAGGTTATCATAGAGGAAAAGACTCTCCCCTTTTCGGCCGAGCGTGAAGCTGGTGTGGAGACCGGGCGCGTTGGTAAGGGTATCGCACCAAACCACCAGGTAGCCATTCCCGGGCAGGGAGGCGCCGGCAGGGAAGACGAATTTTCGGGGATCGCCGCTGTTGCTGAGGCTCCAACTGGCGAGGCTGACGGGGCCGGCGTTCGCGTTATAGAGCTCGAGCCAATCGGGAAAAACGCCGCCATTTGTGACGGCACTGGCATTGTCCGCCATCAACTCGTTCAGGCGCACGGCTGGAAGGGCCGCGGGCTGGTTGACCAGCCCGGGAGACCCGTTCAAGACGGTGCTGGCGCGCCAATTGGCGGGATCGGTCGGGTTACCATTCGGGTTGATTAATTCGAGCGAATAACCGCCGCCGTCGGCCGCGGGGGGCCAACCGCCCGTGGTGCCGTAGCTCACGGAGGTAATGGTGCGACCGTATTGATCGAGCAGTGCAATACGTTCACCCGAGTTGGAGAGCTGGCCGCCATAAGTGCCGGCCACCACCACGCCCGGGTAGCGGAGAGCGAAGGCCGCCGGATCGAGGGCGGAACTCAATACCATTACGGCGCCCGGTGCGAGCACTGTGCCGTTGGGAAAAATGTAAGTAACATTCTGGAAACTAAAACCACTCATGTCCACCGGCAGCGCGCCGACGTTCTGCAGTTCGATAAACTCGAAGGCTTCGCCGCCGACGGGGTGATACATCAACTCCGTGATCCGAATCGGCACGCCCATGCCTGCGATCAAAAATGTGGCCTCAGTGAGCGCGCTCCAGGTCCCCGTACTCAACACCCGGGCCTTCACCGCGACGTTGTTGGTCAGGGCGATACCGCCGGAATAGAGACGCGCGGAAGGAGCGGGTGTGCCGAGGTTGTAGAGGCGCGGGTCCGAGCCGTCAGTGGTGTAATAAATCACCGACGCTGCCGGAGTCATGGTCAGGTTAAAGCCGGCGGGGACGCGGCCGCCGTGTTGGCTGAAGGCGGGCGCTGTGACCCGCGGGTAAAGTCCCGCCTGCATGAACTGCGTAAGGACGACGCCCGAGCGGAAGGGAAAGTAGTTCGTAAGCAGCCGGCCTTGCTCGCCGAGCCAATTCTCATCGCGAGTGTAGGGGGTGCCAGTGGCATATGACGGGTAGGGCAGGGGAGAGAGGCTCACCTTTCCGTTGGGCACGGAATCACCCCAGCGAGCGGACTCCCCGACGATAGCGCGATCGATCTGGGCCGCGCGGGCCCGCCAGGTGGCGGCGACGGAATCGGGCGTGAGCGCGCCGCCGTCGAAGAAATGCTTTTGGACATGATCGGCGAAGGTGAGGCGATATTCGACGTTTTTGGCCAGGTTGGCCTGGAGGTTATCGGGGCTGACGTTGACCTGGTCGTTCAGGCCTTCGAGCGTGCGTTCGCTGTCCCAGTAGAGATACTGGAAGCCCGCGCCAGGCTGACGGCGGCGCACCGCATACCAGTTTTTCACGGTGCCCCAATCCCAGTTGGCGCCGTAAAGCTGGCCGATCATGTAATCGATGTACTGCGGCACATCGAGGTACTGCTGGATTTGCTCGTATTGGGAGAGGCTCGCCAGGTTGGTGTTGTTGAGGCTCAGCATGGCGTTACGGGCGGCAGTTGTGCCATCGACCAGTTGCGGCCCAGTGCCATTGAAGGCGTCATAATCGGCTTTGTCGCCGCCAAGGTAGGAGGCGGCGAAGCCGGCATCAGGGCGTTCACAAGGATTGTAGACACCCCAATAGAGTCCGTTGATGTAGAGATGCACGTACCGGCTGTGGGAAGAGAAGGCGCCCATTCTGGCATGCAAATCCTTGAAAAACGCGTCGCGAACCAAGCCGCCGCGGGCTCGTTGGCTGGCGTCAAAACCGTGCGTCCAGTGATCATTATAATCGGACCGCAGATCAATCTGGTCGAATTTTGTGACGGGGCTATCCGGGAAGAACGGGTAATCCAGTTTGGGGGGGCCGTATTTGCCCTGGAACAACAGCCGGAAAGGGTGCTTGAGCGTGCGCAAGCGGCTGCCGCCGCCGTGCATCCTCACTCCGGCATCGCATTGAAAACCGGGGCTGCCATCGGGGTTGATCAATTCGACTGAGCACGGGACCTCCAGCGTCAGGTTATCAGCATGGGTGTAGAGGCCATTGGCCGCCCCGAACATGTCGTCGGTGCGCATCACGATTGAAAGGGCGGGCAGGGCCAGCAGGTCGTTTTCGATCGTCGCGTTGTAAAGCGGATCGTTGACTATGTTTTGGTCCATCGCATAGTCGGAGGGCCAACCGTAAGTAGACCAGGTGGTCGTGATCGGAAAGCCCGTCGGATCGGCCGGCTGATGAATGACGTCACCCGTGAAGATATAAGTGCAGGTCTGCGGCAGCGACGGCAACATTCCGGCGCCGAAAACCACCGCCCGCAAGGTCGTGGTGCGGCTGATGGCCAACGGCGCGGTATAGATGTCAGAGCTCTCTGTCGGCGGGCTGCCGTCGGTCGTGTAACGAATCGTCGTCCCTGGTGTGGGGACGCTCAGCACGACCGCAAAGGGATGGCTGAAAAAGCCGCGGCCAACGCTGTAATGCACTGCGGCGACAGCGCCGGTCAGGGTACTGGTGCTGTTCGGGCCGCCCGGCGTCTGGATCGCGAAATAACGGGGGTTGCCGGTAGCGTCCAGCCCAAACGAAACGTCACTCCGTTGCTCGGGGTATTGGGGAGCGTATTCGTGAGCCACGCACGGCGGAAGATCGCCAGCATAGAGTCCGAGGTAATTGCCCGCCGTGCCGAGCTTGAAATTAGTGTGGAGCCTGGCTCCGGGGATGCGGCGGTTCTTGCCGGAGGCGAACAGGACCAGGTACTGGCCGGAGTTGATATTCGTGCCG
>DATDCV010000643.1:0-51600 GCA_036524155.1 Verrucomicrobiia bacterium
TTGTGGTTCCATCTGACCTCGCCGCACCATGAACGAGGCGGCTGCGTTCAACCGCTGGATGCGGAAAACCGCACGTCCAGTGGTGTGGGAGGGTGCCGAGGCGCAATCCTCGGCACCCGACCCGATCGACCCAAGACTGAGGCGATACTCATGGGAGACTTGGGGGAGCGGAGATTGGGGGCTCACGGGAGCTCGTCCTTTCGGTCTACCGGGCCAAGTCAAAACAGAGCAGCCTCTCCTCGCTGCGAAGGTAGAGTCTCTTCCCGGACAACACCGGCGCGGTCCAGCACGGGTATTTCAGTTGCGGGACTTGCCAGGAGCAAAGCTCTTGCGGCGCTTTGGGGCTCAGGGCAAACAGACCGAGTTTGCCGCCTTCGCCGAGGACGACCAGCTTTTTGTCCGCCAGGATCGCCGAGCCGCGGCCATAGACTGGCGGCTGTCGCGAACTGTGCGCGCGCCAGCGCTCGTCCCGGCTCCACTGCACTTTGCCGGTCCGGAACTCCAAACAGCGGAACGTCGCATCGGCCTCGTTGCGACCGCTGAAAGCATAGAGATAGCCTTCGCACAGAAGAGGTGTGTTCCAATGCACCTCCAGCACCGGCGGTAGCAAGCGCCCCGTGCTCGGCTCGCGCTCCGGAGACGCACCGGGGCTGCGCCAGACTTCCTCAAATGACTTGCCATCCGGCTTGACGCGCAGCAACACACTCCCGACCCGGTAATACGCCGCCGAGATCAGCACCAGGTCGTCCCACACCACCGGGCACATCGCGTTGACCGACTCGTCGACGGGCGACTGAAACCAACGGCTGAAATTCACTTCGCCGTTGGCCGGATCGAGCGAAACCAACCCCTGTCGCGTCAGGCAGAGGATGTGCCGCCGACCGTGGATCGTGGCGGCCACGGGCGAGGAATAGCTGGCCAGTTTTTCCTGCCCTGTCCACCGATACGGCTTTTCACCGTTCCAGCCCATTGTGCGCGCGCCTTCCCAATTGTTCCGGCCCGCGTTCTGCCACAGCGTTTTGCCGGTCTCCGCTTCCAGCGCCACCATCGTGGCATTGGGCTGGCCGCCGACCATGACGATGAGTTTGTCGCCCTCGAGCAGCGGCGTGCTGCCCACGCCAAAGAATGGCTCCGGCACCGCCCAGTCCTTCGCGGTGTCCTGTTCCCATATCAGGCGCCCATCTCGGAGGTCGAGGCATAGCAGCCTGCCCTCGGCCCCGAACGTGTAGCAGAGATTTGAGGCCAGGACCGGTGTGCAGCGCGGCCCGTTGTTGTAGCCGAACGGATCGACAAACCGGCTCGCCGAGCTGTGGCGCCAGAGCGACTTACCGGTGGGGGCGTCGAGGCTCTCCACAACTTCCGTGTCGCCGACCCGGTGATGCAGCACCAGGGTTTGGCCCAACACTGACGGCGCGCCGTACCCGGAGCCGACCCTCTGCTCCCAGAGCATTGGCGGCCCGTTCGTCGGCCACCGCTCGAGCAGGCCGGTCTCAGCCGACGTATTGTCGCCTCGCGGGCCGAGGAACCTTGGCCAATCCTCACCGGCGCAAACCACCACGACCGGCCCAACCAAAACCCAGAGCGACCCCGCGACGAGCAAACCACGATGGGCCAGACGCCAAGTCGGTGATGACACTTGCTGCACAGGCGTAAGTATTGGATGCAACGAGTTCTGCGGCAAGAGTGGTCGACGGCCGGCTGCAAAGCCACACCCCGGTTGCTCGCGCCGCGCCAGCACTACCTCGGCTTGGCCCTTTGAACGTCCGCCTCCCAGGCAAGTCCAACTCATCGTAAGCTTCAACGCACTGAGCACTATGCGTCTGCTGAGGTCTACCGGCGTGTTCGGCCTAGCCATCGTTTTTGGGTTGCTGGCGAGTGCTCTCGTGCATCAACACCAAACGATCCTTCAACTGCGCCAGGAGCAGAGTTTTCTCCGCCATCAGGCCGATGAGGCAGCCGCGATGACGCACGAGACTGTTCGTTTTTCGAATCGCCTCGTGTTGGCGCGTGCCGCTCAACCACTCCCGGTGGATCCTTCGCCTGAGTTGCTCCGCCTCCGCGGCCAAGTCGGGCTGCTGCAACGCGAACTTGAACAGGCGCGCTCAACAACCAATTTAGAGATGTCCGGCTCGGGTCGGGCCCTGGACGCTGAGCGTACTGCGGAGGCTTTGCGGACGATCGCCGGTCATCAGATTGAAATTCAGGCGGAGTTGGCGCGCACGACGGCAATGCTGCAGGCATTGCAGCACTTGAAGGAAACCAGTATGGAAGAGCTGCGGCAGGGCATCATCCGAACCGGCTCGGATTCACTTCTTGCACGTCTCTCAGAGCAGCTTGCTGTTGCCCAGCGGGCTCTGGAAGCCGCTCAGTCACAGCGCAACCCCCAAGAGGCCGAAGTGCGGCGGCGCCGCGCGCAATTGGAGGACCTCAACCGGAAAATGGATGAGCGCGCGGAAGGCGTGCTAGTTGGATTCAGAATCAAAGCGGAGTCGGAGAAGAACGTGCTGGATCAGCTCCAGGCAGAGGCCCAGCGCATCGGGGAAGGTGCTGAGCAGAGTAGAAACTAATCATGGTGTATGAGTGCCCGCTTAATGCTCGTTGCATCTCTGGCCCTCTCGCTCTCCGCAACAAAGGCGATCGCCGCGGCGCGGCTGACTAATTCGGCTGCAGCAAATGGGCGCATCACTCTGACCTGGAACGGTCGCGGCACACTCGAAACGGCGGCAGCGCTTTCGGGCCAATGGCACGCCCTCAGCAACGCCGCCTCGCCTTACACCGCCGCTCTGACTGGCAGCCCCGCGTTCTTTCGTCTCAACCAAACAGTGGACTCGTCCACGCTCCACAGGAAAGTCCTTTGTGGCTACCAGGGCTGGTTTCGCTGTCCCGGCGATGGAGGGAGCCAATGGGTTCACTGGAGCCGCTCCGGTAGCACCATCGTCTCGAACACCCTGACCTTCGAAATGTGGCCGGACATGAGCGAGTACACGAATCGGTACGCCGCGGGGAGCTTCACCTATCCCGGCGGCGGCCAGGCTTATCTATTCAGCTCGCGCGACCAACAGACCGTCGACCGGCACTTCGACTGGATGCAGGAATTTGGGATCGACGGAGTGTTTCTTTCCCGCTTCGTCACGGGCGTGAGCAGCCGCCCCACCAACGTGCTGGTCAACGTGCAAAGAGCCGCCAATCGCACGGGCCGCACCTTCGCCCTCATGTACGACATGACCGGCCAGTCCACCAACACCCTGTTTTCGCGCATGACCGATGACTGGCGCTGGCTCAACGACAACCTGCACCTGACGCAAGATCCGCGCTACCTGCATCACAATGGCAAACCGGTCCTCCTGGTCTGGGGCTTCTTCGCCGACCGCTTTTCGACCAACCTTGCCCACCAAATTATTGATTACTTCAAGACCAACCCCGTCTACGGTGTCACTCTCGTCGGCGGCGGCGAGTGGTGGTGGCGAACCGAGTCCGCTCCGGGCTGGCCACAGGTTTTTCGCCGGTTCGACGTCTACAGCCCCTGGAACGTCGGCAACGTTTCGGTTTCCGGCTCGACTCGCTATGCTTCCACTGCCTACTGGACCGCGGACCTCGCAGCCGCCTCCTCGGCTGGGATGTTGTACCTCCCGGTGATCTATCCGGGTTTCAGTTGGAATAATCTCCAGCAACTCCCTGCCGGCACGTCCACCATCCCGCGGCTCGGCGGCAACTTTCTGTGGAAACAGTTTAATGCGGCCGCAAACCTCGGGCTCGACATGGCCTTCGTCGCCATGTTTGACGAGGTAGACGAAGGCACCGCCATCTTCAAGGTCAGCAACACGCCGCCCACCCAGGCCAATTTCGTCACTTACGAGGGCCTGCCCGCCAATTGGTACCTGCGCCTGACCGCCGAAGGAACAAAAGTCCTCGCCGGAGAGCGGCCCAACACCGCGACTATTCCGATCAGCCCCTGAGGATGCAACCAACTTCCCAGTAAGAGGGCGTGCAGGACTCTGTTTGATCCAGAGCGCGGGCTCTTGTTAACTCCGTAGGAACGGCCTGTCTGTAGCACACGACCACCCGAACTCCTTGTTTTCACTGGTATGACGCTAAACGCGAATTACTACAAATCAGGGGCCGAAAAGCTTCTGGCCGCCCAGTGGTATCTTATGGTCGTCCGACCTGGGTTCGATCCGCTTCCAGACCGCCTTCGAGATCCGCCAATCCTGGAGCGAATCAAATGCGGCAGACTGGTAGGCCACCACAATCAGCCAGAAAATGAACATATATTCTCCCTTCGAACATTTATGCCTCAGCCGCCGTTGCGCCAATGCGACTGTCGCAAGCACCAGCAGCCCCAATAAGGCCGCCCAGTTCATTATGGTGATGCGTCCGCCGCCATCAACGTGCACCGCGCTCTTCGCGCAGCTTCTTCCTTTCAGGTCCGCACCCATAACAAATTGTATCGGAATGGCGCTCACTGACCCAGCACCAGCCGATAGAATCGATGCGCCTCGCCGGGTGGTACAAGGTAAGGACTGGAAGCGTTGGCGAGCGCGGTGTAACTGCCTTGCGGCGTGGCTGCGCTTTCCAATTTGAAATTCCCTGTCCAGGTCAACTGCATTTGGTTGCCGATTTTGCTGGCCTGGAGTGTGGGCCGGACGATGGTGCTGGCGCGGTAATCGACTCCGGAACTGGAGGAATACAGCGCATTGGTAACCGGATTGCCGCGCGCATCACGAAGGCGTTGGATGCCGCCCCAATAAGTGGAGTTACCCAGGTCAATCACCGCATCCAGCGTACCAGGCACCATGGAGGTTTGATTGTCGAACTGCACATCGACCTGCAGAAAAGTGTCCATCAAAATTGGCTGGCCATAGATGAACTCGAAGGTCACCACCTGCTGATAGGTGTTCAGCGGATCACCAAAATAGTTCAGCGTGGTTTCGCTGAACCCCTTCAGCCACTCGCCCGCATAGATACCCGACTGGATGGAACTGCCATCGGCGGCGGTGACGCCGGTTACAGACACGTTGATGACCGCATGCCAGAAAGCGTCGAACTCGGTGTCGGGCGACGACAGAAACTCCCCGCCCAGGGCGGCCGAGCCCGAACCTGATACGAAAAGGGTGGCGTCGAAAAAGCCATGCGTGCCGTCCAGGACGGGGTCGCTGAATTGGAATGAGTCCCAGTAACGGGAACTCGCGAATCCGTAATCGAAGCTGAGAGGATCGCTCGAGTTGGTGCCGCTCAACTCGACTCGGGCCTTATTGACGCCGAAACCGACATTGGCATTACCGGCGATCTGCCCATACCCGGGCACTATCTCTTGATGAACAACCGGTCCCACCGGTTGCTCGCCTTGATTATAAAGCTCGTAGTAGGTGGCCCCCAACGACAGGTTCAGCCCGTATTCAACGTGGTGCTGCGCGCGCGCCTGGCCCAGGGAGAGGCAGCAAAGCGCAAGCACAAAGAACCGTGCCGCGACCTGCGATTGCGGACGGGGCGCAAAATCGAAAGCGGATTTGCTATGGTAGTTCGCGGCACCGGGTTCATTTGAAATCACGGCCCGATTCGACAGGATGGTCGTTTTCATTCGCTCATTCTCCGGTTGGGTCCAATTGAATCGGGTGTTCTCATGTGCATTCTAAGGTTTGATTATTATCCCGGAGGTGGCGCCGCGCTACGCAACAGTTCGCTTTCTTTGCGCAGCGATTGCTCAAAACAGCCGGGGATATTGGAACCAGGCAGAAGGGTGGCCCGGAACCCAGAGGGTGACGTCCCGGTGCAACGGCGAAAGATGCGATTGAATTGCGAGATGGACTGAAACCCGGCGCGATCGGCGGCCTCAGTGATGCGCAATTCACGATTGCCAAGCAGATTCTTGACCATCTCGACGCGGACGCGCGCCAGAAAATCAGTGAGGGTGATGCCGGTGGAGTGCTTGAAAACCCTGCAGAAGTGGTGCCGGCTGAGGTGGGCCTGATCGGCGGCTTGTTTCAACGTCACGCCGTCGGCGGCGTGGGCAAGCAAAAAGGCTTTCGCGCGCGCGACGGGAGCGGGGTCTCCCGGAACCTTCGAGAGGACTAAACGGGATGCACGTTCACCGAGTTCCCTCGCGAGAATGGTCAACAAACGAACCGATCCTTGAAACCGCATGAAGGGAACCACCGGCATCTTGAAATAGGCCCGTTCGAGGGCACGCAAATTGCCGCGCATGCCCCACTGATGCAGTTGCCGGACCAGACGCCGAAATTGCCGGCGGGCAGGTTTCTGCTGGAAAACCCGACCGCTGACCAGGGTGGCCGCCTGCTTGCCGTTAATGATCACGGGCACAGCCAGCTCCGTCAGCCCAGCGAAGCACCGAACCTGCCGGGGAGCGAGTTTGCGCACTAACCGGTGGTGGAGTTCCCGCTGGACTTCGAGACAAGCGTCACAAGGCCCGGAGCTGGTCGCCAGCAGCGCGCAAAAACCCATCGGGCGCCTTGGAGATACGGTTCGCTCCGCCAGAGCCCCGACTCGGACGAGTTCGAGGGACAAGCCGGTTGCACCGCAAAAAGCCCGCCGCACCTCGCGGAAAAACGCGGAGCGCTTGAGGGCGAGATATAGGGCCGCCGTGGAATCCATAGTGATTCGATCGCCCGCTTCGTCAACATCTGCACCGAAACTATGAACAAGGAACAAAGAAAACAGAACTGATGGTATGAGGACCGGCAAAAGCTTTGGTTCCCGGTCATGGCAAAGAAAGCGGCCGCCGGTCGCTTTCTGGAGGTTTTGGCATCATTAAATGGGTGCCGAGAGCAACTCCGCCTCTTGTGTTGCACCAAAGCTCACTCGATGGCAAAAAATAATGGCAGCCGTGTGCCGTCGTCTCAGGGCGACAAACTCGGCCTTGGTGTCTGCCGCTTCAATGTTTCCTTCCCGACTCGCAGGGGCTCGTGACTCCGGTTCAGGGATACGTCAGACGATAAAAGGCGCTGCCGGCGGCGGGATCGGGGGTGAAGGTGATTTGATTTGTCGCGGTCGAGTTGGGAACGTCCACCCAATTTGTGCCCAGGCCGACGGTTATGGCGTTTGTTTGAGCCTGGAGGCGCCAGCCAATGTGATCGGGAGGCCACGAGAGGCTGAGGACGTTCCCTGAGAGGGCGTTGGTGATGTTCACGGGTACGGTGCTGACAGTGGAGGAAACACGGAGGGTCCCGTCCAGGGCGAGGGTGTTCGTGTTCCAAACCAGGCCGGAACCCGGGTTGGGCGGGTTGAGCACGGTGAAAGCACCGCTATAGCTTTCCGCGCTAAAGAGTTTGAAGGAATCCGACGCGTTTATTGTCCGGCCCAGATTGGCCAGAATCAGTGTGCCTCCGTAAGTGAGGGTCCTGAGGCCCTGAACGAGATCGTTGGTCCCCAAGGTGGCGTCCAACTCCATGAGCGTCACGCCCGAAAGGCTCAAAGAATTGCTGATCGTAAGAGTGCCGATGGAAACGCCGGGGCTCAGGCGACCGGTCGATTGGATGGTGACAGGACCTCTAATAAGGCCGTTGCCACCCAAGGTAGCGTTGGTGACGATGACCGAGCCAAGGCCAATCTCGCCCTTGACGAGCAGGGTCCCCGCGCTGACGGTTGTAGGCCCAGTATAGGTATGAACACCGGTAAGCGACAGCTTCCCTGCCGCCTGCTTTTCGACAGTTCCTGAGCCGCTGATGGCGCCGGTGTAGGTCAGGTCCTCGACCCGATTAAAGACCAGGCTTCCGTTGTTGTTCACGATGGTGCTGGCGATGGAGCCGGGTTCGCCGGGATTTCCCTGACCGATCATTAGAATGCCTGAGCTGATCGTCGTTGGGCCGGTGTAGGTGTTGTTGGACACGAGCCTCACCTTGGCCGTGGGGGAGTTGGCAACTGTGACCGCACCAGCGCCGGATATGATGTCAAAGTAAGATTTGTTCGAGCCGCGATTGAACTTGAGCGTTGCTCCGGCGCTGACTGCAACCACGGACGGATTACCCAACGTCCCCGGCAGCAACCCGTTGGAACCGCCGCGGCCGAGTTGGAGTGTGCCGCTGTGGATCTTCGTGCCGCCGGTCCAGGCGGCGCTGGAATTGTCCAGAACGAGAGTACCGGTGCCTTCCTTGCTCAGCGCGCCCGAACCGGAGACGGTGCCGGTGAACGTCTGGTCCCAGGCACCCGTATCGAGGCTGCCACCGCCCGGTCCCAGGATCAGGTTGCGCTGGAAGAAATAACCGCCGGATTCAGATCGGATCTGGCCGCTGTCGAGCTTGATGGCGAGCACCGCGCTACCGGCGCCGGTTTCGCTGCCGAGTTCACCGCCAGTGGGCGTGACGGTGCCGGAGCTTTGGACGATCGCGCCGTCTTGCACGGTCAAATTGACCGTCCCGGCCGGCAGTGCGCTTCCGAACGGGTTAATGCTGGCTATTTTATCGGTGCCCAGGATGAGCAGGCCGGGAGAGGGTCCTGAATTGATGACGCGCAACGTGCCGGAGCCGCCCTGAAGGGAGCCATACCACCAGAGCACGTTTCCGTGGGTGTCGATGATTGCGTCGCCGCGGTTCGTCGAGGCATTGGTGTTAATTTTGGTGCGACGGTTGATATTGACAGCAAACGAGGCCCCCGCCTGGAAAGTGGATTGGTTGAGCTGAATGTCGGTTACGGTGTTGCGGGCGGTGTCCGAAAGCGGTGCTCCCAAACTGCCGTCGGCGCTGGCGCGCAGCGTTCCGCCACCCTCAATCCGCCAACCGCCGGCTACGGTGTTGGCCGTATTGATGTTGTTGGTGTTGGCGAGAATGAGCATGCCGGCGCCCAGCTTCACCAGCGTGTTGGTGCCGGCGATGGTCGAGCTGATTGTCGCGGTTACACCGGAGTCCACTGTGAAATTGGAAGGTAGGCTCCTGATGGTGAGCGTGCCGGCGCCGATCTCATAACCGTTCGCCTTGAAGGTCAGGCTCTTTGCTGCAACCGCCGACGCGGTGACCGTGCCCGCCGTTCCACAGAATACGGCATCATTATCGTCCACCCAGGCCTGAAGCGTACCGCTGCTGGTGTTCCACCAATCAGCCTCCCCTACGCTCCATGTGCCCGACCCGCCCAGGTTCACTCCCGTCAATGCATCATTGCCCGCAAGGGAGCCGTCCGTATCCCAGTAGAGGGTCCCCGCCCCGGCCGGATTACCGAGGTGCAGCAGCGCGATAGAAATCTGCAAAAGCCAGATACGCAGAAGCCATGAGGGCCGCTTCCTTGAGGCAACGATGGGGACGGAGAATTGCTTCGCGGCTGGGCTCATCGCAGCAAATTAGTGGCAGAACCGCCAGGAGCCGTCGAGGTGATTTTCGGCTGTGTCTTGTGTCGCGGAGTCGTGGTTATTTGTGCCGGTCCTGGAGAACCGGCAGCACGCGAACGGATGTCACCAGGACTGGTGACATGCAGGTCAACAGGGATTCGGTATGCTGACACCGTTCTCGAGTGTAGAACGTGTGTCAGAAGAGCCGGAGAGGAACTCCGGCTTTTCTGTTGTACACAGCCGGCTTCTTCGGACTTTGGCTGTGACGAAAAAGGCGTTTCGACGCCAAAAGGATGCTGCTGCGCTCGGCTCGACGAGGCCGGTTTCAGCCGGGATGAGGCTGGTCGGGGACCGTGGACATTCCTCTCCCGCGTAATCCAACCGGCGGATCACGACGACTGCTGGTCGCCCAGGAATTTTGCCAGCCGATCGAGCAGGAAGCTCCAGCCTCAAAAAACCACCTCCGCATTTGCGGAGGATTAGTCACCGCTTTCCACACCTTTTCGGTTGGAACCTTGAACGTGCGTTCGACGACGACGGCCGACTGGGCTTTCATAACGTTTCGTTTGATCCTACCTTTAGATGCCGGCCGAGACGAAAATGCCCGGCCTGCCCAAAATGTGCGGGGCCGCATCGCTGTTCAACGCCCCTCTCATACCGTCTCGGCGCGTTTTTTCAACCGAGCGCGCGCGTAGTCAGAATAACATCTTTTGAATTATTGGATCGAGCTTGCAGGCGAGGCTGCGAAATTTTTTGCTGTCGCTCCCCGAACGGGGCGTCAGATCAGTCACTGCTCTCGCGGGCGGGTTAATCCGAGAGGTGGGCGAGGTGTCAATTCCTCAGACGATCCGGCGGGGTCAACTCTACCGGAACCTGGTCGAAGCCACGCTGCGCTTTTTAATCGAGCAGGTGGGGCAGGTCAAAGGCGTATACCCGGCTGGGGAAAAGCTCTCGAAAGATTTCCTGGTCCGGCGGGCGGCGGGCAACGGGATTGAGCTGGCCGGGATTCTCGCCTTCCGCGCTTCGCCCGTGTGGGTCCTTGCGGCGCTGGCCGACGCTTCGGGAGCCGGGCGTTATCTCATCCGGGAAATCGCTGCTTCACTGAAAGATGAGGGCCTGCTGGACCGCGTGTCTGATTTCACGACCGTGGATGAAATGTTGGATGGACTCGAAGCGTCAGCCGGGCGAATGGCGGCAACCGTCAACACACCGCCGCTCGATATCACCGCGTTGCGCAGGGAATGGAAGGCTCTGCGCCAGGATCTGTCCAAGATTCCGCCCAGGCAGCTTCCGAGCATGGATGCGCTTCGCGCGCTGTGGAGCGGGATGAAGGAAGAGGCCCGCAAACAAAATCGGACTGTGTTTCAGGTCTCATCGCTTATGGCCATGTCCGCCATCAGTAACGTCCCCGAAAAGGCCCGCTGGTTGTCGGCTTCCGCGCGTTCCGCGGCTCGCAAGGCTGGGGCGGCCGTGGCAGCCGTGTTGTTGGAGGATTATCGCGCCACACTTGGACACATCCGTGAAACGGGCTACGCCCGCTATGCCGCTCGACAGTTCAGTCCCTACCTGTCGGCCGTCCTTTTACAGTTCTCACCTCGCCAACGCTCGCTCACCGAAAGGCTGTTAACCAGAAAGAAGCGCCCAGCCGCCAAAAAGAAAAGGCGAGCGCGGCTGGCCTGCGTGTGGCTGTTCATCACTGTTTTGTGGGCAGCCGTTGCGGTTGGTGAGGAGTCTGGCCGGCTGGTGCAAGTCGGACCCATCGCGCCGGTGGCGCACCCGCCGAATGTGCATCCGATGTTCAACCAGTGGACTTACATCCCTGCCGGACCGATTGTCTGCGTGTTTCATGGCGATCCTCAAACCCGCTACCAGGTGTTCCTCGGACTGATTGAAGACTACTGGGACCGGGCGGGGCGGCGTCTGATGGACATCCAAGTGGCAGGCAAGGTTCTGGCCACCGTCGATGCCTTCAACGGATCCAAAGGCAAGCCGCACGGTTACCTCTTCCCGGCAATCACGGATCAGAAAGGTGAGCTGTGGATCCGCATCTGTCCCAACGCTTCCGCGCCGGATAAGAACCCGGCCATCTGCGGGTTACTTCTGTTCCCGGCTGACGCGCGCGTCGAGGCGGAGGAGGTCATCGCCAATCGCGGCCCTCAGCCCCTGGCGCTAGCGCTGCCTGGGTATATCGAGCCGCAGTTCTTCCAAAACCGCGGCCAGTACTTTGCGCGCAAGGACTATGTTCCCAAGCCACTACCCAAATTCGCCGAGGCCCGCAGCAAGCTGCCCAGTCCCATCTTTGACGAGGATCCCGCGTGTGTGGAACTGTACTGGAAGGCCTGGGAGCTGGCATTCCGCAATTTCCACGAGCCCGCCACCAACAGCGGCTTTGTTTCGCAGTTCATCGACGCGGCGTTTAACCAAAACATTTTCCTGTGGGACACTTGCTTCATGACGATGTTCTGCAATTACGGTCATCCTTACGTTCCCGGAATCTGCTCGCTGGATAATTTCTACTGCCGGCAGTTTGCAGACGGTGAGATCTGCCGCGAGATCGACCGTGCCAGCGGCAGGGAGTACCACGAGTGGATCAACCGCGAAGGCGGCGGGTTGCTCAGCCGTTGGGGAGTGCTGATCGATGGCGGGCCGCGGCCCTTCACTGTCACTTATGTCGAGCGCCAGCCGCCCGAGCCACCGCCACACCTAACGTTGGATGCTCTCAACCACCCCATCTTCGCCTGGGCCGAACTGGAGTCCTTCCGTGTTACCGGCGACCGGGACCGGCTGAAGACCATTTACGAACCGCTGACACGGTACTATCGCGCGCTGCAAAAATACTTGCGCCAGGGTAACGGATTATACATGACGGACTGGGCCAGCATGGATAATTCCCCGCGGAATCGTTATTTGGATCGCGGCGGCACCGCCATCGATACGTCCGCCGAGATGGCGTTATTTGCCAGGAACCTTGCACGAATCGCGGGTTTGCTGGGCCAGCAAAAAGCTGCGGTCGGGTTCCGGTCTGACGCGGAGAAACTCACCCGGCTCATCAACGAGAAAATGTGGGATCCCATACGCAAGTTCTACTTCGACCTCACGCTGGAGGGGAAAAGATCTCCGGTCAAGACCGTGGCGGCTTACTGGACGCTCCTGGCCGAAGTGGCAGGACCGGAGCAAGTCGCAGCCCTCGCCGCGGAGCTGCACAATCCGGCGACTTTTGGCCGAAAGCACCCTGTTCCGACCGTACCGGGGGATGAGCAGGCGTTCGACCCGGCGGGAGGTTATTGGAACGGGGCGGTTTGGGAGCCGGTCAACACGATGGTGATTCGCGGCCTGGAGATTAACGGAAACCGCAAGCTGGCGGACGAAATAGCGCTCGAACATTTGCGCCTGGTCACGCAGATCTTCAGAGATACTGGAACTGTGTGGGAGAACTACGCTCCCGATGCCATCAAGCCCGGCACACCGGCCAAACGCGATTTTGTCGGCTGGAGCGGCCTCGGCCCGATTCTCTACCTGATCGAATACGGCATCGGGATCCGTGTTGATGCTGCCGCCAACAGCGTCACGTGGTACCTCCGCAGTTCTCAGCGGGTCGGCATCGAGAAACTGTGGTTCGGCCAAACGACCGCTTCGTTGGTCTGTGAAGCCCCCAACGCGGAGGGCAAGCGGACAGTGAGGGTGCAGACCGATGGCCGGTTTCGCCTGAAGCTGTTCTACCAGGGGATCCTGCGCACGACGGACATACCGGCTGGAGAACCTGTGGAAATACAACTGGAGCCGAGGCGCTGACGATGCCGCCTCATCGGATTGGGACCAACTCCGCCCGGTCATCGAGGACACCATGCACGAATTGTCCGACAAAGATCGTCATGCCGTCCTGCTGGGCTTTCTTGAGAACAAGACCCTCAACCGGGTCTGGACGGCTTTGAATTTGACCGAAAACGCGGCGCGATTCCTCCTGGAGTTTCGGGGGTGCCCCCGTTCAAGCTTTCTCCTCGAGTAGTTTCTGCACTACCTTCTCCACGTTCTCCGGTTGCAGTCCGATGATGCGAACATTCCCTTTGCGGTCAACGACCGCGTAGGTGGGATAATACTGCACCGCCCAGGCGGCCTGCGACTTCAGGTCGGGATCCCGCGCGGT
This sequence comes from Verrucomicrobiia bacterium, assembly GCA_036524155.1. Lineage (GTDB taxonomy): Bacteria > Verrucomicrobiota > Verrucomicrobiia > Limisphaerales > UBA8199 > DATDCV01. The sequence goes on from DATDCV010000643.1 coordinate 13,416, forward strand.
GGGATATTCGATGCCTTTTTCTTTGACCGTCTGGTCCATCTTCTCCTGGCCCCGCTTTGAGGTGCAGACCCCCAGCAGGACGAGGCCTTTGCTCTTGTACTTCTTCAGCAATTCGTTATTGTGCGGGATAGCGGCCATGCACGGTCCGCACCAGGTGGCATAAAAATCCACCAACACGACTTTGCCCTTCATGTCCTCGGTCTTGACCTGCCCGTTGACCCAACCGGTCAGGCTGAGCGGGGGCATCGGTTTGCCCTCAAGGGCCTTGTGCTGAGCCCGGACTTTGGCATCGTCGTCCCAGGTCCAACCGTCCGGAAACTCGCTCGCCCGCGTGTGCACCTGGAAAACACAAACGAAAGAAAACAGGAAAAGCGCCGCCCATTTCGAATTCGGTTTCATACGGGGCTATAACACAGCGTTCACTTTGCGTCAACCGGCGGCCCGGCGGGAGGCGCCGCACGACGATGCTGGCCCGCACACCCAAGTCAGATCTCAGGCGCGAACAATGCCGCGGCGCATTTGGCGTCCCGCTCCATCTTGCCGCAGACCAGCTCACACAGGGCGAACACCATCGGGTCTGCAATATGGTACTTGATGGAAGGTCCTTTGCGTTTGCGTTCCACGAGCCGGTGCTGATGGAGCACGCCCAGGTGTTTGGAAACGTTGGCCTGTTTCAGCCTGCAGGTTTCCATCAATTGATGCACTGCCAGCGGTCCGCTCTGGAGGGCCTGCAGGAGCGCCAGCCGGCTGGGTTCGGAAAGCGCGGCAAACAGGCCGGCGACGGCCTCCAGTTGACGGGGGGACAAGCGTTTGATGGTTCGCGTTTTCGTATTACCCAATGAGCATATCGAGATTCCAGTATAAAGAGCAGCCCCGTCATGCGCAAGAGGAAATTAGCTCCGCTGAGCAGGGCCGCCCCCGGGAATTTCCCAGTGGAACGAAGATTATGATCCTGATTATATGTCGTCATATTACCATATCGGAATATGGTTGTGAAAGAATCTGTTGCCGGCCGTTGCTTCCAGTCCCTGGAGGCGAGGGCTGCTGTTTGAACCACGACAAAGATCCCATGAGAAGATCACGACAAGACAAGACTCCGAAGGAGGCCGGCGTTCTGGCGATGCCGGCCGGACCCCAGCCAGGACAACGCAGCGAACCAAACTGAACCAAGTAGCAAACTAACCATGAAACTTCCTGTAATGCTCATTCTAGGGATGACACTGGCGGCGCAAAGCGTGCTGGCGTTGTCCAGTTACGTAAGTCAGATCCCCAATGGCGCGGCCTTTAGCTGTGCCAATTGCCACGTGAATCCGGCGGGCGGAGGCACGCGAACCGGATTCGGCAATGCTTTTGCCAGCAACAGCCATTTGTGGAACGCGACCCTGGCCGCCCTTGATTCGGATGGAGACGGTTACAGCAACGGTGTTGAGCTGGCTGATCCGAACGGGACCTGGCGTCCCGGCCAGTCCAACCCGTCAGGTGCCGTCTACAATCCCGGTGACGCGACCTCGCATCCGGGGGCAGCGGCGACCGCACCGGTGATCACCACACAGCCCGCCAGCCAGACCGTTCCTGCCGGAGCCAATGCCACCTTCACCGTAGTGGCCACCGGAACGGCGCCGCTGGGCTACCAATGGCGCTTCAACAGCGTGAACATCGCCGGCGCCACCAGCTCCAGCCTGAGATTGACGGCGGTCACCAGCGCCAACGCCGGCAGCTACACGGTCGTGGTGAGCAACAGCGCCGGCTCGACGACCAGCTCCGCTGCGAGCCTGACGGTCACGTCGACGGTTACCGCGCCGACGATTACCACGCAGCCAGTCAGCCAGACTGTGGCTGCGGGTGCCAATGTGAGCTTTACGGTCGGGGCTACCGGGACGGCGCCGTTGAGCTACCAATGGCGTTTCAACAGCGCGAATATTGCCGGCGCCACCAGTTCGATCCTGACGCTGACGGCAGTCGCCAGTGCCAATGCCGGCAGCTATACGGCCGTCGTCAGCAATGGCGCAGGCTCTGCCACCAGCACCGCCGCCGCCCTGACGGTCAACGCGGCCGGAACCCCTGCCATTACGACCCAGCCAGTCAGCCAGACGGTCACCGCCGGCGCCAATGTCACGTTCACAGTCGGCGCCGCCGGCACGTCGCCGTTGAGCTACCAGTGGATGATGAACAGCGCCAATATTTCCGGCGCGACCACTTCCGCGCTGACCCTGAACAATGTGAACACTGCCAATGCGGGCACCTATACGGTCCGGGTGAGCAACTCGGCCGGCTCGGTCACCAGCGCCACCGCCACGCTTACCGTGAACACGGCGGTCGGTGCCGCGGCCGGCACGCTGATCCTCGGGTGGAACAACCTGGGAATGCATTGCATGGACAAGGATTTTTCGGTGTTCTCAATCCTGCCGCCATACAATACGATCGAGGCCCAACTCATCGTAAATGGCGCGCTGGTAAAGAGCGGCACCGGTTACACCGTCACCTACGAGGCAGTCGCCGATCCGACCGGCTCGATTAATAGCACCGCCCAGGGCAAGACGGACTTCTATCAGTACACCCCGTATCTCTATGGCGCTCTGCCCATGGATATGGGTCTTAAGGGCTGGGCGATGCCAGGGGCGGCCAATGTGCCGCAAGGCATGCTTTTCGAGAACAACAACTCGCCCGCCGCCGGCGTTTCGACACCGGTTAATTGGTTCAGGGCCGAAGGCATCCCGATCACGCCCTATGACGATGCGCTGCAAAAGAACGAGTATCCGCTCATGCGAATCGTCGCGCGTGATGCCGCCAAGAACATTATCGCGGCCAACGATGTCGTCCTGCCGGTGTCGGATGAAATGGACTGCAAGGCTTGCCATGCTTCGGGGACCGGTACCGCGAAGCCCCTGGAAGGCTGGGTCAACGATCCGAACCCGGAGCGCGATTACCGCCTCAATATTCTGCGCCTGCATGACGAACTGCAGGATCCAGCGACCTATCCAGGCATCCTCTCGAGCAACGGTTTCACTCCGCAGGGCCTTTATGCGGAGGTAGTAACGACCGGCCAGCCCGTGCTCTGCGCCAAGTGTCACCTCTCCGAGGCGCTGCCAGGCTCCGGCTACGGAAACCTGCCGCCGCTTACCACCGCCATCCACTCCCTCCACGCCGGCGTGGCTGATCCCATCACCGGCACCACGCTTGACAGCGCCGTTAACCGCACAGCCTGCTACCGCTGCCACCCCGGCACGAGCACGAAATGTCTCCGAGGCGCTATGGGTGCCGCGGTCGCCAACGACGGAACGATGGAAATGCAGTGCCAAAGCTGTCACGGCAACCTGAGCAAGGTGGGGGACCCAAACCGCGTTGGCTGGTTCATGGAGCCCAATTGCCAGAGCTGCCATACCGGTACTGCTACCAGCAACAACGGCCAAATCCGTTACACATCCTGCTATGACTCCACCGGCAATGTGCGTGCGGCGGTCAACCAGACGTTTGCCACCACTCCCAACACGCCGGCTACCGGGCTGTCACTGTATCGGTTCTCGGTAGGTCACGGCGGACTGCAATGCTCCGCTTGCCATGGTTCGACGCACGCTGAATTCCCGACCAGCGAGCCGAACGACAACATCAGAAATACCGAACTGCAGGGCCACGCCGGCCCGATGGTCGAGTGTTCTGCCTGCCACACCACCGTGCCAGTCACCGGCAACGGTGGGCCGCACGGGATGCACCCGGTCGGGCAGTCGTGGGTGAGTACCCACAACAATTACGCCAGCAGCGCCTGTCAGGCCTGCCATGGGACCGACTATCGTGGCACCGTATTGTCCGAGATGCAGGCCGACCGCACACTGGCCGGGCGTAATCTGTTCCGCGGCGCCATCATTAGCTGTTACATTTGCCATAACGGGCCCAGCGGCTCAGGCTCGCCGCCGGCGGCCCCCACCGTGAGCAATGTTTCGGCCAGCACCGCCGCTGGTCAACCCGTCGCCATCACGCTGCCGATCTCGGGCACCGGGGCCTATCCACGCATCATCTCGCAGCCGGCCAATGGCACGGTCGGCCTGAGCACCAATGGCTCCAGATTCATCGCCACCTACTACCCGGCCGCCGGCTTCACCGGGGTTGATACGTTCACGTTCGCCGCCTACAACGGCTACAACAACTCGACCCTCGCGACCGCCACGGCTACAGTGGGCAGTGGCTCGACCGCCGTGCCGCCGTCGATCACCACGCAACCGATTAGCCAGACCGTGAACGCCGGAGCGAACGTTACGTTCACTGTTGGCGCCACCGGGACCGCGCCGCTGAGCTATCAGTGGCAAAAGAACGGCGTCAATATCTCAGGCGCCACGAGTTCGGCGCTGACCCTGACGAGCGTGACCAGTTCGCGCGCCGGCACCTACCGGGCTGTCGTTAGCAATAGCGCTGGCTCCACTACCAGCTCTTCCGCCACGCTGACGGTTCTCACTCCGTTTACCGTCACGTTGACGAGCCCTGTGGCCGGAGCCACTTACACCAGGCCGGCCTATGTGCAGCTCGCAGCGAGCGTTTCCTCGAGCGTCAGCATTGCCCGAGTCCAGTTCTACGACGGTTCGACCTTGCTGGGCACCGACACAAGCTCGCCTTACAGCCTGCTCACCGGCAACCTCTCACGGGGAACACATACGTTCACCGCACGAGCCACGGACGTGAACGGTCGAATCGCCACTTCCGCTCCGGTCCAGATCACCGTGAGGTCATCGGGCGATCATTATGCGTCGTCTGAGGCTACTTTGAGCAACTGATCGAGCACGGACTTCGTACAACGCACTGTTGTAGTCGTTCAAGTCTGAACGCACGGGCACGCGGCCTATACGGCCGCGTGCCTTTTTTCGGATACCACAACGCCGTGCGCGCAAGCCTGCAGACCGGCAGAGGAGACGGGCCAGGCGGACCCAGCCCGGCACCCAGGGCGCGACCTTTGGGATCATGCTAACCACGGCACTTGTCAAGGAGACCCGTCACCCACAGAGCGCCAAAGCGGCTCCATCATCTCGGGGAAGACTCGATATCGGGCTCCGCGGGCTCGAGCTCTTCGAAGACTGTGTTTGACCTGGGGACGCACAGGGATAAGCTCGCTCCATCGCAGTCCCAATTGGAAAAGAAAGATCACACCATGAATAAGTCCAAAGACTCTTCCTCTCGGCGGAACTTCCTGAAAACCGCTTCAGTCGCCGCGACCGCTATCACCATAATCCCGCGTCATGTGCTGGGGCAGGGCCAAACCCCGCCGTCGCAGAAACTCAACATCGCGGCCATTGGTGTCGGCGGCATGGGATCTGGCGACGTTGCCTCCTGCGCGCAAGCCGGCGAGAACATTGTCGCGCTGTGCGATCCCGACCGAAACCATCTGGCCGACAACGCCAGGAAATACCCGGGCGCGAAGCTCCACACCGATTTCCGCAAGATGTTCGAGACGCAGAAGGACATCGACGCCGTCCTCATCGCCACACCCGACCATGTTCATGCCGTGGCCACCGCTATGGCCATGAAACTTGGCAAACATGTCCACTGCCAGAAGCCGCTCACGCACAGCGTTTACGAGGCCCGCATGATCGGCAAGATCGCGCGCGAGACCAAGGTCGCGACTCAAATGGGCAATTTCGGCCAAGCCGGCGAAGAGGCCCGGCGCGTTGCCGAGATGATCTGGGCCGGCGCCATCGGCACGCTCAAGGAGGTGCACGCGTGGTCCAACCGCAACCCCGACATCTCCCAGCGCGGTGTTGCCCGGCCCAAGGAAACCCCGCCCTGCCCGGCACAACTCGAGTGGGACCTCTGGGTCGGCCCGGCACCCATGCGGCCCTATCACCCCTGCTATCATCCCTTCGCCTGGCGCGGTTGGTGGGATTTCGGCACCGGTGTGCTCGGCGACATCGGCTGCCATGAACTCTCCGCGATCTTCAAGGCGATGAAGATCGGCGACCCGGTCAGTGTCGAAGCCTGCTCAACCAACTGGCAGCGCCCGAAGGAAATCAGCGACGAAACCGCCCCGCTGGCTTCGATCACGCATTACAGGTTCGCCGCCAGTGACACCCATGGCCCGCTGAGCATCTTTTGGTACGACGGCGGCATGCGCCCGCCCCGGCCCGACGAACTCGAGCCGGATCGGCCGTTCGCGGTGAACGACGGCACGATGTATGTCGGCGACAAAGGCATCATGCTGCGCGACCGCCTGGTTCCCGACAAGAAGATGACTGAGTTCGGCAAACCTCCGCAGAAGCTGCCGCGCTCGCCCGGACATTGGAAGGAATGGCTCGACGCCTGCCGGGGCGGCAAACCCGCCGGCTCGAACTTCGCCGATCACGCCGCGCACCTGGCTGAAGTCGTCCTGCTGGGCAATATCGCCATCCGCATGAATCAGAAGCTCGAGTGGGACGCCGCCAACATGAAATTCCCTAATTGCCCCGAGGCCGACGGGTTTGTGAAACCGCCGTACCGCGAAGGGTATACGTTGTAGTTCGGCGGTACCGTTTGGCCCTGGCCCCGGCGTTCAATTCCGGGATTTCCGGTCCCGCTCAGCGGCCCTGTCAACGTGCGGCGGTTTCGGGAAATGTCACGAGCGTCACCAAGCCGGAATTATTCACCCGGACATTGCCGGCCTTCTCGTCGATGTCCAAGACTTCGATCGAACCGCCTTTTTCGTGTTCACTCAGAAGCAGTGATTGCGCTCGGGGAATTCCCGGCGAGGTGCCAGGCGACTCGACCTTGAGCAACGCACGTTTGTTCCCGGAGATGCTGGTGATGCCGAGCAGCGTGATCTTCAACGGCGCGATCGCTCGCTGGTGAGGGCGCTGAATTTCTACCGATCTATTTCCGCAGCCAATCAGCAAGGCCGCGGTCGCGATCAATGACAAGAATGATGTTCTCATATCGGGTCTAAGAAACCGCTCTCGTAGAAAAGTTGCGCAACTTGAATTCGGCGCCTCGGGGCACTGGTCGCCAGAGCGGCGACTGCAGCGATTGCATCAGTCACCACCAGATGCCGGCAAATACGGGTTTTTGGAGCGTAGACCCGTGTTCGTCTTCTTGCCGAAACGGCCGCCCGAATCCATTACACCTTTCGTTCCATTCACAACCCAGGCGGCTATCAGGTAACGTCCGAGCCTTGCAGATGAAGTCAGCCACAAACTGAAACGAAACCTGGTAAATATGAAACAATCTGATCGCGCCTCGAAAAAGAAAGTTGGAACGACTGGCCAAAGCGTCCTGAGGCACTCAACGCTCCTCCTGGCGACCGCAGTCCTGGTCGCCTGGACCTCGGCGCAAGCATCGCCGTTCCGAAACCTGCGCCTGCCATTCACACAGCCAGACGGCACCAGAATCGAAATCACCGGTTCCGGCGATGAGTTTTATGCCGTCTTTGAAACTCAGGATGGCTTCACCGTAGTATTCGACCAAGGCCTGAGGGCCTACTGTTTCGGTCAAATCACAGGCGATGGGCAGCTCGTCTCCACCGGCAGGCAAGTCCATCTGTCAGACCCGGCCGCACTGGGACTGGTGAAGCACCTGCGCATGCCGCGGTCGGCACGCAAACAACAAGTTGCCGAGCGGCGACAGCGCTGGGAAAGCGGTACGGAAGTCGACAAACGCTGGGAGTCAATCAAGGCCGCGCGCCGGAGTTACGACGCCGCGATCAAGGAGGGGCTGCAACTTGCGCCACCGTCCTTCACCACCACCGGGTTGAGGCTGGGTCTGACCTTGCTGATTGATTTTGACGATGACCCCGCCACTGTGCCGCAGGCGGAGATCATCAACTTCTGCAATGGCGACGCGTACTCCGGTTTCGGCAATAACGGCTCGGTCAAAAAGTACTTCCAGGATAACTCCAATGGCGTTTTGACCTATAGCAATGTCGTGACCGTGTACGTTCGGATCCCGAACTCTCTCCACTCGAAGAGTTGGTACAACGACACCTCACTGGACAGCGGCAGCCAAGGCAACCTGCTGGTTCGGGATGCTTTGACGATCCTGAAAGCCCTGCCCAATTATACGACCGAAATTCTGCCTAGGCTCCAGAACCTGACGGTCGACGAAAACAACCGCGTCGTGGCCTGCAACGTCTTCTTTGCAGGGGGTAACAGCGGAGTTTGGAGCAAAGGTCTGTGGCCGCATTCCTGGTCTCTCCGGGAAGTCGGCGCACAGGAACTGTCGCCCGGGGGCAAGAAGGTCTACCGGTATCAAATCACTAATATCGGAACCAGCCTGGAACTGGGCACGTTTTGCCACGAGAACGGTCATATGCTTTGCGGATACCCCGACATCTACGACTACGACTATGACTCGGAAGGCGGCGCCGGCGTGTTCTGCCTGATGAACTCGGGCGGCCATGGCAATAACCCAACTCAAGTCTGCGCCTATCTGAAGCGCGCCTCCGGTTGGGTCACCACCACCGAACTGGATACCTCTTCGAGCCTGACCGCCACGCTCACGGCCGCGGCCGCGGCCGGGGCTAACTTCAACCACTTTTATCGGTTCCAGAAACCGGGTGTGCCCACCGAATACTTTTTGATCGAGTGCCGGGAGAACAGCGGGCGCGACGCAAACCTGAGCGCCTCTGGCATTGCCATCTGGCACATCGATGAGGAAGGCGACAAAAATGACCAGCGGATGGCGCCCAACACGGCCCACCAAAACTACGAAGTCACTCTCGTTCAGGCCGATAATCAGTGGGATTTTGAACTGAACGCCAACGACGGGGATGCGATGGACCTCTATTACAGCGGGAACGCCGCGGCCGCCTACAGCAACGAGTTCTCCGACACCTCCTCGCCCAACGCCCACTGGTGGGATGGCTCCGAGTCAGGCGTGGCCTTTCACAGCTTCACCGCCCCTGCCACGACCATGAGCTTTCAGGTTGGACACGCGCCTGCAGCGCCGCAGATCGTGACCCAGCCGCAGAGCCAAACCGCAATCGCCGGCAGCGCAGTGACCTTCACCGTAACTGCCGTAGGCACGCCCGTCCTGGCTTACCAATGGTACTTCAATGGTGCGCCAATAGCCGGCGCGAACGCCAGGAGCTGCACGGTGCAAAGCGCCACCGACGCAGATCAGGGTAACTACCGGGTGCGAGTCAGCAATGGAATCGGCTCCGCCGACAGCCAGACCGCCACACTCACCGTCGTTCAGGGAGTCAGCCTCGCGGCCGCCCTGGACACTGCAGGGCTTGTCTGGACCACCGGCGGAAACGCCCCCTGGACGGGCCAGTTGGTCACGACTCATGATGGCACCGACGCCGCTCAGAGCATGACCATTTCGCACAACGAGGAGTCCTGGCTGGAAACCACCATCGCCAACGGACCCGGCCTATTGAGCTTTTGGTGGAAGGTTTCGTCGGAGGGGGGCTGGGACTATCTCGAGTTCTTGATCGATGGCGTCGTGCAGAGCGAACGCCTCTCCGGCGAAGTCGACTGGGAGTGCATGAACTATAACATCCCTGCCGGCAACCACGTGGTGCGGTGGCGGTACTCGAAGGACGAAGCCGTCAGCGCGGGCGAGGATCGCGGCTGGGTCGACCAGGTCAGCTTCGTGCCCGAGGGGCCTATTGTACCCCTGGGCGAGGCCCTGGACGGGCCGGATCTCACTTGGACCACGGGAGGCACAGCCCCCTGGTCCGGCCAAACCGGGATCACCCATGACCGGTTGGATGCCGGCCAAAGCGGCATGATCTCTGATAGCCAGGATACCTGGATGCAGACCACAATGACGACCGGCCCCGGCACCCTGACCTTCTGGTGGAAAGTTTCCTCAGAGCCTGGTTACGATTTCCTGGAATTCTACCTCGACGACGTTCTCCAGAGCGGTCGCATCGCCGGCGAAGTCGACTGGACACAGCAAACGTACAGTCTCAACGCCGGTTCGCACACGCTCCGCTGGCGCTACGCCAAAGACCAAGCGGTCAGTGCGGGCCAGGACCGAGCCTGGGTGGACCAGGTCGCCTTTGTGCCAGCAACCACGCAGCCACCCGTTTTGGCGTCCCCGCGATACCTCGCCGGCGGCGTCTTTCAGTGCGATATCACAGGCTCCCGCGATTCGACTTATGTCGTCTTCGGATCCACCGACCTGAAGACCTGGACGCCACTGGTTACAAACACCGCGCCATTTACCTTTACGGACGATCGGGCGGCCCAGTTCCCTTTCCGTCTATACCGGGCCCGGTCCAACCCTTGACCGATTGCACCCGGCCGCGTAAACCGGCCCCGCCCGTTCTTGGGGTTTGGGGCCGGTGGCGCGGCACGTGAGGCAGCGGGTTCGCATGACTTTTTGAAAAACAGCATCCCACCCTGTGTTTCCAGGGGTGGGAGCATTTCCGCATTGTGACCCCATTTTCTTATTTGTTGACGTTGGCGGCGGCTTTGCGCTTGCTGCACCGGATGCGCAGAAAGTATGGGCCCAGGTTCTTTGACTGCAGAGCTCCCTCTCCTCGGTGAGGGCCGGGGTGAGGGGGAACTAAATGTCCGAAAAACCCGCAGTGACTTGGCTCTGCAAGCGTCTCTCGTGGTTCCGAATAACGCCGCATGATCAGCCGTCAAAACAGTAATGAATCCAGGCCTCATCTATGTTCTACTCAAGCGCCTTCAGCTCCTTGGCCAGGTGGCTCCAAGGCGCGGGCAGGAGCGGCATCAAAGTGAAGCGGATACCCCAGCGACTGCCGGGTAGATCGCCGGGATGAATGACTGAATAACCGGCTTCAATACCGATGCTGACGGGCAGTTGGCCGATATTGACAAGCCGGTGAACACCCAGCCCGACGGGAAAAGTTAGCTGGTTGCCACTGGGGGCGTTCCAGTTCACAAATATGTTCGGGCTCATGCCGATTTCCCACTCCGGCGTGGGCGCGTAGTACAGAAAATACTGGAGGTTCATCTGGCTTACGGCGGGGCGGTGGCCATCGCCGGCGAACGACCACCATTGCTGCGGAAAGAGGCCGAGGCGCCAGTGCTCGGTAAGGAAACCGACCGCCACAGCCGGCCCAGCCTGCCATTTGCCCTGCCCGAGGATGCCTTCGCTGGCGCTGGGAAAGATCATCGTCGGTCCTGCCGCCAGGAATAACTTGCCCGTGCCGACCTTGGGCAGGTGCTTCGGCCCCACCAGGCCGAGGTAGACCATATCGCCCAGCCCAGTCGTTCGTCCGAAGGGATCCAGGCCCGCCGGCAAGGTGTCGTTGGGGCGCAGGTTGTTTCCGGGATCGAGCTGGAAAAGCCGCCCGACTTCACTTTTGAGCGGCACGCTCACCACGGACAAATCGATCCGGCTCACCCAGTTCCAACGTTCCCCCAACGGCACAGGGATGGTCGGCATGAATTGGTATCGGTAGGCCCAGAGGTCGCGTTCTTCGTAGAGGGCCGTCCTCGGGAAATGGGCCTGGATGGCATCGAACTGGTTCCACACGGCCATGAGTTCGGAGATCGGGTTGTCCATGGCCTCGGATATGGCGGCCACGACGCGGGGGTCGTTCAGGTCGAGTTTGTGCCTGGCCGCATTTGTGACGCCGCTATCGACCCCTCGGGACGGGGAGCGTTCAGCAGGCGCGAGCGTGAGCAGTGGCCGCGAAGCATTGTCGGTGTTCTGCGCGAAGCCGGAAGTCGCAGCCAGGCCGAGAGCGGTGGCGAATAAAGCAGCGGCAAGGGACGTGCAGCCGCGGTATCTGAGCGCTGTGAGAGAAAGGCGGAAGCGGTTTCCAGTCGCACTCATGGGTCCTTGATAGTACGGGGTGGCTGTTTTGGGGTAAAGCCCAATGGGCCAACGGCCAGCAATTCTCATGCTGGAAGCCGAGTTGTCGTCGACTTGCGCGGAGTGCGCCCTTCCCCGGGCGCAGCAGGCTTCGGAGTCCGAACGGGCTGAGGAATTTCCCACGCGCCCCGGCGGGAGGATGTTGCTGCGCCCGGGGACGGGCGCACTCCGCCGGCAAAATGAGAATCGCCGGCCAACGGCTGCGGCGCGCCCGACACGGCGAATGCGGGGCTCGCCGCATGTTGAGCGAGTTCATCCGACGCGCAGACCGGCTGCGGTTCTGCCGCCGGTCTGCGTCCGTTGCGTTAGCAACGCGGAAGTCTCTGTCGGCGTTCGTAGCCCATCACTGTCCGAGGCAAGGCGTGACTCCGAGAGTGCCGCTGTACCCGCCAGTGTAATTGGAGCCTCCCCCGCCTCGCGCTCCGCCGATCACGCAGTTCTTGATCGTCTCGGGAGTGCCGGCGTGGTCGGAGTTGGTGTAGGAGCAGTCCTGGTTGCCATCGACGGCCTTGACCCCGAGGGATTCCATGTCAGCGGGGAAAGACGTATACACGGCCGCCGACCACTTCCACTGGAGCGAGACGCCCGGGGTGTCGCAGATGAAGCTGCCGCTCCAGGTCACGTCCTTTATTCCTCCCGGCAATCCGGAGCTGGGGAGGCCCACACCCGCGAGCCACGTATTGCCCGAGAGCCCGCTGGCGGGCGCACGGGTCACCCACTGGCCGTTGATGAAATGAGTTTCGGCGCACGTGGCGGCAGGATCGAAGGTGATGACCGCGTCCGGTACCTTAACGCTAATCGTTCCGTCAGCGCTGCGGATACTACTGTCGGTGAAGCGGAAAGTGACAGGCAAGCCCGGCAGTCCCTGCGGCTTCAGCACGCTGTTGAACCAAACGGTGCGGCCCGCGGGGATTGGCGTCCCGTTGAAGTCGGCCGTGATCGATAACGTGGGACTGGACTCAAAGGCTCCCAGATCCACAGTGCCATTTACGATTCTCGGATGTCCGTCGAGATCAGCTTTAACATCTGCAGGCACGGCGCCGTTGTCACCGGCATTGATGCAGGGCGAAGCCCCTGAGAGACGCCCACCGGTATCGGCGAACAGAGGATCAGCATCGATGTTGCCTGTCCCCGGATAACCGCCTTGCACGTCGCTGTAAGTAACAATGGTAATGGGGGGTACAATATTGTTGCCTAAGCCATAAGTATCGACAATCTGATCCGCCCCGTTGTTCCAAAGGATACTGTTGCTTACAGCAGGAATCAGCTTTTCCGCTTCACCTCCATAGAGGTTAACCATCGCGCCGCCCATGGAACTCACGTTGTCAGCGATGGTGCAGTTAATAATTTGCACCCCGCTCTGCAAATTAAAGAGTGCCCCGCCCCAATTGGCCATGTTGCCAACGAACAGGCAATTGATGACCTTTGTAGGTGGCAGTGCCGAGTTGTTGAAGTAACCCGAGCCATGCGTCCCGTTGTACATTCCGCCTCCGAACCCGTAGGCACCGCCTCCGGAATTACCGATGAAGGTGCAGTCGAGCACGGTCGTTGATTGCTCCCTTCCGGACTCCCAGAAGTCGGTCCAGCCATCGAAAGTGAGCGCCACGCCGCTTCCGGCATTGCCGCTGAAATTGCACCGGGTGATGGTGCCGGCGCAGCCCCAGTAAAGGCTGATCCCGCCCCCGGTCCCGTTAAGCCCGACCCCGCCCGCCTGGTTTCCGCCAAAGGTGCAGTCCGTGACGATCGGTCGGCTGTAGGCACTAACGTAGATCCCGCCGCCGTCAATGCTAGCAGAGTTGCCAGTAAAGGTGCAGGCGCTCACGGTCAGTTCCCCTAGTTGCTCCCAGTTGAGCAGACCGCCGCCAAAGCTTAAGCGTGGGTTGATACCGTAATCGCCGTTCGCATTGCCGCCGGTGATAGTGAAGCCGTCCAGCACAGGTGGGGTGGCTTCAGTGGCGAAGCCTGTGAGCACGTGATAGCTGTTCTCCGCGCGGGTAGGCTCGTTAACCAGGGCGCTGGCAGCAACCGGGACGTCATTCCCGGCCAGGTCGCCGCTAAGGATGGTCTCGTACAGTTCTACATCTCGCGCCTCCGGAGCCGGTGCTCCCACGCCGGCAAAGCCGCCTTTGAGAGTGACCCCGCTCTTGAGCAGGAACGTGGCGGCCCGGTCGCCGGGCGTTTGCCTTCGTCCCTGGTCGGGCTTGTATGTCCCGGCGGCGACGCGCACTTCGTCTCCTGCACGAGTCACCGACAGCGCATCCTGGAGGGAGTTATAAGCGTCGGCCCAACTGCTGCCATTGTTCGCCCCCGTGGCGCTGTCGTCGACGTAGATCGTGATTGGAGGTCGGACCAGCTCGAACTCATAGTGAAAGACGTAACCTCCGCAATTTAGGCTCCCCCACTCGGGGTGTGGGGTGGTGAGTTGGAGCACTGACCCGGGAGGCGCGAACGTCGTGCCGTTTACACACGCGGCAAGCACGTTGGCAGCGATCAGTGTATCGCCGTTATATATGTCTACATATACGACGACGCCGCCGCTCTCAACCTGCGCGGTGACGCACGCCTCGTCTGTCGTGAGCGACCCCCACTCGATGCGATCGATATCACCTGTTTCGCGATAAAAAGGTAGATAACGGATATCGCCCCTCATGGTGCCGAGGTGCACACGATAGCCCGTGAGAGCCGAAAAATCCTGCCCCTCCACGGCCCTGAGGCCCATTCTGGGTATGTTCTGCGCCGCGCAAGGGAACGCGGAGAATGTCAAGATGCCAATACATGAAATAAGAACAACTGAAAGTAAATGGGAGATTTTCATAGAAACAGTTGTACGGAAGGGGAGGCGTCGCGCAACCGTGCAGGTTTTGGTTTTCCCGTGAATTCTTTGGATGGCGGTGCCGCCGTGGCAGACGCAGCGGACCTGCAGCTCTTCCGTGGACGGCCAACTATCAGACCGAAGTTCGCCAAACCGCCGGTGCCAAACCCGTCTTGCTCTTGAATGCCTGGCGGAAGCTATTCGAGTCGGGATAGCCGACGCGCCGGGCGACCTCTTTTATGGGCCGGAGAGGATCCGCCAGCAGATCTTTGGCTTTGGCCAAACGCAGTTCGCTCAGGTAGTCCTGGAACCTGAGTCCCGTCATACGCGAGAATAGATCCGAAAGATAGCTGGCATTCATACCGACACTGGCGGCGAAGCCTTTGAGATGAGCGGCTTCTGTGTAATGGTGCTGGAGGTGCTCAAGCAGCCTGCGAACCGCCATCGCTCCGCGGCTCTCGACATTGGTGGTTGCAGGCGGCTCCCCCAACCAGGGCAGCCGACTCGCAAGCTCTCTTCGCAGCCTGGCCTCTTCCACTTGATGGTGGTGGAGAAGCCGGTCCGCGCGCTCCATTTGCAGCCGGGCGCAGGTCGCGAGGGTCGTCTGCTGCAAATCGTGGAGCAGGAGGCGAAGCAGGTTCCCCGCGTGTTCAAAGACTGTAACAGCCAGGGTCTGAGCCGGAGGCGGGCGAAGCCCTATCGACACCGAATCCGGGTGGAACGTGGCGGCCGAGGATCCGTTGTTACCCGGCGGTGGAGCCGCGCGGCCGTCCGCTCTGGACCGGAGCATGGCTGTGAGCATGACAAAACCGTTGAGCGAAACGGTTCCCCAACAATTCATCATACCACAAGCTCCCGTGAACCTGTGACATCGGACCCCCGCCCTCCGGGCCAGTCTCCAATGCTTGCCCATACACCTGAGACAGTGAACGGAGCGGGGCGCTGTTGGAGAGCGCACTCTGCGGAGCGTTTTCGGACAGACCGTGGGCAGCAGCACCTGAACGGGGAACGCCTTCAGATCGTGCCAGTAAAAATAGAGGCGCACGCCCGCCAGGTCCCTGAACACGCGTCTTAATTTGCCCGCGGAACCCTGCTGCACAAGGCGCTGGCATCTCCTGAAAAAAAGCACCTGCTGCTGGGAAATCGCCTCGACCTTCGGGAACCAGCCGGGAGCGTTCGCCTCCTGGTTATCCGATCGGGGACTTGCGGCACCCTGAGAACGCCTGCCCCTGATGCCGGTGGCCGCCAGACTAGTTATCGCGCTGGCGATGCCGACCGCCCCGCGGCCGCCACTGTATTTCACGATGGCCATCCTGCCGTTTCTGTTCGCCTGAAGTTAGTATTGCCCTCGCACCGTCAGCGCGGGGGAATCTCCCGGTAGCCCCTGCCCCAGTAATGCCGCCAATAAACCCGGCGTCATTGGTGGTGCGTTTAGGTATTAAACACCTTTCTTCTCGAACGCGCCATCTATTTTTTCTGGTGTTTCACACCGCCACGGTGTCGTGTGGGGCGGAATTACATTTCTATCGATCCGGCAAGCCGCGCAGGAGCCTTTCTAATCATTGAGCAGCATGACCTCGTCGGCCATGCCGGGGTCTTTTTCTACGCGGCTTTCTGTCGCACTCACGGGTTCTCGATATTAAGGGGTGGCTGTTTTTGGGGTAAAGCCCAATGGGCCAACTACGGTAACTCTCCCTTGATCCTTCGCGAAAACCGCGGTAGGGCGCGCACTCCGCTGCGCGCCGGAGCATGCGAGGTGATCGTGCGGCGGGAAGCGGGTGCGCGCCCTGCCTTCACCTGTCATTGCACGTTGCCCCTCTTCGCTGAGGATTGGAGTAACCCTTCAGTCTTGGATGGGAACCACTGCAGACAATGGGGCGCACCTCATTCAACCGATGGCCGCGGCTGCGGCCTGCCGGACTTGCAGGTCTGGATCCGACAGCAGCGGAGACAGCACCTGGGCGATGTGCTTATGGGGTATTCGCCCGAGAAACTGAACCGCGGCCAGCCGGACCTCCGAACTGGGGTCCTGGAGCAAGCTAAGAAAGTGAGCCGGCGGTGAGTCCTCGCGTTGCGCCAGCGCTTGGGCGGCCGCCAGCCTCATTTGCGGGTCCCGATGACGGAAGATCTTCAACATTTCCTCGGTAATTTCAGGGTCCTTGATTTTGCCCAGGTCGTGGACCGCAGAAATGCGGGCCAGCAGATCGGTGCTTCGCAACGCCGCCCGCAATTCCCTGATTCGAGCCGGATGGGTGCTGGCCTTTAACTCCTCAGCCGCTAGGCGGCGGAAAAAGCTGGTGTCTTGATAGCCTGCAATCGCCGGATCCGTCGGGACTCTGCCGAGGGGAACCGGAGCCGGCGTATTGCCCAGGGTGATTTCGAACCAGGCCAGTTCCTCCCGCGTGGAGGGTCTCCAACCCATGGATCGCAATGCCCCGGCCACTGCGATCCGGACCGCGGCGTCCGGATCCCTTAGACAACCCGCCAGCGCCTTTATCGAACGCGCATCTCCCAGCCTCTCCAAAGCGCGAGCAGACGCCTCGCGGACCTCGAAACTCTCGTCTTGAAGGGCACCGACCAGGGATTTCAAGGCATCCGCCGTGTTGGCTGTCGCCAAACCTCGCACCGCAGCGCAGCGCACCTGCGCGTTCTCGTCGTCCAGGTGGGCAAAAAGCAGCGCCGTATCGCTTGGGCGGTCGGAAACAGCGAGGTTTTGCACGCCTCTGCGCCGCACTCGAGGGTTCGGCGATTTCAGGCGTAGCTTATTCAACAAGGACCTAAGGGGTCCTGCGGCTCGACCTGCCAAGCCGATACCGGATTCAGCACTTTGAACCATAGGGGAAACAATCGGCTTCGCGCCTTCAACAACGGAAGAAATAAGGGCCTTGGCACCTTCAACAATCGAAGCTACATGAGAAGACATACCACGTGAGGTCACGCATAAACCTTGCCAACTGGCGAGTCCTGGACCTGGGAAATTCCTGGATCCTTCCCCGGTGGAAGAACATCTCGCTAGACCCGGTACGTTGCAGACTGGAGCAATTGCCCACGCGGCTGACACTGGCCTAGCCACAGCGGCTGGCCGAACCCCGAATCCCGGCGTGGTTATTGCGCGGCTGGGCCCCGATGGCCCGGGAGTATCGACAGCCAGCTCAAAAGCTTTTAAAGTCAACCGGTGGATTCAACCGAGCCAGAGCTGTTGCCGCTGCTAAAGCGGTTCTTCGGCTTCACTTCCTTCAGACCGCTCCAGGAAGAAATCATCAGGGATGCGCTCGCGGGGCGAGATGTGTTTGCGCTGCTGCCGACTGGCGGCGGGAAATCGCTCTGTTTCCAGATGCCGGCCATGGCGCGACCGGGCCTGACCGTGGTGGTTTCCCCGCTCATCGCCCTGATGAAAGACCAGGTGGACGGGCTTCAGGCGAGCGGCGTGCCGGCGACATTTCTCAACTCGTCCCTCGCGGCTGGTGAATCGAGAGCCCGGCTGCGCGGATTGCATCACGGGGAGTTCAGGCTGCTGTACGTCGCTCCCGAACGGTTGATGCTCTCGGGCTTCCTCTCGGATTTGCAGCGTTGGGATGTGAAATTGCTGGCCATCGACGAGGCGCACTGCATTAGCGAATGGGGCCACGATTTCCGGCCCGAATACCGTCAGTTGTCACATTTGCGCGAGCTGGCACCCAAGGTGCCCGTCATGGCCTTGACGGCGACAGCGACGGAACGAGTGCGCCACGACATCGTCACCCAATTGAAGTTGCGCGACCCGGCTTGCTATGTGGCGAGTTTCAACCGGCCCAATCTCACGTACCGGGTGTTTGCCAAGAGCAAAGCCTATCAACAGGTGCTCGAGTTTGTGCGCGCCCGCCCTCGCGAGAGCGGCATCGTGTATTGCCAGGCGCGCAAGACTGCCGAGAGCCTGGCGGACAAGCTGTCGGAGGGCGGCGTCAAAGCGAAACCGTATCACGCCGGCCTCACCCCCGCACAGCGCACCGCCAACCAGGAACTTTTCCTGCGCGACGAGGTGCGGGTGATCTGCGCGACGATCGCTTTCGGGATGGGGATCAACAAGCCAAACGTGCGGTACGTGATCCACTATGATTTGCCGAAGAACATCGAAGGCTACTACCAGGAAACGGGGCGGGCAGGCCGGGACGGATTGCCCAGCGAATGCCTGCTGCTTTTCAGCGCGGGCGATGTCGTCAAGCAGCTCAGGTTCATCGATGAGAAGCCCGACCCGCGGGAGCGAACGATAGCCCGCACTCAGTTGGACCAGATGGTTCATTACGCCGAGAGCGCCGCCTGCCGTCGGGGAGAGTTGTTGGGATATTTCGGCGAGAAATTCGATTCGGAGGTTTGCGGAGGATGCGACAACTGCCTCGCCCCGCGCGCCACCTACGATGGGACCGTGGCGGCCCAGAAGTTTCTCTCGTGCATTTACCGGATCCGCCAAAAGAGCGGCTTCGATTTCGGCATCAACCAGGTGGTCGAAGTGCTGACCGGCGCCGACACGGACAATATCCGAAAGTGGGGGCACGAAAAGCTCTCGACCTACGGAGTTGGCCGGGAGCATACACGCCCGGAATGGAAGGTCATCGGCCGCGAACTCACGCGGCTGGGACTGGTCCAACAATCGCCGGAAAAATTCAACTCCCTGAGTTTGACTGCAGCAGGCCTCGCCCTGCTCAAAGAACGGAAGCCGCTCAGGCTGACCATGCCGGTGACCACCCCGGCGCCGCCAGAACACAGGGTCGGGGAGATTACCTGTGACGAGCCGCTTTTCGAACGCCTGGTGAACCTGCGCAAATCGCTGGCGGACAAATTGAATCTCCCGACCCACATTGTGCTGTCCGATGTTACGCTGCGGCAGATGGCCAGGGACTATCCGGCGAACGAACGTCAACTCTCCGCCATCAGCGGCATGACCGAAAAGAAGCTGAAGGAATTCGGAACTCTTTTCCTCGCGGAGGTTGCCGCCTACCTGCAAATCAACGCGCGCCAGATTTTCGCCCAAACTTCCTTCGAAGTCGCGGCCCCGGTGAAACCTGGGCGGCCAGCAAGACGACGGCTGGCAGACGATGGAGAATATTACGACCGGGACCTTTTCGAACGGCTGCGCGAGGTCCGGAAGCGGTTGGCCCAGGAACGCTGTTTGCCCGCTTACATCATTCTGCACGATTCCGCCCTTCGTCAGGTCGCGCGAGCGTATCCGCAAAACCGCGAGCACTTCGCCGCCATACCGGGAATTGGGCCAAAAAGAGCAGGGGATTTCGGTGAGCTATTCCTCAGTGAAATCAGGAGCTACCTCCATGACAGCGCTCAATCCGGCCGCAGTGGACACGTTGCCTGCCGCGGTGATGCCGAGCGCCAAGCCTGAGCTCGCAGTGTGGAATAACGAGACCTGGCCCCAGTAGCAGAAGGCGCGGAACGCCTGTCAGCGCGGGCGTTGATGGCTGAAGTGCTCCTCGAACTCGGCCCAGGCAGAAGGCGCCGCTTCCAGCGGCGCCTGGCACAATGGCACCCTGATAGCCTCGCAGGTCGGGCGCAAAGTCGCGGCCAACCGGGCGTTGTCTACGTGGATGCGCTCCGGGCGCGACTTGGCATTGCGAAATGCTTCAGTCAGCGCCGGTCCGGTCGCGTCCCTCAAGGGCGCCGCGCCGTGTGCGATCTTCGCGCAGAGCACGTAATGGGTAGCGCGGTCAACGATGATTGTCGCCCGCGCCAGGCACGGCCGGCCCTCCTTCTCATCGACGAAGGCCAACGTTGGCGTCAACGGCGCGACGATTTCCACGATCGAGTCGTGACGAATCGGCAGCTTGAGCAGGCTTTCCTGTTCGCAGGCCGAAAGGGCGACTGGCTCGGGGAGCGGCGCGGGCGGGGGCACGAACGGCAGCCACTCGATATCCTCGGCGCGAAGCGTGGATTCCTCACCGGCAGGAATGATCGGCACGAGTGCTTCGAGAGGCTCTTTGTGGAGCGGCCTGCTCTTCTCGCGCAGGCACACGAACCGGGCAACTTTCCGCAACAACTCCGTCATCAAACGCGCTTCCACGTCGGTCACGCCCCACGGGTACCATCCGGGTCGGGTGCTCTCAAACCGGGGCCAGACCGGCCCTTGACCCTTCGGTTTGAATCCCGCGGCCGCCAGGGTATTTAGATCGCTTTTCTGCAGCTCCTTTTTCCGGCACCACTCTATCTTTAAGCAGTCCATATCTTCCAAGCCCGCGTCCGGATCAGGTACCCGGCGATTGGTTGCCATGTCGTGTATCCACCTTAACCCGGCGTCATTACGATAGATCACCACCGCGAACATGGTCCCGAGTGTTCCCAGTATCGAAGCAACATGCAGCCTGCCGGTCGCCTCATCGCGCATGCCCAGCAACTCTAGATCCGACATGAATTCCCACGGGGCGACTCTGGCGATACGCTCAGCCTCGGCCAGCAACGGCCGACTGACTTCGGGGCTAAGTGACGCAGGAAAGAGCTTTGGCATGTCTCATCTTAACCAGCTTCTGCTCACTGGCGAGCGCGGAGGTTGCCCATATTTGTGGCAGAAATCCAGGTTGAACCGAGTCCATTTGTGGTACTGCGGCCGCTGGAGCGCCGGCACCTTCGCCTGTTCCGGCCCGCGTTCATAGGCTACCACTGGTTCTCGGGCAACGCGCTGCATTGCAACTTAGCTATACGCACCGACATAAGTCGCGCCGCGTGAGGGCACGCGGCCTACAACGAACTGTAGGCCTCGTGCCCCCACGCGGCGCAAGCATTTATGACGTCCAGTATGATAAGGCCTTCCGCTGACCGATGAGGAGGGTCGGCCCGGGCCTGAGCACGGGCAAGCCCAAATCCGCCTGCTATGGAAGCCTTTACAGCGGGGCGGACGAGCAGTAAAATTCGCTTCGTGAACTCGAGGGGTCCATTACCGGCGAGCAGCCGTTTGGATATCCACCCATTCCCGCATGATATCCAGATCTGTTTAAGTACTTGTGAGGCTCGACGCATCATGCACTATTTCGGTTTAGTGCTACTCTTGTCCCTTACCAGCGGGTGCGTGTCACCGAGGCTCGATGGGCATCCGGCTTTGTTCGCTACCGTTCCAGAACCAATTGTCCCCCTTCCAACAGTAACCCCCTTTGGAGGTAAGCCAGAGGCGCGAA
This sequence comes from Verrucomicrobiia bacterium, assembly GCA_036524155.1. Lineage (GTDB taxonomy): Bacteria > Verrucomicrobiota > Verrucomicrobiia > Limisphaerales > UBA8199 > DATDCV01. The sequence goes on from DATDCV010000643.1 coordinate 35,127, forward strand.
GGGCATATCTAGAGGGCTATTACCTCGGGTATTTGGCCGGGTTGGCTGGTAACCAGTCGCTGCATTACGATTACCGTTCCCCCAGCCTGATAACAGTTGCTCACGATATGGGCTGCACGACGGGAAGTAATGATGGGTATACAGCCAGACGCAAACAGCAACACAAGTTGCTCATGGATCAGACTCAGAGATGAGCGAATGCCGCCCAACAAATCACTTCACTCGACGCCGCGGTGGTTCTCTTGTTCCTTGGTGGAGGGCAGTGGCGTGGCGCGGGCAGTTTTTCGTTTAGGCTGCTAGCATATGGGCAATCGTCGCATGGAACCGCTGATTCAGTTCCGGATACGATGGGCGGCTAATGGCGGGGAACATATTTCTGAGTTTCCTGCTCCGTCGGCTTCAGAGGCTCGACGTGCCAGCGAAGCCAACGAGCTTCCAGGCGTACGAGTCGTCAGCGTCGAAGCGTTGAAGCGTTGAGCCGTGGAAACGTTAAAACGTTAAAACGTTGAAGCCTTGAAGCGTCGTGGGGCTGTTGTTTTCCGGGCTTTGATTTGCTGCGTGGGCTAATTCTCGGCCCTTGCGATGGGTCGGTGGCGCGGGATTTCCGCCTTAAAGTCACCCAAACTAACCCATTTTGTCCTCTTGCTAAGGTCCACCTCGGCGACCGCAACGGTGCCCCAGTCCCTGGCCTGGGCAAGCGCTTCGCCACTGTGATCGAATACCGCAGAGATCATCCAGTTTCGGGAGATGTCCTCGTAAGTGCTGCTGACGAGGTAAACATGGTTCTCACAAGCGCGGGCGCGAGCCAGCAGAGGATTGCACCCCCAGACGGGCCACGCGATCACTTCGGCGCCCCGATTGGACAATTCGCGGGCGACCTCAGGGAAGAAACCATCATAGCAAACCATCATGCCGAGCTTGCCGAACCGGGTTTGGAACACCGGGTAATCGCTGCCGGGGCAGATGCCGGCTTCGATCTCGCCCCGAGGCAGGCACACTTTACGGTATTTGCCCTCGAGGTTTCCGGCCGGGCCGAGCAATACGGCGACGTTATAGATGAGGTTCTGGTCGCGCTCGACGAGGCCGGCGACGAGATAGAGGTTGTGTTTTCTGGACAACGTTCCGAGATATTCGGTCGATGGGCCGGGCACAGGCTCGGCAACGTCGAGCATGGTTTTCCCCAAACCGACGAAAGTGAGGGTTTCGCCGATGACGACCAGATCGGCTCGTTTGGCGGCGGCCCCGGCGATGAGTGAGTCGAATTGGTGACAATTGTCCCTCGGCGTTTTGCCGCCGTTCGGTCGGTAGTGGACAGCGGCCAGACGCACCGTGCGTGCGGGTGGTTGAGGAGTTTCTTCGAGCGAAATCCGGCTCCACCGCACCTGACCGTTTGGCGCCCAGCGCAAATGGAGCGAAACGACAGCCTGCGCTGCCTTGCTAGGCGCCTGATAAATATCCGACACCTCGGTCCAGCCGCGGGCGTCGGCCACGCGCGTAGAGGGGAACTCGGTTTCGGCCGTGCCGACCGAGCCGCGCAGGTAACCGGCCACGGTCGGCTCATCCAGCGGCACAGCGTTACCCTGCGCATCGCGCCAATCCACCCTGGCTAGGAGGCTGCGACGCGGAACAGCGACCGACTTCGCCTGGTACAGCGCCGAGAACCGGTAGAATTTACCGCCGCTGATGGGGAAGGTTTTGGTCCAGCAACCATCCTCGCCCTCGCGGCCGGCGCCTCGAATGACAAATGCGCCCAAGCGGTCGGGCCCCCCTTTGGGCTCGAAATGCCACTGCGGGCTGATCTCCTCGCGCGGCGCGGCCGTCCGCCATCCGGGCGGAGCACCGGCCGGAGGTTCGGCCGAGCGGAGGCAGGCTGAAGTGGAGATAAGAAAGACCCAGGCGGCCAAAGTGGTTTGCAGGCGCAACATGGCTCAACGATAAGCCCGAAACCCGAAGGCCGGAACTCGAAAAAAGACTTAGTTCGTGGGAGCTCAATTGTGGTGGGCCGAGCATCCGGCGCGCGGACTTCAGTCCGCAGCAATCCCCGACCGACCATCGCGTCTGGAACTCGGAATTTCCATGCCGACGGCAGTTGCTGCGGACTGAAGTCCGCGCGCCGACCATGCCGCGTCCCACAAAAACGGGGCGGCGTCACTTCGAGTAGCGTTCCTGGAACTCTTTGCGCTGCTGGTCACGCTGAGCCTTCTCCTCGGGGCTCATTTTATTCAGGTACCACTGGTGATTTGAATCGTTCAGCGTGTCGTTCAGCAACTTTTCAAGTTTGGCGGCGGCTTCCTTCTTCGCGCCGTCGGCTGAGTTTTTGTGCCTCTCGATCAGCTCCCGCAACTCGGGCACGTAGTGCGAATAGAAGTGCTTGGCCACCTCGTAGGTGCCGTGCCAGTGGGTATAGTCGGGGCCCATCATGGACACGCCGTGGCGGGCGCGGCGGCCTTCGTGATGCCAGATCTCGTACCACGTAAAGTCGATGGGATTGCTGAACTGAACCGGATTGAGTAGCGGTTTGGCCGCCTGGTAAAGCGCCAGGCCGGGTTTGGCGAACTTGTCATGATACAATTCGATGAGCGCGTCGTATTGCTGATAGAACGAGTCCACGAAGTGCTGGTTGTGGCAGTTGAAACAGACGTCGACCATGTTGGTGCGGCGGGTTTGCCAGGTAACGTTCCTGGTTGGCAGGCCCAGCTTGGCGTCAGCCACCTCCGGGCGGACAGAGATTTCCGGCCGGTTGTTCCACGAAATGCGCAGGCCAACATCGTGCGTGACGCGCTGATTCTTCGTCGCGCTCATGTGGCAACTGGCGCAGGTCGGCGCGGCGTGGTAGTCCTCGCCGACGATCCACTTCTCGTTGTTCAAGGCCATTTTATCGACGTTCGCCCGGTAAGCGATGCCGTGCTTGGACTCGTTGTAGATCTCGATTTGCGGGTGGTCCGGACCCATGTGGCATTTGCCGCAGGTATCCGGGGTGCGGGCCTGGGCGGCGGAGAATTCATGGCGGGAGTGACAGGCGGCGCAGGAACCCTCGCTGCCGTCGGGGTTGATGCGCCCAATGCCGGTGTTTGGCCAAATGGCGGGATCGGGTTTGCCGTTCTTCTGGAGCCTGACCTCAGCGCCGTGGCACTGCCAGCAGCCGTTGACTGCCGCCGCCGACACACCGTTGGGGAACATCGCGGTCTTGAGCCCCTGGTTGCCCTCGACGACCTCCGCCAACACGTTGTCCAATGAACCGAGAATCCGACCGGCTTTCGCGTGGTGCGACGCGTTGAATTCGCCGACCTCCTGTTCGTGGCAGCGGCCGCAGTCCTTCGGCGTTACAATCGTCGAGATGACCTGTCCGTAATGCTCGAACGCGTCGAGTTCGTTGGTCACCGCCATGTGGCACTCGAAGCAGCCGATGTTGCCGCGGTAATGTTTGCTCGAACCCCACTGGTTGTACAGCGCCGGGCTTTCTTTCTTGTGGCAGTCCGCGCAGGCCTTGCTTTCCGGCGACATTTCCTTGAGTGTGAATCCCGCCTGCGCCGCCAGCGGCAGGGTCAGGCACATGCTTAAGGGCAGCAGGTATTGTCTAGTCCAGGTTTTCATAGTTCGCGTTCTTTCGTGTTCAGTCGTGTCCTTCGATGATTGCTTCCTCGGGTTTGGCGCGGAGGCTGCCGTTCATGATCGGAATGGCGACGTGCAGCATCCAGGAATACATCAGCGCGCCGCACGCCCACACGCCGAGGCACACCAGTGTTTCATTGCGCGTAGGCAGGTATTCGACGATCTGGCCCAGGGGCGACGGCACGAAGCCGGGAATAATCAGCCCCATCCCTTTCTCGGTCCAAATGCCGACAAAACAGGCCACGCAGGCGATGTTCAAGCCCGTGATGTTCCGGCTCAAAGGGGTAATCAACAGCAACAGCCCGAGCGAGTTGAGCGCGATCGCGGTCCAGATCCACGGCACGAGGCCGGCGTGGCCATGCAGCCCGAAGTAGAGGTATTGGGCGGCCGCGGCATGCTGCGTCGGATAATAAAACTCGGTAAACAGCTCGGAGCCGAGCAGGAACATATTAATGATCATCGCCACGGTCATGATCATCCGCAGCGTAAAGATCGGCTGGTCCCCAATGTAGTAGCGCGTCATCCGCCGGATGATCTGAAAAGTCAGGATCATCAGCGCGGGCCCCGCCACAAAGGCCGAGGCGAGAAACCTCGACGGCACCAGCGGATGATGCCAGTAGCTCCGGCCCGCCAGCCCCACATAAAGAAACGCCGTTACGGTGTGAATGCTCACCGCCCACGCGATCGAGAGGAACACAAACGGGATATAGAATCTCTTCGTCGGTTTCCGGTGCCGGTAGCGGCAGTAGAGCAGGTAACCGGCAATGTGCAAGTTTAGCAGCAGGTAGCCGTTCAGCACGATCACGTCCCAGGACAAAATCGATCCCGGAAAATTGAAGACGCCGAATGGCGGGATCAGGTGGTGGAAGCGTTCCGGGTGGCCGAGATCGACCGTGACGAACAGCAGGCACATCACGATGACGGCGATCGCCATTAGTTCGCCAAAGAGCACTACCTCGTGCATGTGCTCTTTCTTGTATACGTAAGCGGGGATTACGAGCATCACCGCCGCGGCGGCGACCCCCACCAGGAACGTAAAGTTGGCAATATAGGCGCCCCAGCTTACCTGGTTGGTCATGCCGGTCGTCTGCAAACCCAGAACGAACTGGGTCGCCCATGCGTGCAACCCCAGCAGCACCAGCACCGTCAGCACGGTCATCCACGCGTAGTACTTCCACCCTCCCTGGAACGAGAGCCGCCAGATGCGAAACAAAAAAATGACGTAGTCCCTCATTTGTCGAAGAAATAGTAGAAGCGCGGTTGCGTGCCCACGTCTTCCTTGAGGATGTAAACCCGCTTGTTGTTGAGGATGTAGCTAATCTCGCTGTCCGGGTCGAGCAGGTTGCCGAAAACGCGGGCGCCAGTCGGACAGACTTCGAGGCAGGCGGGATATTTGCCCTCCCGCGTGCGATGCAGACAGAACGTGCACTTCTCGACCACGCCCCTGGGGCGGATCCGGTTGCTGAGGTAGCTCTGGTTCGGGTTGACAGCTTCCTTGTTGATCCTGGGCTTTTCGTAGTTAAACCGGCGCGCGTCGTAGGGACAGGCGGCCATGCAATAGCGACACCCGATGCACCAGTTATAATCCACCACGACGACCCCGTCCGGCTCTTGCCAGGTCGCCTGCACCGGACAAACTTTGGTGCAGGGCGATTGCCGGCACTGGTGGCATTGCACCGGCATGTAATACTTGTCTTTTTGTGGCACCATCGCCGGGTCGTAATATGGCGTTGAAGTTTCGAGGTTGATCGCGCCTTTGTTCATCTCCAGCACGCGGATGTAGGACATCTCGATGTCGTCGGCTTCCTCACGCGACTGGTTGTTCTCTTTCAGGCAGGCGTGGGCGCATTTGCGGCAGCCGATGCACCGTGTCAAGTTCAGTGCATACCCGAACTGCACGCCATCCATCGGCTTGATATCGCGCAGGTTGGGCCGGACCCCGTACTCCTTTTCCGCCTTCTCCGCCAGTCGGGCCATGATGCGCTTCAAATCCCCGGGCGTGAGCTGGCGGTAATGTCTTTGCAGCAGGTCGTCGACGGTGACCGAGCCGCGCTCCAGGTCGAGCAACGGTTTGAGCGCCGCGACCAGCCCCGCCAGGCCAACCACCGAAGCCGCGGCGCCCTTCACGAACGTGCGGCGTGTCACCGGTTGGTAAACCTGTTCTATGGTCTTTGGACTGACGGCGTTTTGAGTGTCCTCGCTCATTGTGGGGTCAGCGGTGCCCGGCGGTAGCGGGTTCGGTTGTCCCTGGCGGGTGCGCGCCGCGCGGCGGATATCGTAGCGGCGCCAGCGGCTGCATCGCCTCGAATTTCGGATTATGCGGGTCGTGGCACTGAATGCAGCGGAGTTTGGTCTTCTCGCCCGCGCCGGTCTTCCAGAAACCATTCGGACGGCCGTGCGCTCCTGCCTGCCAATCGCGGTAAATCGTCCCGTGACACTTGGCACAAAGCTGCACCACGCCGGCCTGGGCGATTTCCGACCCGTCGTAATCCACAAACGCATTCCGGTTTGTCGGGTGATGACAGTTCAAACAGAAGCGGTTATTGCCGTGCTCGAGCCGGATGTCCTTGTGCTCGTTCAACGGCCGGTCGTAGTGCCACCGCGCCGTCAACAGCTTGTGGCACTCCATGCAGTTGTACGTCCAGCCGTTGCGCACCAAATCAAGGCCGACTGTCCGGCGCGGAGGCGTTTTGTCGAGGTGAGCGTCGCCTGGCAGGCCGATTGGCGGCTGCGCCGCCGGCGGGCGTTCGACAACCGGCAGCTTGGGAACTGTCGGAGTGATGGGAACCGCGTTTGAGGCCACCTCTCCCCGCGCCTCCAGCCGCAAAACAACTCCCAACGCGACCAACAAGGCCAGGCCGCCCAATACTCGAGCTTTTATCGCAGATCGTTCCATCAATGCGCTGCATCAACCGGGTTTTACGCCGCAAGATGCTATGAGAGATAGCCTTTAGCGTCTTTGACCAAAGTCAAGGCGGAAGCAGGAAGAGTAATTGATTTACTATGATGTTATAGTATGTATAATATAATATTATTATCGACCGCCACCGCGTTGCTCCCTGAACACGTGCCCGCTAAATGCCACCGCCGTGGGCGCCTCCCGCGCTATTTAACCGATGAATGCGCGAGCGGCATTTTGCGCGCCGTGTTCAAACGCTCCGCCCATCCGCTCCATTTCTTTCCGCGAGATTCCGATTTTGGCAGCGGTGGCGCGCCAGCCGGAGACGGCAGCGACGGTTTCCTTGACTATTCCCTTCACTCCGGCAGCGGATAGGCCGTAATAGTCTGCGGTTCTCAAAACCAGGTCGAAGGAGGCTTCGTTATCTCGTTCGTCAATGAACGTTGAGAGATACGGGGCCTTCACGTCGGGCGGAACCGGGTTGAGGTCATAGGCGGGTGAGAGACGCCAGCCTTGTCGCGCCGAGTCGTAGAGAAAACCGTGGTTGCGCAAGTGGTCATCCACGTTCGAGATGAGCACGCTGAATAGAACGCGACGCCAGAGCTCCTGCTGGTCCTGCCGGGCAGCAGCCCCATACTGCCGCAAAGCATCGACCAGTTCCAGGTAACTGTGAGTTTCACCATCGTCCGCGCCGAGCATGCTCATGGCCGACAGAAAGGGGATCCGCGCGGCGCCTCGCCGATCAAACCGCTCGACCAACAGCACCGGCCGGCCGCCGACGTCCACAATGCGGCAAGGCGGAACATTGATCCCAGCCTTGGCGGCAAGCTTGAGGGCCAGGAAACTCCACCGCTCAACGCTGTATTCGTCCTGCTCATGCGGGAACTTGGCGATCAGCAGCCGGCCATCGGAATCCGCCACGGCCGCCTTCGGACGCGCGCCACCGAGTGAGGACCCGGGCGCCAGCAACAGCCGCAAGTCTTCGTCGGATGCTTGGTCGGCGACCACGCGGTCCGACGCGGAGAGCAGTCTGGCCAGATAAACCAAAGGGGGGATTGCTGGGCCTCCGCTGGCCAGAAACTCTTCGGAGCCGGCTTCCTTGAACCGGAGCGCTCCCGGACGAATCGCATCATCCACCCTCAGCAAACAGTCGATCTCCAGAAGCGTCCGCGAAGCCCTCCCTTCTCTTTCGGCGGCTCTCCGTTCCGCCCGCTTCATCAGCATCCGTCCCCAACGATCCGGCGCCGAATCGCCCAACGCTCCAAAAAGGGAATGACCTTGTCGGGTGTGATGCGAACCTGAGTCCAGACTCAACGCGGGCTCGAGCGGAAATCGCAGCGGCGAGGCCAGCCACAAGCGATCATACACAAAGGTGGCCCCTTCACGCCCTTTGTTGAGACGCGACCACAGACGGCCAGCCGAATGAGTCTGACCGTCCAGATCAACATAGACTTCAACTTCGCGGTTCATTCCCCTTCTCCATTGCTACGCGTTTCTCCCGCGGGGCATAAATACGTTTGGGCAAGGTTTCAGATTGCAGGTCCAGACCTAACCGATCATGCGCAGCGTCCACCAAATCACCAAGACGATCCTGCATGCCCAGAATGAACAAAACCGTCGCGAAGATTCCCAAAGAGACGCTCGCATCGCCGTGTTCGAGCCGCAGCAACGTCGGTCGGCTGACTCTGGCCCGTTCGGCCATGGTGGCTGTGGATATTCGTCGGCGCTTGCGCGCGTCGGAGATATCCTCTCCCAGCTTCTTTAATACCCCGCGAACCGGCAGCGGAACGGAGGTCAGTGCCTTTGATTTCACAGTAATATATATTTTTCCAAGTCACAAATAATGATACGCACATATTACGTTTAGTCAACAGAGGACGCTGCATGGGGAAGGCGGGAGGACTTGACCGGAATGACTGGAGATTACGCGAAGAAATCCTGCTGACCGCGTTTTGCAGTCGTGTGTTCCTTCATCCACAACACCAGATCCGGGATCGACGGAAGCTCCGGTTCCGGCAGCGCGGCGGCGCCGAGTTTCAGCAGCTCACGATTTCCTTTAGGGACGGCGGCGCCGTCGCGGACAAACACCGGGCACCAGCCTGCCTTGAGCGCCTCCGTCGCTCCCGCCCAGGTGCCGCCGGTTTGGAATTCGCTGCTGACCACGACGGCGAACTGCGCCAGGCCGTAAATGACCTTGTTGCGGCCCATCGCCGCGCCGATGGAAAACCCGGCCGTTGGCGCGTAAGGCGTCAGCAAGGCCAATTGACCCTCGAGCAGGAGTTGCCGGAGGTCCGGTTGACGAACGGTCCGGTCGAGGCTGTCCGCCAGAACACCCACAGCGCGGCCGCCCGCTTCGAGGGAGGCGCTCATCGCGATTCGGTCCGTGCCTCGCGCTCCGCCGGAGATTACCGGGGATGCGGCCGCTACTTTCCGGCCGACCTCCTGCGCGAACGCGGTGCCCGCCTCGTCGATGTTGCGCGAACCCACTACGGCAACGCCCCCGGTCTGCAAAAGGGCCACGTCACCGGCGCCGAAAATCACCGTCGGTGCCTGGTGTCGCAGTGTGCTGCGCAGTCTCGCGGGGTACGGCCCGTCCATACGGGTTAACGCCCAAATGCCGCGGGAGAAGAGCGCTTCCAGCTCCAGAGCCAGCCGTCCGGATCTTGCGAGCAGACGCACCGCCCGGCCCGCTTGTTCCTTTGTCACGCCAAGGTCCTTTGCGAGTTCATCTGCCGAACGCCCGTGCATCGCCGCCGGCCGCTGCAGCGGCGATTCGTGGATTTGTCGCGCCAACTGGTTCCATTCGGACAATTTGAACGGTTCGAGCCCTTCGGCCTCCTTTTCTTCGGAGAGCGCGAAACTCGAACACAAGGCCAGCATCGCCTGGCCGTCGTCGCTCAGATAATCACGGATTTCCATTGGAGTTGTCATTTAACCGCAGAGAACGCAAGGAGCGCAAAGCATTATTCGGCGTCGCACCCGATTAGCCGCCGCGTGGCGAGGCTTTGGCCAGCGCAAAAGGATAAACCGGTCCGCTGCCGTGCAGCCTCAGCAGGGCGGCGGCGAGCGTCAAGGTCCAGCCCGAATCAACCATGTCGTCAACCAACAGGACCGGGCCCGGCGGCACCCGCGGCTCCCTGCCCGAAAGCGAATCGGCTAAGCCTTTCATTCGCTCGAGCATTCCCGGCTGCGTTTTATGAGCCGGATCTCCTCGAGCCGCGGCCAAGGATGGCACATCGATAATCCGGAAAGCCTTGAGCACGTTGCGCAACTGCATCGCGCTGTTTTGCATCTCCTTCTGGCACCGCGCGCCCCGGCATTTGCGGAGCGCCAGGGCGACTGGCAGGCCCAGGCAAACCGCCAGCCGGCGGGCAAAATCCTGCACCAGTTCGGGGTGCTGTTCGGAAGGAATGAAAGTAATCCATTCGGGCGGCGGGTTAGGTTTCCATTGTTCCCTGATGAGCTCGGCCGCCGCGCCGATCAGGGCCTCGCTGAAGCGCCCCTTTCCATACTTGCCGTCAGCGACCTCCTGGCCCCAGCCGGAATCGCCGTAGATGCACAGCGCCCGTCCCTCCTGCGCGCGGACGGCCTCGGGCATCACCACCTTGGGCTTGCCGGTCTCAAACCGATCCAGTCCCCGCGGCAGCACCTCCTCCAATTCGGACAGCAGCGGTTTTGGCCACCGCGTGCGCGGCGCCAATACCAACGCGTCGCCTCGTAGAAAATTCACGGCCGCCTGGACCAGCTCCGCCGGCGCTTGCTGCCGCTGAGTCTTCCCGGCGCAGTTCATGCATTTGCCGCACGGCGCGGCCGCCGGATCGTCAAGCGCGCGCGAAAGGAATTCCATCAAACAGCCGCCGTGCTCGACGTAGCGTTTGATTTCCTCCAGCTCAGCCCGGCGATGCTGCGTCACGCGCTCGAATCGCGCTGTGTCGGGCCGCCAGCGGTTGGCCGTGCGACCGTATCCCGATTTGTCGTGCTCCACCGCCCCTTCCACTTCGAGCAGCCGCAGGCCCTTTTCCATCGCGCCGCGTGTATAGTTCAGCTCGGCGCCCAATTGTTCCACCGTCATGAACGCGCCCCGGCCCAGCACCTTCAAAATTCCTTCCATCACTTCCAACGGCGGGAAGGCGGTCTTTATGAAATACTCCTGGATCTCGTCGTCCTCACGTCCGCTTAACAGGATGCCGTACGCGGACTCGACCGCCCGGCCCGCGCGCCCCACTTGTTGGTAGTAGGCGACCACTGAGCCGGGCCGCTGAAAATGGATCACGAACCCGAGGTCCGGCTTGTCAAAGCCCATCCCGAGCGCCACGGTGGCGACGAGTGCTTTGACCTGATTGTTGAGAAGTTGCGTCTCGATGGCGATCCGCTCGCCGCCTTCCAGGTCCGCGTGGTAAGCCTGCGCGGATATGCCCCGGCTCTTGAGCCACTCCGCCACCCGGCGCGCGTCCTGGACCGTCAGAGTGTAGATGATTCCATTCCCCGGCAAATGGGGCACGAAATGAGCCAGCCAGGCCAATCGCTCCGCCTGGCTGGCGAGCTTGATGGTGTACAGCTTGAGCGAACGCCGGACGAGGGGGCCGCGCAGAACGTGCAAGTGAGGGATCTGGGTTTCGATGTCCTTTACCACCCGGTCGTTGGCCGTGGCAGTCGTGCATAAGACCGGCACTTTGGGCGGCAATAACCGCAGCACCCGCACAATGCGCCGGTAATCCGGACGAAAATCATGACCCCAATCCGAAATGCAGTGCGCCTCGTCCACCACGAACATTCCGATATTGCCCGAAACCAGAGGCAGCAGCCTCTCGAAAAATTCTTTGTTGGCCAGGCGCTCCGGTGAGACCATCAGCACATCCGCCGCGTTCTCCCGCAACGCCGCCTCCACCGACTCCCATTCGTGGAGGTTCTCGCTGTGAATCGTCACCGCCCGGATCCCGAGCCTCTCCGCCGCGAGGATCTGGTTGCGCATCAGCGACAGCAGAGGACTGATCAACAGCGCCGGGCCCGCTCCCGCGTCACGCAGGATTTTCGCGGCCAGGAAATAGACGACGCTCTTTCCCCACCCCGTTCGTTGCACCACCAGCAGCCGCTGACGGCGGTTGGCCGCCAGGTCAATCGCTTCCCACTGGCCATCACGAAATTCCGCTCCCGGCCCGAGCATTTGCTTGAGAAGAACGTGTGCCTGAGTTTTTTCCATCGGGGGAAGTGTGTCTTGACTTTAACGGCTGCGGAAGTGAAATCTTTCAACGGCTCCGCGGAGGGGAGACCCAACCATTGCCGATCCATGAGACCGGAGGTCGGCCAGTCGAACCGGCATCAACCGTTCTCCTCGCGAAAGTCAGAACCAATAGTCCAGTCTGCAAATCGGTTTGTGCACAATACGAATAGATTGGCCGACGGTTTTCCGTTAGCATTCGAGTCAATAATGGAATTCGACTCAACGCCTGATCGGACCAGAGAACGAATCGACAAAAAAGCAACCATTCCATTGCGCCCGTGCGGGAAACATGACCTGAAGCTGCCGGTTCTTGGAATGGGCTGTTGGGCCTTCGGTGGTGGGGAGTATTGGGGGCCGCAGAGTCAGAAAGACGTGAACGACGTCGTTCGTTTCGCCATAGACCAGGGGTGCAACTTCTTTGATACCGCCGAGGCTTATAATCACGGCGCGAGCGAAGCTTCGCTTGGCCTTGCCCTGGAAGGCATCCCGCGCGATCGGGTGATTATCGGCACCAAGATTAGCCCATCGAACACCCAGCCGGGTAGGTTGAAGGAACATTGTGATGCCAGCTTGCGGCGATTGCGAACGGATTACGTGGACCTTTACATGGTTCACTGGCCCATCACGCCGCACTCGATCAGGCGCTTTACGTCCGAGAAGATCGTTCCCCCCAGCCTGCAGGACGCCTTTGACACGCTGATGCGGCTCAAGCGAGAGGGCAAAATTCGCCATATCGGGGTAAGCAACTTCGGCCCGGCCAAGCTCGACGAAGCCCTGGCCACGGGCGCGGAGATCGCCGTGAACGAACTGCCCTACAGCCTGCTGACTCGCGCCATCGAACTCGAAATGCTGCCGCTCTGCCGCGCCCTGGGGGTGGGCGTGCTAGGCTATATGTCGCTGCTCCAGGGGGTGCTGGCGGACGTCTACGCGACGCTCGACGACGTGCCGGTCTGGCAACGACGCACACGCCACTTTGATAGCCGCCGCACGCCCCACACCCGCCACGGCCTGCCCGGCGCCGAATCCCAGACCAACGCCGCCCTCGCTTCCATCCGGGCCATTGCACGGAAGCATGGCACGACCATGCCGCAACTCGCGTTGAAGTGGGCCATGGCCGGCCCGGGGATCACCTGTTCGCTGTGCGGGTCGCGCACGGTGCGGGAGTTGGAGCAGAACCTCGAGGCGGCGCGGGAGCCGCTGGCGCCGGACATCATCGAAGAGCTGAATACGGCGACGCAGCCGCTCCTGGAAGCGCTGGGACCTAGTTTTGATTACTACGAGAACCCGCACAATGACCGCACGGTGTAGACCGCCGAAATCCGTGATTGTAGGCGACGAGGTAACGAGGCGATGGGTGTCTTTCACTTTGTCCCTCACTTTGTCCCTCACTTTGTCTTCCTTCGCCCGCCAAAGCCAAAGTGAAGGACAAAGTGAAAGACAAAGTCGGAAGATTTCGACTCGTTACCTCGTTACCTACAGAAAAGATTTATGAGACTTGAAGTTCTGTGGTTGTCGCTGGGCCTCTGCATTGCAGGCAGTTCGGCTGAGTTGAACCTGCTCCCGCAGGGCAATTTCAAAAACCCGGAAGCCAGCACGGAGTGGGCCGAGGGATTCAATATTCCGCGGAGCAGCCAGGAGTTCCGGGTGGTGTCGGAGAACGGCAAGTCGTGGCTGCGCATCGAAAATAGAGATGCGGGACGGCAGCTCGACTACGTGCACGCGTTTGTGAAGGTCGGCCCGGAGATCGAGTCGCTGGGGATCTCGGTCCGGCTCAAGGCGACGAACCTCAAAGTGGGCACCGAGGGCTGGCACGACGCACGCGTGGCGATGGTTTTCGAAGGCGCCTCCGGCTACCCGGAACGGGTGCCCGAATTGAGCGCCGACTCCGACTGGGTGACGCAGACGGTGGATCTGAAGGTGCCGAAGGGGGCAACGCGGCTGAACATCCAGCCGGCGATGTTCCGCTGCACCGGCGTTTTTGAGGTGGCCGACCTGGTGGTCACGCCGCGCCTGGCGCTGGCGGCGGCGCCCACGCAAGTGGCCGACGCGGTCCTGCCCGCCGGCACCAGCCTGAACTGGGACAAGTCGAGCATCGTCACCGTGAACGACAAACGGGCCCAGGTGTCGCTCGACGGGATTTGGCGGTTCATTCCGGCGACGGAAGGGGCCAGCGAGCCGGCGAAGCTGGGCTGGGCTTACATCAAGGTGCCGGGGAACTGGCAGCGTTCGCAGGGGAGGTCGGATTACGTGGCGTTGGGCGGCGGCCCGCAGTGGCAGCTTTTTGACGGCGCGCGGGTGGCCCACGCCTGGTACGAGCGCCAGGTGCAGGTCCCGGCGGAGTGGCAAGGCCGCGCCATCAGCCTGCGGTTCGACCGCGTCTGCACGGATGCTATCGTTTATGTCAACGGCAAGGAATGCGGTCGAATCGCCTGGCCGTGGGGCTCGGTGGACATCACGTCCGCAGTCACGCCCGGCCAAACGGCGAACGTCCGCGTGCTGGTGGCGGCCATTGCCGACGCCGAACAGGTGGGCACGTTCTGGCAGAACGCGTTCATGAACGTCACCTACAGCGCTGCGCGGCTCAGGTCGCGGGGTCTGACCGGCAGCGTCGTCCTGGAGAGCCGCGCCTCAGAAGCCCGTGTGACGGATGTTTTCGTGCGCACTTCGACGCGGAAAAAAGCGATTGCGCTGGACGTTGAGCTGACGGGCATCAAGCAGGCGGGCGCGGTCCAGGTCGTGGCGGATATGCTCAACGAAAAGGGCGAGGTGGAAAAGAGCTTCACGGCGGAGGTCCCCACGGTGGCGCAGGAAACGCAGACGCTGGCGCTGTTGTGGCCCTGGGCCAACCCGCGTCTGTGGGATATCGGGCAGCCGAATCTTTATCTCCTGCGCCTGCGAGTGAAAGGCGCGGGCCTCGACGACGAGTTCAATCAGAAATTCGGGTTCCGGGAATTTTGGATTGAAGGCCGGCAATTTTACCTGAATGGCACGGTGGTTCACCTGCGGCAGCCGTGCTTTTACGACGGGCCGCGGATGCGGATGGGCGACACCTTCTCGGAGATGGGGTCGCAAAACGTCGATGCCCGGGGCGACTCGTCGGACTCGGGGCGGAGCCTGGACGATGCGGACAGCAAGGGCTACCTGGTCGCACAGTATGTGCTGGACGCGAACAAGTACCTGATGAACCCGCGTGGGCAGGTTCCCTGGGACCAGAACCGGCAGCGGGCGCTGGAGCGCGCGGCCGTGTGGATGCGCCACTACCGGAGTCACCCGTCGGTGGTGATGTGGATCGCCGGGTTCAATTTCTTCAACGCCGCTGCTGACGCCGACCCGCGCCTCATCGGCCGCACCGGCTGGGGGCAGGAAGACGGGTACTGGCGCCGGATCCTGGGCTACGGCAAGGAGATGTTTGACGGGCTGAGGCCGCTGGACCCGACGCGCGTCTTCTACAGCCACTCCGGCGCCTACACGGGTGACATCTACACGATGAACTGCTACCTGGACCTGCTGCCGCTGCAGGAGCGCGAGGAATGGCTGAGCGCCTGGGCCGAAAACGGCGAAATGCCCATTTCGATGGTCGAATTTGGCACCCCGATGGACTGCACCTTCCGGCGCGGCCACCACGGTTTCGAGAGCAACATCACCAGCGAGCCATTGCTGACCGAGTGGGCGGCAATCTATTTCGGCAACGAGGCCTATGCGGCCGAGGAACCCAAGTACCGGCAGTATCTCCACGACCTGTTCCGCAGCGGCATGCTCTACAACAGTTCGGAGAACCGCCTGGACGAGTACACCAACAACCACAAAATCCAGATGCTTTACCGGGTCAACACCTGGCGCAGTTGGCGCACCGCGGGGTTGCCGGGCGGGTTGCGCACCTGGTCGTGGATGCAGGACGCGCTCAAAGAGGTCAATGGCCCGACGCTGGCGTGGATTGCCGGTTCCGCGGACGCTTACACCGCCAAGGACCACCACTTCAAGGCGGGCCAGAAGATCGAGAAACAGATCGTGCTGATCAACGACACCCGGCAGCCGCAGAATTTTACCGCCGCGTGGACCGCCATTGTGGGCGACAAGGAAATCGACAAGGGCCAGTTCCAGGGCAGCCTCGGCGTTTCCGAGATCCGGCTCATTCCTTTCAAGGTCGTTGCGCCGGCCGGGGAACCTTGCGGCAAGGCGGACGGCCGGCTCACGCTGGCGGCGACGATTGGCGAGGCCACTCACCAGGATGCATTTGCCTTCCGCGTGTTCGGCGAGGACAACAAGAGCACCGGGGACGTGGCGGTGGTGGACCCGGCGGGGCTGACCGGCAAAATGCTGGCGGCACTGGGGTATCGGAGCCGCGCGTGGAATGGCGGGGCCGCTCCCCTGGTGGTGCTCGGGCGCAACGCGCTGAAGCAGGACGCAGCGGTGGCCGCCAGGCTGGAGCCTTACGTGCGCCAGGGCGGCCGGGTGCTCATCCTCGGCCACGACCCCGAGTGGATGACGCGCGCCCTCGGCTGGCGGGTCTGCCCCAAGGTGGCGCGGCGGGTATTCCCGGTGGACACGCAATTCGCCGCCGGCTTCGATGTCGATGATCTTCGCGACTGGACGGGCAGCAGCACCTTGATTGAGTCGCACCCGAAATACGAGGGCTCTTACTTGCGGGGCAACGAGGGATATTAGCGAGGAAGAGCCCGACTCTTGCTCGTCGGATAGCTCCATGTCTCCCCTGTCCGACACGCCATCGGCTGACCTCGAGA
>DATDCV010000644.1:0-1566 GCA_036524155.1 Verrucomicrobiia bacterium
CTGAACCGCAGGGACCAGACACTCGAGCAGATCGCGCTCGAACTTCGCGAAGCCCTCGGCGTTCTGTGGCGAAAAGGTCTTGTCGGGCGAAGGCACGCTGTCGTCCGGGAGCGCGCGGCCATTGGGCATCACGACGATCATCGGCACGGCATTTCCAGCGGTGATCAGATTATCAACGATCGTATCGGCATGGACGTATCCTTTCCACTCCCATTCATTGCCACCGATGCCATGCAGCAGGTAGAGCACAGGATATTTTTTGCCGGATAAGTAATTCGGCGGCAGATATGCGACCGCTTTGCGCCGCTTGCCGGTGACGGTGGAATCGTATTCGAAAACTTCGGTGCGTCCCGCGATGCCGTTTGTCGGGGGTTTGTCGAAACCGGCGGGCGCATCGGGGAAAGCGCGGATGTCATCGGGCGCCAGCACCACGGGGCGTCCAAAGTTGGCCCGCGCGCGATCGGGCGAAACCTGTTCGGCCTTTTCCGAGGAAACCGCGGTGCTTGCGGGCACAACAGAAATCTCCGCCGCACTCGTCCAGCCGCTTCTCGAGATGGCCCACAAAGAAGTGAACCGGAAATAGCGGGCGTTCACCGGACCAAAGCTCACTTCCTGAAGCGACGGGTTGTTTTGGATGTTGGCAAACGCGCCGTCCGCCACGTTGGTAGTCCAATTCCCGCCGTCCTGGCTCGTTTCAAAGCGGTATCTTTCGACCACGCCGTTGAGCAGCCCATCCTGGCGCGGCAGATAGGTGAACCCGGCAATCCGATGCGCCGCGCCCATGTCCACGGTAATCGAGTGCGGCTGTTTCTGGTCGGCGTTCCAACGCGTATGCCAGATCGTCGAGGAATCGCCGTCAATAGCGCGGGCGGCGGCGTTGTCCGCCCCGGCTGTTTCTTCGCTGTCCACACCGATCACTTTCCAGCCGATCGGCATCAGGCCCGCAAAGACGCGCGAGCCGGCAATGCCAAGCGTGTCGTCGGGCAACAGACTCGCGGCGCGCACCGTGGTGGCGCCACCGGGCGGCAAAACGATTGGCCCGGCATAAATCGCCGAGTTCACCGTCGGCGCGCTGCCGTCGAGGGTATAAACCATTTTGTTGCCGGCCAGATTGCTGAGGCTGACGGTGCCGTTGCTGGTGCGATCTGAAATGGTGGGCGGCAAGGTCTTCACCGATTGCTTGAAGAGGCCCAATTCCGCCAGCGTCGGTTCAAGGCGCGAACCAGTGATGCGGAGGCGCACCTGATCGGTCGTGGCCGGTGTTTTCAAACGGATGAGCCGGCGATGACCGACCGTGGTGAGCGCGTCGGTGGAAATCGTCTCGGCGTTGGCCCAGGCCGTGCCGTTCCACACCTCGATGCTGAAAGATTCGATCCTCTGGCCGCGATGATCCACCGCTTCCTGCAACGAAACGACGTCAAAGGTAACCGTCTGCGGCAAGGTGAGCGTCAGGGCGCTGTTGGTTCTGCCCGGCGCGGCTTCCCACCAAGTATCGAGGTTTCCGTCCACAACGAACGACGCGCTGTTCGTCGCGTTGGAATTATCTGCCGCGACTTTTCCGCCCTT
>DATDCV010000645.1:0-2541 GCA_036524155.1 Verrucomicrobiia bacterium
CGTGCCGTAATCGGGGATATAGGTGGGGCGCTGGTTGACCGAGAACACCGGCGGCGCCGGTTTCCCGAGCACCGTCCTGGTCCGGCCGAATTCTTCCGTGCCCCGCAAGTTTTCCCCCGGTTCGGGCTTGGCCCGGGAGAGAGCATCCAATTCCCGCGCTAGGCCGAGTTTCCGCGGGCGGGCGGGCGGCTTTGCCCCGGTGACGCGTCCGGCCCGCCGGGCCAGGGCTTCCCGCACGATCTCGAGGATCCGCGCCACCTGGTCGATGCCCATGAACGCGTCCACTTCGGGCAGCAGGCGTGGCAGGTCCTCGCGGAACCGCTGCGGGAGGCACCCCGCCACGATCAACGCCTGGCCCCGATTTTGCGCCTCGCGCAACTCGGCGGATTCCAGGATCGCATCCACACTTTCCTCCTGGGCCGAGTCGATGAACGAGCAGGTGTTGACGATCAGCACTTCCGCCCCGGCCGCATCGTTGGTGATTTCCACCCCGGCCTTCAGAAGCGCGCCGAGCATGATCTCAGCATCGACCAGGTTCTTGGCGCAGCCCAGGGAGATCAACCCCGCGCGCAAAGGCTTTCGGGACTCGGTTTCGTTCATCAAAGACCGGGTAGTCTAAGTCAGCCGCATACATCGGGCAACTGCCTCATCGGCAGGGGGTGGACGAGATAAAAGTCGGTTTTGGACTTTTCCATTGTTTTTGCCCTATATATTGTAGTATATTGACTACAATATGAAAACTGCCTCTCCCAATTACTCCAACCTCGAACAGCAACGTCAGGGCCTCCTGGACCGGCTAGCCGATCTGCGCGAGTTGCGCCGCGGCTCCCTCACCGAGCAGTTCCTGACTGTTAAACACGTCGACGGTTCCAGCGCCAAACGCGGCCCCTATCCGCTGCTGACCCGCAAGGAAGCCGGCAAAACTGTCTCGGTCCGGCTCACCGATCCGGCGCTGGTGCCGCTCTATCGCCAGCAGATTCAAGCCCTGCGCCAGTTTGAAGGCGTGGTTGACCAGTTGGTGCGCCTGGGCGAACAACTCGGTGATTTGGCAGTCGCTGAAGTCGTGCAAAAAAAAACTGCTGGTGGAACTGGAGCAAAGCGCCGAGGTGCGTCGTCTGGCCACGGCCATGGCCAGCCGGCAGACGCCTGATTTCGAGGCCTGGGAGACGCTCATGTTGCAGGCGGCTCGTCAGGGCGGAGCTGGCGTCCTGGGCAGCTTGCTCACGCACTGGCAGGGCCAGGCTCCCAGGGAGACAGTGCTCTGCGAGTGCGGCCAGCGCATGAGCAGCCAGGGACGGCGCGCCAAAGGGCTCTTGACCACTTTGGGAGCCCTTCTCTTCCGGCGTTCGTTTTACCAGTGCGAGCGATGCCGCCAGAGCCGCTTCCCCGATGACGAGCGTCTGGACATCGTCAACACGACCTATTCCCCTGGGGTGCGCCGCCTCATGGCACGAGCCGGCAGCCAAACGCAGTTCGAGCAAGCCGCCCAAGACCTGCTTTGCTACGCCGGTTTAAAGATCGAACCCCGGGAGGTCGAGCGGGTCGCTGAAGCAGTGGGCCGGCAAGTCGAACAGTGGCTCTCGGAAGAACAGGAGCAACTCGTACATACCGGCCTGAGCACCCCACCCCAACTGGAGCCCGGCGCTAAGTTCTACA
Organism: Verrucomicrobiia bacterium; assembly: GCA_036524155.1. Lineage (GTDB taxonomy): Bacteria > Verrucomicrobiota > Verrucomicrobiia > Limisphaerales > UBA8199 > DATDCV01. The sequence continues at coordinate 1,657 of DATDCV010000645.1, forward strand.
TCAGTTTTGACGGCACTGGCGTCCCGGTGCGCAAAAGCGAACTCGTCGGACGAAAAGGCAAACAGGCCGATGGTTCGGCGCGGACACGGGAAGTCAAATTGGGCTGTGTGTTTACGCAGGTGGGCTTGGACAAGGAGGGCCATCCTCAGCGCGATCCGGATTCAACGACCTATGTCGGAGCCATTGAGTCGAGCACCCTTTTTGGCTGGCGTATGTACGCCGAGGCGTTGCGGCGTGGTCTGGAGCAGGCCCAAACGGTGATCGTGCTGACCGACGGTCAACGCTATAACCGCACCATCACCCAGACGCACTTCCCCGGGGCAGTACATATCGTCGATCTGTTCCACGCTTATGAGCACCTGACTCTGATCGCGCAGATTCTGTGGGGTCCAGAAGCCCAATCCCCCCAGACCTGGCGCCATTTACTGGAAGCGGGTGACATTAAGCGACTGGTCGGCAAGGCCGGCAAACATTTGCCCAACTCGCCCAAAGCCAAAAAATCCCTGCGCCAAGAACTGGGCTATTTCGAAAACAATGCCGCCTGCATGCGCTACGCCGAATATCGTGCAAGGGACTTCTTCGTCGGCTCGGGTGTCGTCGAGGCTGGCTGTCGCACCGTCATTGGCGAGCGCCTCAAGCAATCGGGCATGCGTTGGTCGGTCCGCGGAGCAAACGCCATTATCGCGCTTCGCTGCTGCATCCTGTCCGGCCGCTTCGAGGATTTCTGGGCCTCTCGCACTCGCTAGCCCCCACTTTTATCTCGTCCACCCTTCCGGCGCGAGCGCGAGACAGGATTTCGGGAGCGGCGGACAGGCCAAAGAATGTGCTTCTATCGCGCGCCCGGCTGCGGTTAACTCATGGGCGTTGCCCGAAGGCAACCAGATA
>DATDCV010000646.1:0-2746 GCA_036524155.1 Verrucomicrobiia bacterium
GCCGAAACTGCGCTTAATCTGGCCGACGGAACTCTCGCCATCGAACATCGGCTGGCCGTGTCGTTGAACCTGGATGCGGATGGTCCATTGGCGGACTGTTTGCTCGGTTGGGCCGAGCGTGATCCATGGTCCGAGCGCGCACGAACGTGAGTAGATTTTGGCCTGGGGAAGGTACAGCAGGTTCTCGCCCTCGATGTCGCGCGAGCTCATGTCGTTGCCGATGGTGTAACCGACGATGCGGCCCCTGGAATTCATCACGAGAGCCAGTTCAGGCTCAGGCACGTTCCACTTTGCGTCCCGCCGTATCCCCACCGCCTCGCCTGTGGGAACGACTTTCTCCGATAGAGACTTGAAGAACAATTCGGGTCGCGCGGCGGTGTAAACGCGATCGTACGCATTCGCGCCAAAGTCGGACTCTTCCATGCGCGCGGTCTTGCTGCGGAGGTAAGTGACGCCGGCGGCCCAGACTTCCTGACGTTCGATGGGGGCGCACAGTTGAATTCCGGCGAGCGAATTGGACGGGAGATCCGCTTGCGTGCATTTTTCCAGGATCGCGGCGGGATCGTCGGTCTCGAGCAACGCCTCAAGCTGCGAAATGCCCGCCGTTGCCAGATCCCACACTGCGGAGCCGTCGTCGGTGACGAGCCCGATGTGGATAGTGTCGCTTCCGGTTTTGAATCGGCAGACTTTCATAGCGGGAACCTAACAAAACGCTCAGCAAGGGGCGAGTGCCGAGTGCCCGGCGGCGGGAAGCAGTGCCCGCTCAGTCTTGGGTCGGAGCGCCGAGTTGCACTCGGCTTACACGCGGCCGTCGGCGCGGTTAAGCCGATTAAAAATCGGCGCTCCGACCCAAGACTGAGCCGCCACGGGCGGCAGGAGTTGAGCATTGACCGAAATCCCCATCACACAGCAGACTCCGGCGATGTCCGGCCCCGGTATCGTTTTCCAGCCTCCCACGCGCGCGCGTTACCGGGTTATCGTCTTTGCCGTCGCCCTGGCGATCATTCAATACATCGACCGTGTGTGCATCTCCCAGGCGGCGCCTTACATTTCGGCGGACCTTGGCTTGTCCGCGAAGCAAATGGGGTACGTCTTTTCGGCCTTCACGCTGGCTTACGCGCTGTTTGAAATTCCCACGGGTTGGCTGGGCGATCAGATCGGTCCGCGCAAAGTGCTGGTGCGGGTTGCCTCGTGGTGGTCGTTCTTCACCGCGGCGACCGGCTGGACGTGGAACTTTGGGTCACTGGTTGTCGCGCGTTTTCTGTTCGGCGCCGGCGAGGCGGGATGTTTTCCCAATCTGACGAAGGCTTTCAGCCTGTGGCTGCCGGTTGGCGACCGCACGCGCGCGCAGGCGCTAATGTGGATGGGTGCCCGATGGGGCGGAGCCTGTGCGCCCTTACTGGTGGTGGCGGTAATGGCTTTCGTGAGCTGGCGCGCGGCATTTTTTGTGTTTGCCCTGTTGGGGGTGGTTTGGGCAGTGATTTTTTGGCGGTGGTTTCGCGACGACCCGCGCGAGCACAAGGGTGTCAACGCATCCGAACTGGCGCTGCTCAAAGCAAACGAGCAAAACGTTCACAGTCACGCAAACGTGCCGTGGAGAAGGCTGGCGCGGCGAGGCACGATCTGGCTCCTTGGCGCGCAATATTTTTGCCTCAGTTACGGCTGGTATTTCTACGTCACCTGGCTGCCGACATACCTCAAGGACGCGCGCGGCATGGACATCAAAACCAACCCACTGATGAAATGGCTGGCCGACGTGCTGGAAGCCGGACTGAGTCCGGAGCTGACCTTGAAAATGCTCGCCGCGGCGTTGGCGGGCATCCCGCTCCTGTTTGGAGGCGTGGGGTCATTCGTCGCGGGCATCCTGTCGACCCGACTCATCGTTAGTACCCGGCGCGTTACACTCGTCCGACGCACCTTCGGATTTGTCGGGCTGACCGGCGCCGCCGTCTTGCTAATCGTCTCCTTTTACCTGCGCGATCCATTGCTGGCGATGCTCTCTATGGGCCTGGCCAGCTTCTTTAACGACACTACGCTGCCAGGCAGTTGGGCCACGTGCATGGACGTTGGCGGGAAATTTGCCGGGACCGTTTCCGGCAGCATGAACATGCTCGGTAACTTCGGTGGCATGGCCGGCCCGATCGTGGTGGGCTATGTACTGGACTGGACGAACCGCGACTGGCAGCTCGCGTTTGCGATCTCCGCTGCGATCTATTTTCTCGGCGCCATTTGCTGGCTGTTCATTGACCCGGTGACGCCGTTGGAGAAGCCGGAGAGGGCGTGAGCTGACTATATGGAGTTCTGGAGGTCGCCACAATTATTTCACCCACAATCGTTCGGCGATTACTGCCGCGGCGACACCCCATTCTGGAGCGAGCACCAAATGAACGACTTGGTCTGCCGTGGGTTTCTTGTTTCAATGGCCGCATGAGTTCCAGCCCAGACAAGATCGATTCCGCCGCACCGGACATTTACCGGATTTCCACTCGGGCGAGCGGGCCGGCGGGGAGTTTACCGATCACCGAAGAAATGCTTTTGCACAGCCCCAGCGGGGACCTGTTTGGGATGACGCAAAATGCGGGCATGGGCTGGAATCCGGCCGAAGCCGGCCGGAAGCAGTTTCTGATTCTCAGCACGCAAGGCGGATTGCGCGCGCCGGACGGGACGCCCATCGCGCTGGGGTATCACACCGGGCATTGGGAGATTGGTTTGCTGGTGCAGGCAGCGGCGGAGGAGTTCCGGGAAC
>DATDCV010000647.1:0-26424 GCA_036524155.1 Verrucomicrobiia bacterium
GGCATAGTGAACACTCCTTATGAAAACATCAGCGAGATGATTATGGTAAACGCAGCGATGGAGCACCAACGCGCAGGCCACCCGCTGATGACCAGGCCCAATACAAACATTTATGAAAGACAAAGTCTATAAACTCATCGAACTCACCGGCACCTCAACCAAGGGCATCGAGGACGCCGTCAACACCGCGCTCAAACGGGCTGGAAAGACGATTCAGAACCTTGGCTGGTTCCAGATCGTCGAAACTCGCGGGAGCATCCAGAAAAACCAGGTTGACCACTGGCAGGTAACCATCAAAGTCGGCTTCACCGTCGACTAATGATCGCGGTGCCGCTTTATCCAATGGGCGCGTTTGCGTACTGCACGATGCCTAGGGAGGAATCGTGCAAGTTGCATAGACTCGACGTGCTTTAGTGCTCACGAAAAGGGATGCCGAAACCGGTTAATTAACCTGACCACAAGAGGTTGGAGCGTCCGGCACCTGCTTGGACCTTCGTAAGCTGGGGCAGATAGAAGAACATGCGAAGACCGGCCCATCGACGTCGTGATACCTCATTCACAAAGAGATTTCATAACCGCACCTAAAACCAAATTCCCCTGGATAGCTATGTTACATAGTATTAAGCATCTCTACGGAGCCAAACTAGGCGCGTCCGATGGCGACATCGGCCATGTGAAGGACTTCCTTTTTGACGATCAGAGCTGGGTAATGCGTTATCTGGTCGCTGACACCGGTTCCTGGTTGTCAGGGCGGCAAGTGCTCATCTCTCCCCATGCCTTCGTCAGCCTCGACTGGACCGGAAAACTCCTGTTGCTGAAGCTCACCCGCAAACAGATTGAGAACTGTCCTTCGATCGAGTCGCATAAACCCGTGTCGCGACAGTACGAAGAGGCCTACTACCGATATTACGGCTGGCCCTACTACTGGGAAGGCAGTGGGTTATGGGGTTTGAGCGGCTTTCCGATCTTGGAACTACCACCGAAAACCCTCCCGGGCGAGTCAGCAACGGCGAGTGGCCGTCCCCCTGAAAACCCCGACGCTCATCTGTGCAGCACGCAAGCTGTGAACGGCTACAATATCCAGGCGAGTGATGGTACAAGCGGCCACATCTGTGATTTTATGGTGGACGCCCGTAGCTGGGCGATTCGCCAGCTCGTCGTCAAAATCGGCCACCGGTTTTCCGGAAGCGAGGTGCAGCTACCGACCGATCAGGTTAGACGGATTAGCTATGAGAAATCCACAGTATTCGTGAGTTTGACCGGCAAGGCCGTTGAAGAGTGTCCCGCGCACCGTCTGGCTGACACGCACAAAGACCAGCTCAACGGCGACCTGCTGGCATTCCTTAAGACCTGAGGTCGCCTTGTCGGCACCTCCTGGCCGATGGCGCCGCTGCCGGGGCACCAACGGGTGAAGGCCCCCCCATCATATGGTTCATAGCAAGGATAATTCGACTCCAAGATTCCGGATGGGGTGAATCCCCCCATGGCGCCCGGACCGGTTGCCGATTCTATTATCACGCCATGAAAACCCATCAAATTACACCGGCCCAGCGGCTCATTCTTGCGCTGCTTGTCACCACCCTCCTGGCCATTGTCGGCGTCGGCTGCAACACGGCTCACGGCTTCGGCAAGGACATGGAAAAGGCCGGCGAAAAGATTCAAGACGGAACGAACTAATTCTCCGGCTGTCGAGAGGATCCGGACCATGGGGCTGTCGGCGCGGGGTTCATGTCTAAATGCTAAGCCGCCCTTGGGAGGTCCCAACGTCTCCGTCGTCCGCCCACGAACCATGGCTGAAGCTGTGGCGCGTGCAGAGCCTAAGGAGTTGTCTCGATCCGAAAGTGAGCGCGGCTCAAAGTCCCCTGAGCCGGCTATGGGTTTTCCTCACCAGCCGGAATCATCTCAGGTTGCACCGGGAGGCGTCGTTCGCGGGAAGCCGTCCTGTGCAGCGCGATAACCCAATCGAAATCATGAACCCAACAGAAGGCAAATCCAATGACCGCGCCATTCTGGCCGCCATCGCACGCCAGGCAATGATCGAGCGCGGCCTGGAGCCGGATTTCCCCCCGGCGGCGCAGCACGAGTTGGCGGCCATCGGCGGGCCTGCCAGCCGGACCAACGACGTGCGCGACCTGCGCGATCGGCTCTGGGTGTCCATCGACAACGACGACTCCCGCGACCTCGACCAGCTTACGGTCGCTGAGTCGCTCGTGGGCGGGCGGGTCAGAATCCTCGTGGCGGTTGCGGACGTGGACGCCCTGGTGCGAAAAGAGTCGGCGATCGACGGCCACGCGTCGCGCAACACGACCTCCGTCTATACGCCCGCCGTGATCTTCCCCATGCTGCCTGAGGCGTTGTCCACCGATCTGACGTCGTTGAACGAGGACCAGGACCGGAGTGCCGTGGTGGCCGACATCGTGTTCGAGGCAGACGGTTCCCTCGCCACGTCGGACCTCTACCGGGCGCGCGTCCGAAACCACGCGAAACTGGCTTACCCAAGCGTCGCGGCGTGGCTGCATGGCGAAGGCGCGGCCCCCCCGCGAGTCGGAGAGGTCCCGGGCCTTGACCAGAACCTCCGCCTCCAGGACAGCGTCGCGCAGCGGCTCCTGGAATTGCGGCGCCGCCACGGCGCCCTCAGCCTCGAGTCGCTCGAGGCGAAGGCGGTCTTCGCCGGCGACCTTCTATCCGATCTCGAGCTGGATCGAAAGAACCGAGCGACGCAGTTGATCGAGGACTTCATGATTGCGGCGAATGGCGTTGCTGCGACCTACCTCGAATCGAAGAGATTCCCTTCCCTCCGCCGGGTCCTGAGATCCCCGCAACGCTGGGACCGCATCGCGCAGCTCGCGTCTGGATTCGGGGACCGGCTTCCCAACGAGCCGGACGCCGTGGCTCTCGAAGCCTTCCTGGAGCGGCGACGCAAGGCTGACCCGGAGAAGTTCCCCGACCTCTCCCTGGCCGTGGTCAAGCTTATCGGCAGAGGAGAGTACGCGGTCGATCTACCCGGCGGCGAGCCGCCCGGACACTTCGGGCTGGCGGTGAAGGACTACACGCACTCGACTGCGCCGAACCGGCGCTTTCCCGATCTCATCACGCAACGGCTTCTGAAGGCGGCGATGGCGGGAGCGTCGCTCCCCTACACAATCCTGGAGCTAACAGAACTCGCGAAGCACTGCACGGAGCGGGAGGACGATGCGACCAAGGTCGAGCGGCGGGTCCGGAAGTCGGCGGCAGCGCTGCTCCTGTCCGGCAGGATCGGGGAACGATTCGACGCCCTCGTCACCGGCGCCTCGCCGAAGGGAACTTGGGTACGGCTCTTCCAGCCTCCGGCCGAAGGGAGGCTGGAGCGTGGATTCCAGGGTCTCGATGTGGGGGACCGCGTCCACGTCACACTGGTCCACACGGACGTCGAGCGCGGTTTCATCGACTTTGCGCCCGACTGATGGCCCCCTTTTGAGCCACCGTGAATTTTTTCATGCGCGTATGCCTGATCCTCTCGCCCAACTCGACCACCGAAAACGCCGAGCGAAAAAGGGCTCTCGTGTGTGGCTGTCCTTGCTAGCGAACGGCCGCTTCAGAACTTGTTGGAGCGCTTCTCACGCTCAGGCCGCACAACACTGATTTTCAAGATTAGGCCAGTATCCCCGGACTCACCAGCACGCCCGGCTGAGAAACCAGACTGCGGGTGGGTGTGCCAAGGGAGGGCGACTGGATGGATGCGCGAACGTTGCGCAAACCGTTAAATACTCCAAATACATTAAGCAGCCAAAGGACCACTACCACCACCACCACGATATTGAGGATCTTTTTGATCTTTCCATCCATGGGGATGTAAGTGTTGACGAGCCAGAGCAAGACTCCGACGACGATGAGCGTGATGACCAATGTAACTAATGACATATTTCTACCTATTCTTCTTTGCGTGTTCTTCGTTCTGGTGCGGGTTCATGTCTGTGCGGCATCCTTTTAGCGTGAGGTGTGCCAGGGCTGCGCCGTGACGAGGGGTAAGGAACCGAGTTGGCTGAAGTCGCCCACGGAAAACTCGCAACTGCTCTGCCAGCAACAACCTGCCTCCCGGTTTCGATTGAGCCCCGGGTGAAAAACGATGGGCTGGGTCAAGAGTTCCTTGCTCAAACAGGCCTCGGCTGCATGTGCAAAATGCAGGACCAAGCAGCCTCGACCGTGCGCGTTGCACGAGCAGCGGGAGAAGTTGAGGGTCAGTCTAAAGTGCGCCTGAGGAGAGACTCAATCCATAGTAAACCGTTCTCAACCCACACCAAACCAGCAGGGTCGCGACACTACGGTTGAAGTATTGGGCTCGGCAGTGCAGAGTTCGTTATGGCTGAAATGTATTGCCTGAACGATTTGCTGAGTCTGGCTGGTCGCGAAAGGGCGGAGGAGTTGCGAGTGGAGCCGGGCAAGGTGCCGTCCATTGTGATACGTGGTCGATCGCGCGCGCTCGATCTGCCTCCGCTAACGAGCGACAATGTAGCCGAGCTGTTTCGCAGCTTTGCCACCGGGGAGCGGATGGAAGAGCAGCGTCGTTGCGGGGATGTTCATTGAATCCTGGCTATCTTCGCTGCGTTTGTCAGCCGGCTTCGTCTCCACCGGTCTGCATCTCACCGGGAACGCGACGACGGGAAGGAATAAGATGCCAAGTGTTATGGGGTTCATAGTTGGGTTTCTGACTCGCGGGCTTTCATCTATCTCGAGAGTTTTCCAGTGCTTGTCATGCGTCAGGCGCGCCGCTCTCATAACAGCGGTTCCGGCGACAGTATTCCTGTCTGCTCGGCGGACGCGCTGGCTAAGGTGGGTCCGGGTTCCTGACCGCTAGCGCCTGTTAGGCTTCGGTGAAAGGAAGCCTTGAGCCGAGATTGGACCAGAAGCAGTGCCCGGTGCCGGCATTCCTTGTGGAGGCGATTCACCGCCCCGCGGTGCCAAAGCAGGTAACCAAAAAACTCAAGCTGGGAAATTAGCGACGCCAAACCCAGGATGATCAAGCTCTTGGTAAGGAAAGGCGTGGAATTGGAAAAAACCTCCGGCACCAGAAGCGCACAATAGCTCAGACCGGCTAAGGATAGAATGAAGAGCGTCACCATGAACAGCATCGCGCGACGGATGCTTTTGCGATCGCGTTCGGCTTTGGCCAACTTTTCCTGAAGTTCATGGCTTGCCTCACCGTCTTCGTAAGCGATGAGCGCTTGGAGAAAAGCTGCTTGCGTTTTGTGCTCCGGTATTCGATCCGGATAGGACTTGTCGCAGATAGGGCGCGGAATGGGAGGCGCGGAATTACGCTTTGCGACTGGTGGTGGAGGCCGCACGAGGCGCCCATTCCTCGCGCAGGGCTCAAGTTGCCTCACAAAAGAACTTGTCATAGGGGTGGCTCTTTCCCGGCCGTGGGTTGCGGATGTTCACTCAGTTGTTCATCGTCCAAGTGATGATCGGCTTCGCTCTTTTGCGTACCCATGGTTGTGCTCTCCGCTCAAGCCTGGGTTGTGCCGTTGCTCGCTCACCCGGACAAATGGGCAAAATCAACCCACCGGAGTCATCGCCGAAAAATGCGCTACTACCTTGCCACCAACAAAATCGAGGACTGCTTCGATTAAGCCAGCGTTGAAAAGTGCGGGTTGGGCACACGATTCCTCCATAGGGTCAGAGCTCCGTTGGGTGTGCAGAATGCACAGTGGGTCGTCGTTTGATTGCGCTTTGCACGATTCTTGCCTCTCTGGCCCCTGTGGTGGAACCCTTTTAGAAGATCCCAATTGGCTTTGATATAACTGGTTGCAGAAAGTTGCGCGCCGCTGGCTCTGCGCTAGCTAAGACGGTCATCAGGAACTCAAGAATGCCATTATGGAAGCTTTTCATGTTCATCAACCAGGGCGCGAACGGAGGCATTCACAAACGGGCTCTGCGTTTCCACCGGCGGCAAAAATATTCGCATGCGACGAATTCGTCGCCAAGGTCCGCACGCTCCTGGACACCGCCGTTCCTATCCCGAGGCGAAAATCGTGGTGTTGCGATTAACCGGGAACATCACAGCTATACACCGTGCATTTTGCATGATATGTTGAAGTCTCCTTCACTGGCCGGACGCGTGTGCGCTCGACTCGACGCAGGGAAGCGCATGGTTTACCGATTTCGACATGGAATCATCGGGCCGTTGGCCATCTTCTGGCTGACCGTCACGGTAGCCAGTGTGGTGATGGGGGCGGTGGCCTGGAGCCGCTTTTCCCGCAGCATCGACGCGTCGGCCGAAGCCGAGCAGCTTCGCGAGTCGATCGATCAACTCTTCTCGGTTTTGCAGGACGCGGAGGCCAGCCAGCGAGGTTACCTGCTGACGGGGAATGCGGCTTACCGCGAAGCGTTCACGAGGTTGGACGGTACATTTCCGGACGCATTCGAGCGGCTCGCTGCGTCCGCGAGGCACGACCCGGCGGGGAAAACGGACTTAATCGAGCTACGTCGTCTGGCTGAACTCGAACTGGGGGAACTGCGTCGGGCCATCGCATTGCGCACCGAGAAAGGTTCCGCAGAACCCCAGGTGGCAGCCAATCCTGAGCAAACCAGGACGACGATGGACCGCATCCGTGAGATCATCAAACGGCGCCACGACAACCGGCTTGATCTTCTGTCCGTCACAGGAGAGGCCTCCCGCCACGAAATGAAACTGGTCCACAAGATGACGTGGGTGGCCGGGTTGCTCGGGGTTGGGGCGGGGGTCTTCGCGCTGTATTTTTACCGGATCGACTATCACCAGGAGCGGGAGCGGCGGGAGTTACTGGAAGAAAAATTGCATGCCGAACAAGCGGTGCGGGAGAAGAGCGCTTTCCTGGCCAACATGAGCCATGAGATTCGCAGCCCTATGAACGCAATTCTCGGCTTCAGCGAGCTGTTGGAACCGGAGGGGCTGACGCCGAAGCAATCGCAATATGTGCGGGCCATTCGGGACAGCGGCGCGGCGTTGCTGCATCTGATCAACGACATTCTCGACCTGTCCAAGCTCGAAGCCGGGAAGTTGGAATTGCACCCCGACCCGACGGATATGCGCGATTCGTGCGGGTTCCTCCGCACCGTTTTCGGCCAGCAGGCCGTGATGAAATCGGTCCAACTTCAGTTCGAGCTCTCACCCGACTTGCCCCGCGCGTTGTTGCTGGATCGCCTGCGGTTGCGCCAGGTGCTGGTGAACCTGCTCAGCAATGCCGTTAAGTTCACCGACCGGGGTTGCATTAAAACGCGAGTCTCCTGGGAAAGTCAGGTAGACGGCCGTAGCGGGACGCTGGTGATCGATGTCGAGGACACCGGCATCGGGATCCCGGCTGAGGAACTGGACGAAGTGTTCAAACCCTTTGTTCAGGCGGAGTCCCTGCAACGGGCGGACAAGGAAGGAACGGGTATCGGGCTAACCATCGTCAAGCGCCTCACCGAGTTGATGGGGGGCAGCCTGGCCGTCGAAAGCAAGGTTGGCCAAGGCACGGCCTTCCACTTGCGTTTCCCCAACGTTCCCGTCTCGGGGAGGTTACCGGTGGGAGATCACGCCGAACCGGGCGGAGTGGTGGACTTCAATGACTTCGCTCCCGCCACGCTGCTGGTGGTGGATGACAACCAGACCAATCGGGCCTATCTGGCGGGCATATTTGAGAAAACCCATCACCGAGTCCACTTCGCCACCAATGGCCAGGAAGCGTTGGCGTGTCTTCAGACGACGAAGTTCGATGTGGTATTGCTTGATATCCGCATGCCGGTGATGGACGGGCGAATGGCCCTGGCGGAGATCCGCAAGCAAGCGAATCTGGTGTCGCTGCCGGTCATCGCGGTGACTGCTTCGAGCAAGGCCGGCGAAGAGATGGAGTTGCAGAGCCGGTTCAGCGGCTACATTCGCAAGCCCTTCTCGCGGCAAACGCTCTTTGTGGAGCTGGCTCAGTTTCTTCAAAAGGTGCCGCCCGGGAACGGACTGGAAGGTCAGAGTCTCGAGCGAACCCTCAAGAATATTCCCGTCCCTTCGCCCGACCAGGCCGCTCAGTGGCAGGAACTCGCTCTCGAACTGCGCCGCCGGGAGGCAGCCGAATGGCCAACGCTGAGCGACAGCCTGGCGGTTAATCAAACGCGGGCCTTTGCTCATGAACTTTTCCTCCTCGGCCAGACGGCGCAATGTGGCCCGCTGACAACTTATGCCGCCGCGCTCACCACGTTCGCTGACGCCTACGCCATCGGCCAAATGGAACGTCATCTCGCTGCGTTCCCCGAATTGGTTAAATCCATTGAAACCGCTTCCGCCCAGTCTGAGCTCAAGCCAGCATGAAAGCCATATGAACGCCCCATTACCAGAAACCAACGCCGGCTGCCTGCTTGTGGTGGATGACCAGGAGTCCAACATCCAGGTCGTCGGCGCTGCGCTGGGCAAACTTGGTTTCGAGATTTTGCCCGCGACCGGCGGCCTCCAGGCTTTCCAACGGCTGGCGGTTCGCCGGCCCGACCTCATCCTGCTCGACCTGCTGATGCCGGAGTTGGACGGATTCGAGGTTTGCCGTCGAATTCGCGAGAACCTGGATTGGGCTGAGATTCCCATCATTTTTCTCTCTTCGGCGGACGACAAAGGCCTGATCGTTCGCGCGCTGGAAAGCGGCGGCGTCGATTACATCACCAAACCCTTCAATCACGCCGAATTGGTGACGCGCGTGCGCACTCACCTGGCGCTCAAACGGGCACGCGACGAGTTAAAGCAGCTCGCCGAGGACCGGGATGAATTGCTTGGCATCCTTACTCATGACCTCAAGAACCATCTGGGCGGCATGGACATGAGCGCCCAATTGCTCCGTGATCGTACCGAGGCGATGGCGGACCCTAAACTGCGGCTGATGGCGGAGAATATCTCGCATTCGAGCAGCCAGATGCTGGCCTTTGTGAAGGAGTTTTTGGCGAATGCTTCGGCGGACCACGGACTGAGCCTCAAGCCTGAGCCCGTGAACCTGTCGGACGCGGCGGTTCGCGCCGCCCAGCAGCACCAGGGGGCGGCCAAGCGCAAACAACTGGTGTTTAATGTCGTTCTTCCGCCCAGCAACGGCATGCTCGTGCAGGCCGATGGCGCCGCCCTCAACCAGGTGCTCGATAATCTCCTGTCCAATGCCATCAAGTTCTCTTCGCCCGGCAAGCAGATTCGCCTCACCGTCTGCCCGCCGGCTGCCCGATACGTGGAATGCCAGGTTCAGGATGAAGGACCCGGGTTCAGCGAAAAGGACAAGACTCGCATGTTCCGCCGCTATGCACGCCTTTCCGCGCGGCCCACGGGCGGCGAGCCTTCCACCGGCCTGGGGCTGAGCATCGTCAAGAAGCTCGTGCAGGCGATGCATGGTGAATTGTCTTGTCAAAGCACGCCGGGCAACGGCGCCACCTTCGCCTTCCGCCTGCCGCGAGCCGGCAGCCATCACTGATATTTCTGGTATGGACTTCCTGGTCATCGACGACGACAAGACGTTCCGGGACGCGACCTGCCTGCTCATCGACGGCGAAGGCCATTACGCGGAAAGCGCCTGCTCCGGAGCATTGGGCTTGACTGAGCTAAAGGACGGGAAGTTTGATTCAGTTCTTCTGGATCTTAATCTTGGTTCTGAAAACGGGCTCGACATCCTGGAACAGATTCTCAAGCGCCAACCCCATCTGCCGGTAATCATTTTTACCGCACAAGGCAGCCTAAAAAATGCGGTGGAGGCCATGCGGCGCGGAGCGGTGGACTTTTTGGAAAAGCCGTTCACTCGGGAACAATTCCACCTGGTGCTCGCCCGAGTCCAGCGGTTCCACCAACTCAACCAGAATATCAAGCGGTTGGAACGGGAAGTTAAGGACAGCAACGCTCAGAGTCCGGAGATTCTCCTGGAATCAAGCTCACCGCGAATGAAAGAGGTGATGGACACCCTCATGCGCGCGGCCAAAACGCCGGCCTCGATTCTGATCCTGGGGGAAAGCGGCACCGGCAAGAGCGTGGTGGCCCGCGCCGTTCACCAGCAGAGCCATCTGGCCGATAACCCTTTCGTCACCGTGAGTTGTCCGAGCCTGTCCCGGGAGTTGCTGGAAAGCGAACTCTTCGGCCACGTCAGAGGTGCTTTCACCGGCGCCCTGCAAGACCGCTGGGGCAAGGTCAAGGCTGCCGCAGGCGGGACCCTTTTTCTGGATGAGATCGGCGACCTGCCGATGGAGATCCAACCCAAGTTGCTTCGGCTTCTCCAGGAGCGTCAATACGAACGGGTAGGTGAAAATGTCACCCGCCAGGCCGAGGTCCGCATTATCGCCGCCACCAGCCACGATCTTAAAAAACGTGTTTCCGAGGGCGCCTTCCGTGAGGAACTCTATTTTCGACTGAACGTCATCACGGTTGAAATGCCACCCCTGCGCGAGCGGCCCGGCGACGTGGTTGCTTTCGCGGAGCACTACCTCAGGCATTTTGCCGCCCTGTGTGGACGCCGTCCGGATGGCTTTTCAGCTCCTGCTGTAACCGGCATCCGTGCCTATTCGTGGCCAGGAAACCTCCGGGAGTTACGCAATGCGACAGAACGCGCTGTCATCATGGCCAAAGGGAGCAAGATAAACCTGGAAGACCTTCCCGCAGAATTACGCGGCCAGACTGTTTCAGGAGCTAATGGCAGCGATGCCTCGCTGCAGGTGGGTTCGTTGGTTTCTATGGAAGAATTGGAGGAGGCGCACCTTCGCAAGGTTCTGGAACGAACCTCCAACCTGGCCGAGGCCGCTCAGGTCCTGGGAATTGATCAAGCCACGCTCTACCGGAAACGCAAAAAGATTGGATTGGAATAGAGCCTCTGCTGGTGACTACCCGCTGGCCCACCGCTAAGCGCCTTGCCGCGCTCCGGGCCAGCGGGTAACCTGCGCCCCACCTGATGGAACAACGGCGTCAATGGACCTGGTGGCTCAAGACCCTGCTGATCGTGGCTGCCGTAGCGGGCGGAGCCGTGCTGCTGCGTCTTACCATCCTCCGCCCGAAACCTGTTCCCGTCACGGTGCATCAGGTCGAAACCGGGCGGGTTGAGGACACGGTCGTCAATTCGCGCGCCGGGACGGTGCAGTCACGGCGCCGGTCCGAAATCAGCCCCGGCATCCCCGGATTAGTAGTGGAGATTCCCGCGCGCAAGGGAGCGCGGGTGAAACAAGGAGATGTGCTTCTGCGGCTCAACGACCATGAGCATAAAGCCCAGGCCCAACTGGCGCAGCGCGCGCTCGAAGCCGCCCGGGCCGTGGCCGAGGAGGCCCGTTTGGAAGCGGAAAATGCCGGGCGCCAATGGAAACGGTCGCAGGAACTCGCCAGGCACCAGGTCGTTTCCGATACCGCCCTGGACCTGGACCACACGCGCGCTTTGACCACCGAAGCGGGCCTGGTCGCGGCCCAGGCACGGATCCAGGAGGCGGAGGCTTCCCTTGAAGTGGCGCGCGCCACGCTCGAAAAGACAGTCATCACGGCGCCCTTCGACGGCGTGGTGCTGGACGTCACCACCGAGGTGGGCGAATGGATCAGCCCGTCGCCGCCGGGGGTGCCGATCCCGCCGGTGCTGGATCTCATCGACCCGGCGGCACTCTATGTCAGCGCGCCCATCGACGAAGCGGACGTGGCCCGGCTTCGTACTCGACTGCCGGTGCGACTTACGCTGGATGCTTTTCGCGGCCGGTCCTTCAAAGGTACGCTCACCTACATTTCTTCCTTCGTGGAGACTCGCCAGGAACAGAACCGCACCCTGCGCGTGGAAGCGGAGTTTGAAGAGATGCAGCTCCCGCCAAACCTGCTGCCGGGTTTGTCGGCGGATATTGAAATAATCCTCGATGCGCGCGACAACGTTTTGCGCATTCCCACCTACGCTTTGCTGGAGAACAACCGTGTGCTGGTCGTCGAGAATCAGCGGCTGGCCGACCGTAAGGTCACTCCCGGACTCCACAATTGGAGCTTCACCGAAATCACGGCGGGACTTGCCGCCGGGGAACGGGTGGTCGTCTCGCTGGACCGTCCGGAGGTTAAGGCCGGCGCCAGAGTCACGGTCAGCGCGGAGGCCCGTAAGTGATCCAGCTCTGTGGCGTGGATCGGACTTTTGTGGTGGGCGGCAGGCCGGTGCATGCTCTGCAAAATGTGAACCTCAAAATCGAATCCGGGGATTACGTCTCAATCATGGGTGCATCCGGTTCCGGGAAATCCACGCTGCTCAACATTCTGGGCTGCCTGGACCGGCCAACCGCCGGGTCTTTTCGGTTTGCGGGGGAGGAGACGGCGCGCCTCTCCGATACCCAGTTGTCGCGTCTGCGCCGCCACCAAATCGGATTCGTCTTTCAGTTCTTTCACCTGGTTCCGCGCCTGACTGCGGCGGCGAATGTCGAGCTGCCGATGGTATTTGCGGGCATTCCGCCCCAGGAGCGTGCCCAGCGGACGGGCCGGGCCCTGGAGGTCGTTGGGCTGGTCCCGCGCGCCGGGCATCGCCCGGCGCAACTCTCCGGAGGCGAGCAACAGCGCGTGGCCATCGCCCGCGCCGTGGTGATGAATCCCGCCCTGCTGCTGGCCGACGAACCGACCGGGAACCTGGACAGCGGCTCCGGCCGCGAAATTGTGAGCCTGATTGAAGGCATGAACCAGCGCGGCCTGACGCTGATCGTCGTTACCCACGATCCCACTATTGGCGGACGGGCCCGGAGGCGCATCCAGCTTAGGGACGGACTGGTCGTTTCCGATGAACACACCTGAATTCCCGCAGGCGCAATGGTTGCCGAAACACGACAAGAAAGGCTCTACTTAAAATGAATCTGGCGAAGGAGAACGGGCCTGTTCCGGTCGGCATGATCATTGGCTGGTGTGTGCTGGCGGCGGGCATCGCGCAAATTTTCGGAGTGTTATGAGATTTGTCGACCTCTTGCGCTACGCCGGCGGAGGGATCCGGGGCCATCGGCTACGGACTAGTCTCTCGCTTCTGGGCGTGGCCATCGGTGTGGGTTCAGTGATTCTCCTGACCAGCCTGGGCGAAGGTGCCAGGCGCTATATCATTGGTGAGTTCGCGTCGCTTGGTTCGAACCTCCTAATCATCGTTCCGGGCAAAACTGAAACCGCCGGGTTTGCTCCGCTGGTCAGCACCGCGCCGCACGACCTCACCTGCCAGGACGCGGAGGCTCTCGCCCAGCGAGTGCCCTCAGTGCGCCGGGCCGCGCCCCTGGTCGCCGGCACTGCCGCCGTCCGCGCAGGTGAACGCAGCCGCGAAGTCACCATCGTCGGCACCACGAGGGACATGCTCGAGATCAGGCACCTGAAGATGAGCATCGGGCGCTTTCTGCCGGCGAACGAACCCGACGCCGCGGTCTGCGTGCTGGGGGCACGCGTGCAGCGTGAACTCTTTCCGGGCGCCAATCCCCTGGGTCAGTTGGTGCGGATCGGTGACTGGCGGTTCCGCGTGATCGGCGTGATCGCCCCGCGCGGCACCTCCATTGGAATGGATCTCGACGAGGTGGTGGAGATCCCCGCAGGCACCAGCCTACGGTTGTTCAATCGGAACAGCCTGTACCGCATCTTAGCCGAGGTCCATTCGCATGAAGCCATCGACGGCGCGCGCCTTGCCGCTCTGAGCGTGCTGCGGGAGAGACACGCTGGGGAGGAAGATGTGACGATCCTGACTCAGGATTCCGTGCTCAGCACTTTCAACAGCATCCTCAAGGCGCTCACGGCGGCGCTGGCGGGCATCGCCGCGATCTCGCTGGGCGTCGCGGGTCTGGGAATTATGAATGTCATGCTGGTGTCGGTCACGGAGCGCACGCGCGAGATCGGGTTGTTGAAAGCAGTGGGGGTTACTTACGGACAAGTGGTGGCGGTGTTCCTGGTCGAGGCCACCGTGTTGGCCGTTGTCGGCGGTTGCCTGGGATTGGCCGCCGGCCTCGGCGGGGCTCGCGTGCTTCAGCAGTTCTACCCGGAGTTTCCGTTCCAGCCCCCGGACTGGGCCATCCCCGCCGCGTTGGCCGTGTCCGGCTCAGTGGGTTTGCTTTTCGGAATCATGCCCGCCCGGACCGCCGCCCGGCTTGACCCGGTCGCCGCCTTGATGCGCCGCAAAGCATGAATGCACGCGATATTTTCCGGCTCGCCTGGCAGGCCGTCTGGTTCCACCGGCAGCGTTCGGCACTCACCATGCTCGGCATCCTCATTGGCATCGCGTCGGTCATCCTGCTCACGTCAATCGGCGAAGGCGCGCGCGTTTACATCCTCTCCCAGTTCACACAATTCGGCACCACCCTGGTAGGAATCAACCCTGGCCGGGTCGAGACAACCGGGCTTCCCGGGGCCCTCGGCACCACCATCCATCCCCTAACTCTCGCCGACGCCGCCGCCCTGGAACGAATCCGGGGTGTCGAACGTGTGGTCCCCGTCGTCGCGGGAACGGCGCCGGTCCAGCAAGCCGGCAAAACCCGCAACACGTTCGTCTATGGCGTCACCGCCGCCGCTCCGGACGTCTGGCGCATGCGGGTGCGAGGCGGGCGATTCCTGCCGGTGTCGGACGCGGATCAGACGGCGCCCGTTGCGGTCCTGGGCCCGAAGCTCAAGCGGGAGTTGTTCGGTGATGGGAACTGCCTGGGCCGGCACGTCCGCATCGCCGGTGAGCGATTCATGGTGATCGGCCTGATGGAGCCCAAAGGACAGTTTCTCGGGTTCGACATCGACGACAGCGCGTATATCCCCGTGGCTTCGGCGCGTCAAATGTTTAACCGTGATGCTCTGCACGAGATCGACGTGCTGATCGCGAACGCCTCGGTGATTGAGCCGGTGGCAAAGCGCATCAAAGAAGTCCTGATTGAGCGGCATGGCCACGAAGAGGATTTCACCATCACGACTCAGACCGGTATGCTCGAGACCCTGGACCGCATCATTCGCATCGTGAGCATGGCGGTGGGCGGCATCGGCGCCATCTCCCTGCTGGTGGGCTCCATCGGCATCCTCACTATCATGTGGATCTCCGTCAACGAGCGCACCTCGGAGATCGGCCTCGCCCGTGCCGTCGGGGCCACCTCCGGTCAGATCCTCGCGTTGTTTCTCAGCGAGGCCGCCCTTTTGTCCACCCTCGGTGGGATCCTCGGCGTAGCGACCGGTCTCGGCCTGGCGCAGGTTCTGCATCTCTATGTGTCGGCCCTGCCGGTAAAGACTCCCGTCGAGTATGTCTTCTTCGCGTTGGCAGTGAGCCTGGTCGTAGGAATTGCCAGCGGCCTGCTCCCGGCCCGTAGAGCGTCGACTCTCGATCCCGTCCTCGCGCTCGCGGCGGAATAATCGGCCTGGAACTGCCGCGAACTCCTGGCCCCGCTCGCGGGTTGAATTCTCGCGGAAAGCCTGCTAAGCAGGGCCTGGCAAAATTGAATCATGAACGCTCTGACTCGCCGTTCCTTCTTGAAGTCCGCCTGCCTCGTTCCCTCAACCCTTGGCCTGTCCCCTCGCTGCTGGGCGCAGGTCGCCGGTGCGAATAGTGATATTCGCGTCGCGGTGATCGGTCTGGGCGGGAATATCGGTTTTGGTGGCCGCGGTGGAGCGCACCTGAATGCGTTCAACGAAATGCAAGGCGTGCGTCTCGCCGCCTTGTGTGATTGCGACGCCCGGATTCTCGAGAGCGGCGTCCGGCGGCTCAAGGATAAAGGCCGTGAGGTTGCTGGTTTCGCCGACATCCGCAAACTCCTTGAGAGCAAAACCGTCGATGCCGTCTCCGTCGCCACCCCCAACCACTGGCATGCGCTCGCCACTGTTTGGGCTTGCCAGGCCGGTAAGGATGTCTACGTCGAGAAACCCGTATCACACAACGTATGGGAGGGCCGTCAGGCAGTCATCGCCGGGCGAAAATACAACCGGATCGTGCAGGCCGGCACGCAGAGCCGCAGCCGGCCCGGTGTCCGCGAGGTCATCGCTGAGTTGCACGCCGGCAAGTTCGGCCGGATCAAACTCGTGCGCGGATGCTGCTACAAGCCGCGTCTCAGCATCGGCAAAGTCGATGGTCCTCAGCCCATTCCCCCCGGCCTGGACTACGACCTCTGGTGCGGACCCGCTCCGATGAAACCGCTCCGCCGCAAAAACCTGCACTACGACTGGCATTGGTTCTATGACACGGGTAACGGTGACCTCGGCAACCAGGGGGTGCACGAAGTGGACCTGGGACGGTGGGTCCTGAATGAACCCGCCCTTCCGCCGCGCGTCCTGAGCATTGGCGGGCGCTTCGGCTACGAGGACGACGGTGAGACGCCCAACACCCAGGTCATACTCTACGATTATCCCACTCCCTTCATCTTCGAGGTCCGGGGCTTGCCACGCTCCAGGGAATTTCAGGGGCAGAATTGGGCCCAAAACCTGGACTCCTTCCCGGGCGTACCGGACAAGCGCGGGGTCGGTGTGGTGGTCTACTGCGAGCAGGGCACGGTTTTGGTCCCGAGCGAGAGCTCGCCAATACTGTTCGACCGGGATGGCCAAAAACTAAGAACCTACGATTCCGGCGGCAATCATTTCGCCAATTTCATCCAGGCTGTTCGCAGCCGGAAAACCTCCGATCTGACCGCCGATATTCAGGAAGGCCATGTCTCGAGCGCTCTCTGCCACCTGGGCCTGAGCTCACACCGCGCAGGCCGACTTGCGCCACCGGGCGAGATCCGCGAGCAGATTCAGAGCAGCCACGAAGCGACGGAATCTTACGGGCGTTTTCAGGAGCACCTGGCCACCAACGGCGTCAAGTTGGACGAGGCCAAGGCTACGCTCGGCTCCTGGCTGAAAGTCGACCGCGTCAACGAGCGGCTGATCGATGCGCCCGCAGCGGAGGCTCTACTGACTCGGGAGTACCGCAAACCGTTCGCAGTGCCGGAGAAGGTCTGAGCGCTTAAACATGAAAGCCGCACTCCAGCGCCATCATGATATCGGCGCGCATGCTGATGCCCCGCTCGAATTCCTCCAGGACATCGATCGGCCCAACGTGACATTAATGTCTCTTGCCTGTAACGACCCTTTGTACGCTTATCCCTATGTACCTCCGATTGATGTTTTTTCTGGCAATCACGAGTCTGGCGCTCGGCGCCAATGACCCCGCCAATGAAGCCGTCTATCCCCTTCGCGTAAGCGAGAATGGAAGATATTTTATCGACCAAAAGGGCAAGCCAGTCTTTTGGCTCGGTACCACTCAGTGGCAGCTCTTCCGTGAGTACAATCTCGAAGAGGCACGCACGATTATCGAGAAGACCAAAAGCCATGGCTTTGCCTTCGCCCAGGTCATGCTTATGGGTGTCGGCGACGGCACTAAACCCAATGTGCATGGGGACAAACCCTGGAACGACAATAACCCGCTCACGCCGAACGAAGCCTATTTCAAGAACGTTGATGCCGTGCTACGGATCGCCCGCGAAAATAACCTCGTTATTTCCCTGACGCTCTACCATCAGCGGTACCGCAAATACATCACGGTCGAAAACGCGCGCGCCTGGGCGAGGTGGCTCGCGCAACGCTACCGCGATATGCCCAATTTGGTCTGGTCCATGACCCCCGAAGCCAAACCCGAGTTTGTGCCGGTGTTGCGCGAACTGGCCGCCGGCTTGCACGAAGGCGACGGCGGCGCGCACCTCATTACCTTCAAACCGGACCCCGCTCCGTATTCGTCGAGTTTCATCCATAGCGAAAGTTGGCTGGATTTCGATTCCATGCAGACGTGGAAAAGCGTCGAGCTCATCTACCCTTTCGTGACGAAAGACTATAATCTGAAACCCGTAAAACCCGTGCTAATGGCCGAAGGCGCTTACGAGCACGGCTCCGAGTACGGGTTCGACGTCTCACCTCTTTGGATTCGACGCCAGGCCTATTACTCGTACCTCGCCGGAGCCCATCATACCTACGGGCACAATGATAGCTGGCGTGTGCTGCCAACTTGGAAGGAGGCGCTCGACGCCCCCGGCGCGGTGCAGCTTGGCATTCTGAAGAAGATTCTCGAGGCGCGAAGCGAGTGGTGGTTCCTGGTTCCGGACCAAACCATTTTTGCCAGCGGCGGGAAGACAAATGGAACTATCTTGAACCTGGCCGCCCGCCACAAAGACGGCCGTTGGCTCATGGCGTATCTCGCGGACAAGGCCGCGTTCTCCATCGATCGGTCCAAGTTCGCCGGCGGCGCAGACGGCAAGGCTTTCTGGATTGACCCGCGCACTGGCCTTTCGGTTGCGATTGGCAACTTTCCAAACCGCGGAGTAGCGGAATATTCCACTCCGGAGGGCTGGGAAGATGCTTTGCTTATAGTCGAATAATCGGAAGTGGGCGCGACTCCGGCGCCCTGCGTGGATGTGAGCAGCTCATCTTCTGGAGCCGCTCGCGGTGGGTGTAGACAAATTCCCCCTCACCCCGGCCCTCCCCCCGAGGAGAGGGAGAATCTTCGGCGCTCGCTCACGTTTTTCGGTGCGATTCCGATTTAGTCGCAACGAGGAACCTGCGGGGCGGACGACGGTCCTCCCTCTCCTCGGGGAGGGCCGGGGTGAGGGGAGATTCGACGGTAACCACATAGAAATTGAGATGCACACCGCGCGGTCAAAGCCCGGAAAAAACGATGGCATATCACGTGAGAGGTCGTTAAGCTCGCCTCAATTCCTATGAGCACAACTGTACCAACAACCACCCCGCTTAAGATCGCCGCGCTGGCCGGCGATGGCATCGGTCCGGAAATAATGCCGGAGGCGATCAAGGTTCTTAGGGCCATTGAAAGGAAGTTCGACCTGCAGTTGGAAATCACTGAGGCTCCCGTGGGCTGGGCGGCAATCGACAAAGAGGGAAAAGCCCTCCCGGATAGCACCATCGCTTTGTGCCGAAAATCCCGCGCCGTCCTGGTCGGCGCCGTCGGCCTGCACTACCGGGATCCCGAAATCACCAAGGAAAAACGGCCGGAACGCGCATTGCTCCGCCTTCGCAAACAGCTCGGCCTCTTTGCTAATCTCCGCCCGATCAGGCTGTACCCGGAATTGGCGGATGCCTGCCCGCTTCGCCCGGAACGCCAGGGTGACGGGATCGATATTCTGGTGGTGCGGGAGTCAAGCGCTGGACTCTATTACGGTTATCCCAGGAAGACCGAAGCGGTGATGGAACTCAAGGACGCAGGGAAGCCCGCGAAGGAAGTCCTCCGCGCCGTCGACACCATGGCTTTCACAGTGTCGGAAATTGAACGAATCGCCCATGTCGCTCTGCGCGCCGCCTGGCTGCGGAAAAGAAAAGTCACCAGCGTGGATAAGGCCAACATTCTCGAGACCAGCATTCTCTGGCGCAAGGTGGTTACTGACACCAGCCACGAGTATCCTCACGTCGTGCTTGAGAATATGCTGGTGGATACCGCCGCCATGCAACTGGTTCTGCGTCCGGCTCAATTTGACGTGCTCC
The DNA here is from genome assembly GCA_036524155.1 of Verrucomicrobiia bacterium. Lineage (GTDB taxonomy): Bacteria > Verrucomicrobiota > Verrucomicrobiia > Limisphaerales > UBA8199 > DATDCV01. Next base: position 19,385 of record DATDCV010000647.1, read on the forward strand.
TGTGCGAGAGCACGTTCGGGGAAATCCTCTGCGATGAAGCCGCCGCCCTTGTAGGCTCGCTCGGAATGCTGCCCAGCGCCCACCTCGGCTATGCCCGCGATGGCAAAACCTTCGGCCTCTACGAGCCCGCGGGTGGCACCGCGCCCGACATCGCAGGGAAGGGCCTGGCCAATCCTATCGCCCAGATTCTCGCCGCCGCCTTAATGCTGCGTTACACGTTCGAATTGGACGAACCAGCCAAGGCAATCGAAACAGCCGTGTGTAGAACGATTGCTGCCGGTTACCGCACTAACGACATTTTCATCCCCGGCGACGCCAATCTTCGCAAAGTCGGCACATCCCAAATGGGCGACGCCATCGCCGGCGTGATCTGAGGTAGGCGACGACGTCAGCAGCCGACTTAGGACATTTAGGTGTAGGCGACGACGTCAGGAGTCGATTGAAAAGCGCCGGTCGTAGGCTCCAACCAGCGGCGAAGTTTTCAATACCAGTTCCGCAGCCGCACTTCCACGCCCGTCTCGACCGGCACCAACTGTTTGAAGTAAGCCGCGTTGGTTGTCGCGCCGCTCTGGTCGCGATAGTGGTAGGGATAAACCACCTTGGGGCGGAACGCTCTGACCGCGGTGGCCGCATCGCTCGCGCTCGTGGTGTTCGCGGTGATCTTATTGCAGCGAGCCGAAAAAGGGAAGGCCCGTCAGGATCAAACCCCGCTGCCCCCGCCACCCGGCGCCGGTACTTTAGTTGACTTTCTTGATTTCGCCGCGGCCGATCGGCTAAGCTCATGCCCGCGCATGAGGATCGCTCTGAACGCCGGCGGCGCGACTCGCCTGATTGTGTGGGTGATCGCCATGCTGGTCGGTACGGGTGTCAACCCGGCCGGCGCCGCGTCGCTGGTGATCAACGAAGTCCTCGCCGAAAACGCCGGCGGATTGCGCGATGCCGACGGTGACACTCCCGACTGGATAGAAATTCACAATGCGTCTACCAACCGCGTGAACCTGGCCGGATGGCACCTCACTGATACCCCGACCAATCTTACCGGGTGGACCTTTCCCGCTACCAATCTGGCGCCAGGCGGTTTCCTGGTCGTCTTTGCTTCGTTGAAAGACCGCGCTGTTCCCGGCGCCGAGTTGCACACCAACTTCCGTCTGGAATCCGAGGGTGAATACCTTGCGTTGGTGGAGCCCGATGGCGCCACTGTCGCCTCGACCTTCTCACCGGGTTTCCCTCCTCAACGTGCGAATGTTTCCTACGGCATCCAATCCAGCCAAATCCCGGTTCTCAGCCTCGATTTCAACGACGATGATTCCGGTGAAGCCGGGGCGTCCAACACCGTCGCCGGTTTCAACACGATGACGCTCAGCTCGAACCCCTCGACATTTGGGGGCCTGGCAGTGACGATTTCCTCGTTGGGTGGGGCAGTGCTCGACGACCGGGACCGCGCCTTTCCGGTGCCTTCCGCCACGCTCACACAGGACCAGCTCTACGACGATTTCATCTACGCGACCGGCACGGTGAACGGGACCGGGCTCCGGGTGCGCATCGCCGGGTTGAAACCCGACCAGCAATACTACGTCAAACTGTGGTCCGTCGATCCGGGGGGCTCCACAGTTGGCGAACGTTATTCGGATTGGACCGAGACCGCCGGCGGGGTGACCAACACTATCGCCGCCGGTTACTCCTGGAACGTGAGCCGGCCGGTTCTCCAGGACGGGGACAGCACCCTCGGAGGTTATGTCCGCGCCTCGGCCTCCGGCGAATTACAGATCGACGGAACGCGTTCCGGAGGTGTCTCGTCAACGGTTTACCTCAACGCGCTCCAATTATTTGAAATCGATGGCTCCATCGGCACTAACGGTGTTTTGCGATTTTTCAAAACCCCCACCCCCGGCGCGCCCAACGGCCCGGGATTTCTTGGCCTCGTGGCCGATACGCGGTTCAGCGTCGACCGCGGCTACTACAGTTCCCCGTTTCAGGTGGCCATCACCACTGCGACCGACGGAGTGCGGATCTACTGGACGACCAACGGCAGTGCGCCTTCCGAGACGAACGGTCAGCTTTATCTGGGGCCGATTCAGGTCACGGGAACCACGTTGCTGCGGGCCGCGGCGTTCAAAGAGGGATGGCTGCCCGGCGCTGCGGATACTCAGAGCTATCTTTTCCTGGAACAAGTGCTCCAACAATCCGCCAACCAACCCGGCTATCCGATCACTTGGCAGGGCAGTTACCCCGCCGACTACGGCATCGACCCTTTTATCGTAGGCCACCCCGTTTACGGTCCGGGCCTTTCGAATGACCTCCGCTCGCTCCCCGTCCTGTCTATCGTCATGTCTCACGACGACATGTGGGGCGATGTCAACGGCATCTACAACCACGCGACGAGCCTCGGGCCTGCCTGGGAGCGACCTGCCAGCGCTGAGTTGTTTCAGCCGGACGGGACCACGGAATTCGCCGTCAATTGCGGTGTGGAAATTCAAGGCGGCGCCAGCCGCGACAACGCGCGGACGCCCAAACACTCCTTCCGGCTCGTCTTCAAGAATGAGTACGGTCCTACCCGCCTGCGCTACGATTGGTTCCCGGGCCCGGTCAAGGAGTTCAACACCATCGTGCTCCGTGCTTGCGGCTTCGTCGATGCCTGGACCACCCGCTATTCCGATACCTCGCCAGTGCCCGGAACAAGCCTGATCGGGCTGCGCTACCGTCCCGAGAACGCCACCTACCTCAAAGACGTTTGGATGAAGCAATCGCTCCGCGATATGGGCCAGCCCGCGACACGGTCGGACTTCGTTCACCTCTTCGTCAATGGCCTTTACTGGGGGTTTTATAACCCTTCCGAACGGATCGACGCGCCGTTCTGTGCGTCGCATTTCGGCGGCCGGGAGGCGGACTGGGATGTCATGGCCGGGGATGAAGCCTACAACGTGGTCGAAATCCGCGACGGCAATCAGCACGACTGGGACGAGACGATGGCGCTGGTTGAGACAGCGACCGTGTCGTCCGCCTCCTACGAAGCGGTCGCCTCCAGGGTAGATCTCGAAAATCTGGCGGATTATATGCTGCTGCATATCTTCGTCGAGTCCGAAGATTGGCCGCAACATAACTGGTATGCCATTCATCGCCGCGCTACCAACGGGTTGCCGGCGACGCCCTGGACCTTCTTGCCCTGGGACCAGGAGGTCTTGCTCGACCGCTACGTTCGCCGGGACCGATCCGGCGTGGACAACACCAACACTCCCGCGCGGATATATGCCCGCCTGCGCGCCTTCCCGGAGTTCCGGCGCTTGTTTGGCGACCGGGTGCACAGACACCTCTTCAACGCCGGTGTTCTGACGGCTGAGAACAACATCGCCCGGTTCGAGGCGTTGGCAGCGCGGCTGCACCGTGCGATGGTCGCGGAGTCGGCCCGGTGGGGCGACGCGCGGAAGTTCACCATCGGTGCCAACCCGGGTACCGGTGTCACCTTTACCCGTGACGAGTGGTGGGTGCCCGAGTTGCAGGCGCTCGGCGGCTTCTTGCCTGCCCTTAACCCCTATTGGATCGATCGGTTCCGCACTCTTGGCCTGTATCCCGCCCTTCTCGCGCCACAATTCAACCAGTTCGGCGGCAGCGTGCCGGCTGATTTTGAACTGACACTGACACACTCAAACTCGACGGGGGTTATCTATTATACGTTGGATGGCTCCGACCCGAGAGTTTACCTCACGGGCGCCCTCGCCCCCGGCGCAAGGGCTTGCGATGGTCCAACCACCTTCAATACCTCCACCCTGGTGCGTGCCCGCGTGTTGAGCGCCGGCGTTTGGAGCGCTCTCACTGAGGCGGCTTTTTATCCACCCCAGGACTTGAGCCGTCTGCTGCTCAACGAAATCATGTTCAACCCGCTCCCTGCCGGTTTGACCAATAGCGATGCGTTCGAGTTCCTAGAGCTCAAGAATGCCGGAACCATGGCCCTGAATCTATCCGGGCTCGCCTTCACCCAGGGGATTTCCTTCACGTTCACCAATGGCACGTGGCTTGGACCGGGAGAGTTCGCTGTCCTCGTGCGCGATCCGGTCGCTTTTGCGGCGCGTTATCCCGGCGTCACCATTCATGGAGTGTACGCCGGCAAGCTCGAGAATACCGGCGAAACCCTCACTCTCTCCCATCCCGCCGGCGGAAAGGTGTTCTCGGTCGCCTATGACCGGCGCGCTCCCTGGCCAGTCACCCCCGACGGTTACGGGTTCTCGCTGGTGCCCCGTTACTCCGGCCAGGCCCAGGCGCCTGACAAAGGATCCAATTGGCGTGCCAGCGCTTACCCGGGAGGGTCCCCCGGTACAGACGACCCGCCCTTGGCTATCCCCCCAGTTGTCATTAACGAGGTGCTTGCGCACACCGACCCGCCGCTGCTCGACACCATTGAACTGCACAACACCGGCGAAGCCCCTGTTGAAATTAGCGGGTGGTTCCTCACCGACGACCCCGCTGACCCGGCAAAGTTCCGGATTCCGGACAATACGATTCTACCCCCGGCGGGTTACGCTTGCTTCGATGCGAGTCAGTTCAACCGCTTTCCGGGATCGCCCACTAATTTTGCCCTCAGTTCCGTCGGAGACGAGGTTTACCTTTTCGCCGCCACCCCTGACGGCACCCTGACAGGCTACGATCACGGTGTGGAGTTTGGGGCCTCGTTTAACGGCGCGAGCTTCGGTCACTATGTGAATGAGGTGGGCGACGAATTCTTTCCGCTGCAGTCGAGTCCGTCCTTATGCCAAAGCAATAACGGTCCCCGCATCGGGCCCGTGCTGATCAACGAGATCCATTACCACCCGGGAGCGGGTGACTTGGAGTTCATTGAGCTCCTCAACGCGGGTTCCACGTCTGTGCCGCTCTACGATGTCGCGCATCCCACCAATGCCTGGAAACTCGCGGGCGCGAGCTTTGTCCTGCCGCCCAACACCGTCCTCGCACCTCAGGGGCTGCTGGTCATTTCGGCCACCAACCCCGCCGTGTTCCGTGCCCGTTATGCGGTGCCTGAGTCGGTACCGGTCCTGGGTCCTTTCGGGGGAGCACTGCAGGATAGCGGCGAGCGATTGCAGCTCCAGGCGCCCGATACTCCCAACACCAATGGCGCCGTGCCCTATGTCACGGTCGAGGAGGTCCGCTACAACGACCACGCCCCCTGGCCGGCCGAGGCGGATGGCAGCGGCCTCTCGTTGCAGCGCCTCAACGCCGGATTTGGTAACAGCCCCGCCAACTGGCTCGCCGCCGTTCCCACCCCGGGCCGCCTCCTCAGCGACGCCGACACTGACAACGATGGCCTTCCGGACCTCTGGGAAATAGACCACGGCACCAGTCGCTTCGTGCCCGATGCCGACCAGGACCCGGATGGCGACGGCTTGACCACCTGGGAGGAGTATCTCCTCGGCACAGACCCACTGTCGGCTGCCAGTGCCTTGCGGCTCGAATTCCACCTTGAATCCGGCATTGCCAGCCTCCGCTTTTTCGCCCTTTCAAATCACGCCTACAGCGTGGAATACAAAGTGGACCTGGGAAACCCGGCCTGGCTGCCGCTGACAAATCTGTCCGCGGCAACTTCCAACCGTACCGCTGTCGTTCCTGTTCTCACGGAGGGTCCGGCATCTTTCTATCGCCTGGTCACACCCGCCCGGCCATGACGAAAGCCTCCGTCATTCACAGTCTATGATTCTCTGCCTCGGCACAACGCCCGCCACCCAACGTGTGATGGTGTTCAAACGCCTCGCCGTCGACGCCGTCAACCGGGCCGCAACCACCCTCGATGGCATCGCGGGCAAATCAATCAATGTCGCCAAGGTGCTCCAAACGCTCGGCGCTGATCCGCTCGCCACCGGCTTCCTGGGAGGACCACGCGGCGACACAATACGCCAGGAGCTCGCCCGAAAATGCATCCAGGCGGATTTCATTGGTGTGTCGGCCGCCACGCGCCAGTGCATCACCTTGATCGATGAATCGGCCGCTACCACGACGGAACTGGTCGAGGAGAGCCCGGCGGTCGAACCCGGAGATTTTCAGAAGCTGGCGAAATTGGTCGAGCGCCGTCTCAAGGACTGCCAGGCGATCGTAATGTCCGGCACCATCACTCCCGGCGGGCCGGCTGACTTTTATCGGCAGTGCCTGGAGCTGGCACGGTCTTTTGGCGTGCTCGGGCTGGTGGATGCCCAGGGTCCGGCCTTGGCGGAGGCCCTTAAAGCTCACCCCGGGCTCGTGAAGCCGAACCGTCAGGAATTGGCGCGCACGCTTGCCTGCGAATTGCGCACGGAAACGGAAGTGATCGCCGCGATGCGCGAAACGCAGCGGCGCGGCGCGCAACGGGTAGTCGTGACGTCCGGAAAACAGCCGACGCTGGCCTTGGAGGGATCGCGCTTGTGGCGCATCCCGTCGCCTCGGGTTCGCGCGATAAATCCGATCGGTTCCGGGGATGCGTTCACGGCGGCGCTGGTCTGGCGGTTGGTGCAAGCGGATAACCTCGGCGAAGCCTGCCGCTGGGGCGCAGCCGCCGGCGCCGCCAACGCGCTAACCCTCATGCCCGGAGAATTGGAGCTCCCGGACCTCGAACGCCTTGCAGCGGAGATTGTGGTCGAGAACCTGGCGTAGACTTGCGGCTTTCCCTGAACCACTGGAAACCCTGTTATTAGTTCCGCCGCGTGGTCCGCTGGGAGAGCCAAATCATGTCCTTGTTGTCGGGGGAGGCGACGTTCAGTTGCAGGTCGGTGTTGTAGTGCACTGGCGGACGGGTCCGCGCGTCCACCCATTTCCGTATCTCCGAATGCCCGTCCGAAAACGAGATCCCCGCCGCGCCATTGTGAAAGCTGGCTGGAAAGTCCACGATCCGAGCCGCCGCCGCTGATTCCACCATCGAATTGGCAAACCCGCCGGCGTTGATGCTGTCGGGGTGCTCGTCGACAAACACATAACGCATCGCGGCATTGTCAATGTCGGCCTTTTTAAAATAACAGTGGTACTTCTTCGTCGTGACGTTTGCTTGAAAGCCGGCGGGGTCCAACCAGTCGCCCGGCCCGGCCCAC
>DATDCV010000648.1:0-1677 GCA_036524155.1 Verrucomicrobiia bacterium
CCTTCTCCGGAGTGAGTGTCCTCTACAATGCTTTCGTGGCAGTGCTTAATGGTTTGGTGATCGCCCTGAGACACGTCAACCCCGGCATCCTGATTGGCTGTCTGGCCGTGTTTGCGCTGGCGTGGGCGCTCTTTGTTGGCCTTGGCACCGCCTGTGTGAAACTCGCGCTGGCACGCAGGACCGGCATCGGGGCCGTCTCTGACCTGTTTTCCGGAACCGTGGAACCAACCGGGGTGTCTGTGCTGCGGCGCGCTAACGACTGAACCTATGAAAAAAGAGAAACGAACCTGGCTGATCACCATTTTGACGCTGGCGGCCGCGATTGGCCTCGCGCAACCGGCGGCTGGGTTGGCTAATCCGCGGGCGGCTGACGATGAGGCCTTGGCGCAGACGCTGGCGGCTCCCGGCGATGCTGATGGCTCACGGATGGCCGAGCCGGCCGAAGCCGAAGAAAACAAAGACGCATCTCCCGGCGATGCTTCCAAAGAAGAAGCCACCCCGGAGAAAGAACCCGCCGGCGGAGTCGATCGCAGCGCGATGGTAGTGTTCGGGCAGGATGTCGAGCTAAAAGCCGGTGAGACCGCGCAGGTGGTGGTGGTGATCGGCGGGTCAGCCAGGATTCACGGCAAGGTGCGCGAGGCGGTCGTGGTGATCGGCGGAGACGCGGAAATCGACGGCGACGTTGGCCAACAAGTGGTCGCCGTGATGGGCAGCATACGGTTGCGCCCAGGGGCGGTTGTGCACCAGGATGTCGTGAGTGTTGGGGGAAAGCTGGACATTGCCGAAGGGGCGACCGTCAAGGGCCAGGCTCAGGAAGTAGCTATTGGGGGCTTGAGAATGCCCCGGGCGGATTGGATCAACAATTGGCTAAAGCATTGCGCCCTGATGCTGCGCCCGCTGGCCCCGCAGGTTAGCTGGGTCTGGATCGTCGCATTTGTTTACTTCCTGTTGTTCCTGTTGATCGCGGCGGTCTTTCGGCACCCGGTTCAAGTATGCGTCGACGAACTGGAACACCGGCCAGCGACGACTTTCATTATCGGCCTGCTGACCAAGCTGTTTTTGCCCCTGCTCATCCTCATCCTGGTTGTCATTGTCATCGGCATCGTCGTGGTGCCCTTCCTCGCGGCGGGATTGTTCGTTCTCTCGCTGGTGGGCAAGGTGGCCGTGCTGGAGTGGATCGGATTCAAACTGGGCCGCCTCTTCGGCAAGGAGCCGGTACAGCAGCCAGTGCTTGCGCTGGCAATCGGGTCCGCTGTGCTGGCGTTGCTCTACATGATACCTGTGATTGGCTTGCTCGCCATGCTGCTGCTGAGCGTCTGGAGTCTCGGCTGTGCGATGACCGCGGCTTTCGGCGGATTCCGCCGCGAGCTGCCGGAACGTCCAACGGCGGCGCCAGCAGCAATCCCCGCACCCGTCATGAGTGCCGCGGCGCCGCCTGCGATGCCAGCCATGTCCTTGGATCCGCCACCGCCGCCGACACCGTCCAACCCGCCGCCCGCCGCCGTCCCGGCTGCCATTGCTCCGCCGGTTCTCCCCGACACTCTCGCGTATCCCAAGGCTAGTTTCTGGGAGCGGATGGCTGCAGGTTTCCTTGATACGGTCCTGCTCGTGATTCTAGGCGCGGTTGTGCAAGGACCACCTTTGGCTTTGGTCGTCGCACTGGCCTATTTTGCGGGC
>DATDCV010000649.1:0-10120 GCA_036524155.1 Verrucomicrobiia bacterium
GGGTTCCCTGGGACAACGCGGGCTTTGCGTATGCGGATGTTCTGCTCGACCCCATCACCGGCGAATCGGGGCATGGGCAGGCTTATATTACGAGTGTGTTCGGGTTCAGCGGCAAGGCGCGGGCGCGGGCGCTGCTGCGGGCGATGACGGAGCTGGCGGAGAGCAAAAAGGACGACAAGAAAGGGCTGGCAGCGCTGCGACTGGGGGTGCCATTTCTGGAAACTGCGCCGGCTTGTCAGATCGACCCGCAAACGTTCGCGCAGCAGATGGCGCACGGTTTGCAGGAGGTGCTGGCTAGCGACGAACTGACCGATGAAGCCGTGCTGCGGGTTTCGCAGGATTACGTGCGGGAGACGGTGGCCCACGAGGTGGGGCACGTGCTGGGGTTGCGGCATAATTTTGCGGGGAGCCTGGCGGCGACTTTGAGCCGGAAGGAACTGGACGCCTGGTTCAGAGACTATATCGCAGGCAAGCCGCTGGAGGCCTACACCAACAAGCTGGCGTCGAGTTCGATGATGGAATACACGGTGTTCAAAGGGGCGGTGTTCGTCGGCTGGCGGATTCGGACGACCAAAGAGCCGCTGCCGCACGACCGCGCGGCCATCGCGTATGGGTATCTGAACAGCACAGAGGCTCGTGACCAGAAGATGCTGTTCGCGACGGATCAGGACACGGGACGGTATGGGGACGTACGGACATTCGATTACGGCACCAACCCGGTGGTGAACGCCTACGAGGAAATCGCCCAGGTAATTGAGTTGTTGCCCAATAACCTGGTCGAGACGTTCATCAGCGCGACGGCACCGCGCAACGAGCACGACCGCATTCCGATTGCCGAAGTCAATCTCAACTACGCCGGGTACGCCAACCAGATGGCGAATCATTTTGCCGACATGCTGTCGTGGTTCCGTGCCGAGACACGGTCGTTGCGCGTCGAAAACGGATTTGAGTTTGTCGGCGACTTGAACCGCAAGGAACGCTTCGAGGCCCACTGGAAATACCTCAATTCACAGATCGAAAAGCTGGGGGGCGTGGACCGCGCCGCTTTCGCGTTCCTCCCACTCGACCTCAAGCTGGAACTCAAGCAGGAACCTGCCGGCGTTGCGGTCGTCCAGCGGGTCAGCGCTACGAATCTCCTCGCCAAACTCGAAAAGTTGCTGGATTCCGAGAACTACAAAACGTTCGTTGGCCTGGACGAAAAGAAACATAGTTTTTCGAAGGAAGACCGCGAATTGATCCTCAAACGCGCGAAAAAGTTCTTCGAGGAACTTGAAAAGGAAGTCGTCAAGCAGGTTTGCCAGCGGCTGACGAATGCGCCGAGAACCTTGGGGTCAGAGGCGGTCGGCTCGACCGGAGAAGAGGATATCGTGGCTAAACTCGAGCAGCGCATCATTGAGATGTCCAAGCTCGTCATCACGGCCAAAGACGATGGGAAGCGTATCGAGGGGAAAGTGGACAAAGGATATGTGGATGTCGTCACATACCGGTATGACCAGGACACGCGGCTGGCCGCGGCCAGGGCCCTGGACGACAAGACCGGTTCGTTCAAGGGCTGGGCTGAGGACGCCAAGTCGGACCTGAACACGCAGATGAAGAACGATGTTGAGGCGGCGCTGAATCTGTCTCACTTCAAAGATTTCAAGGTGTCGCTATTGTCTCGTCCCCTGCGTGAATGGTACCAAAAGCAGCAGGAAGTGCTGGCACTGTTGCCGCCGGCCCCGGGGAACCCGACGCTGCCGGCAAGATGAGCGGAAAACAGAAAAATCTGGAGCGAGAACGGGAGATCGCCAGCATCAAGCCACGACCGGAAGGGCGCTGGATTTAGCCGTTTCAACGTGAGGCAATGAATGGTCTAATCAGCCATGCGGATAAGCTATTTCCAGGTCAACGCTTTCACCTCGAGTCCGTTCGGCGGAAACCCGGCGGGAGTCTGTGTGCTCGGAGACTGGCTCCCCGACGAGTTGCTTCAGAAGATCGCTGCGGAAAACAACTTGTCGGAGACTGCATTTTTCACGCGGGAGGAGGACCACTTCCATTTGCGGTGGATGACTCCGGCGGTTGAAGTGGACCTATGCGGGCATGCGACGTTGGCGACGGCCCATGTAATCTTTTCCGAGCTGGGGGAAGCAAAAGAGCGGCTCTGGTTTCGCACGCGCAGCGGGCGGGTAAGCGCGGCCCGCCGTGGTGAGATGATCGAGCTGGATTTCCCGTCTCGTCCGCCGGTGCCGTGCGCGGCGCCCGACCTGTTGACCGCGGCGCTCAGGCGCACACCGATGAAGGTGCTCAAATCGCGCGATTACGTGGCGGTGTTCGCAACGGAGGCGGATGTGGCAACGTTGCAGCCGGAAATGGCGTTGGTCAGCCAGTTGGATTCCCTGGGGCTGATCGTGACCGCGCCGGGCACTCAGTGCGATTTCGTCTCCAGGTTTTTCGCTCCGCAAGTCGGGGTCCCTGAGGATCCGGTCACCGGCTCGGCACATAGCACTCTGGTGCCTTATTGGGCCGGGCGTCTCGGCAAAAGCGAGTTGTGCGCGAAGCAGATATCATGGCGCGGCGGAGATCTTTACTGCCGCCTGGCGGGAGATCGTGTCGGGATTGCCGGCCGGGCGATCACATACTCGCGCGGGGAATTGCATCTGCCGTATCCGTAAGACCGGCACCTGGACTGGCCGGTCGAGTGAATGATTGCATCCGCCGAGCGACTGCGATACCGTGCCCGCATAGACTCGCTCAACAGCAGCCGAGCACTCAACCAAAAGATCATCAGGAAATTTATGCTGAACCGTCGTTCATTTTTCGCCACCACCGCCTGTCTTGGCGCCGGGCTGGCCCTGGGAACCGAGGCGCAGCCGGCCCAACCACGCCCCCGCCGGAAGAAACGCATCAAGCTCGGCATTGCCAGCTACTCCTATTGGCATTTCCGCGATCCCAAGGTGTCGATCGAGAGCGTCATTGACAAAGCGGCAGAAATTGGCGTTGAGGGTGTCGACATTCTGCATCGGCAGATGGATATCCCCGAAAAAGAACCGCTGGCGGCGGACCATCGCGCGTATCTTCAAAGATTGAAACGCCATGCGTTCCGTAGCGGGATCGACCTGGTTTGTCTCTCCATCCATCAGAATTTTGTCCAGCAGGATCCCGCCGAGCGCCAGAAGCAAGTCGATCACACCCATAAATGTCTCGAGATCGCCTATGAGCTTGGCGTCCCCTGCATCCGGTTGAACTCCGGCCGCTGGAATACGATTAAGGATTTCGACGACCTGATGAAGGCACGGGGCATTGAGCCGATCCTGCCGGGCTGCACGGAGGACGAGGGGTTCAAGTGGTGCATTGAAAGCATCGAAAAATGCCTCCCGAAAGCGGAGCAATGCGGCGTGGTGATGGCGTTGGAGAATCATTGGGGGCTGAGCCGCACGCCCGAGGGTCAGCTACGCCTCATTAATGCGGTGTCGTCGCCCTGGCTCGGCGGGTTGATGGACACAGGCAATTTCATGGAAGAGCCATACGACAAGCTGAAGCAGATCGCCCCCAAAACCGTTTACGTGCAAGCCAAGACGTATTATGGCGGCGGGGAGTGGTACACGCTGGACCTGGACTATAAGCGCATCGCCCGGATCTTGTCTGAGGCGGGATACACCGGCTATTGTTCGGTGGAATTTGAAGGTAAAGAAAACGCCGACGTGGCGGTTCCCAAAAGCATTGCGCTGCTGCGCAAGACCATTGGTGCTTGAACTCGCCGCTGACTGCCGCACCCTCGATATGCCATGCCGCGAGGTCGCAGCGCCCCGCGATCGGTCCATCATTTTTCGACCGAGTCGGTCTTGGCGTCGCTTTCATTTTTTGGCTCGCGAGCCTCTCGATTTCAGCCGCGGACTCACCGGGCTACGTGGTGGTAGTGTCCGCCAAAACCAAAGCCAAGCCTGAATGGAACCGTGTCGTGCTGGCACTGGCCTCAAAGCACACGGGCCGTGCCTTGACCTTCGAGGCCTCGGTCGAAGAAATTCTGCCCGAACTCCGCCGCATATTTCCTCGTCATATTTGCTTCGTTGCTCAGCCGGAGGAGGCGACTCGGGAATTCGTCGCGCAGGTGCATCGGCTGACCCGTCGCCTGGACGACGATCCCTACACCGACTGTTTCTGGGGGATTGTCACCGGGTACGACGCGGCGAACGCGCTCAGAATTGCGCAAGGCGCAGCGCCATTGACCATTCGCAAAGTCGCAGCCGGGACGTCGATCCCGCTCGAGAACTGCGAGGAAGGCGTGTGGTACTCCGAGGTCAAAAAGAACCAGGCCGTCCGGAAGCGCAAAGGCCAGCAAGCCGTTGAGGAGCGTGGTCCCGACGATACCACCAAAAGCCTCGTGGATTGGCTCAACGATCACCGCCCCGATCTATTTGTCACTTCCGGCCATGCAACCGCGCGCGACTGGCAAATCGGCTATGCATACAAAAACGGTTCGTTCCGCTGTGAGAACGGGAAGCTGTACGGCCTTGACACGACCGGCCGGCGGTTTCCGATCGAGTCCTCTAATCCCAAGGTTTATTTGCCTGTGGGCAACTGCCTCATGGGCCACATTGACAGCCAAAATGCGATGGCGCTGGCGTTTATGAACAGCGCCGGAGTGGTGCAGATGATCGGTTACACCGTGAACACCTGGTACGGGTATGCGGGTTGGGGCTGCCTGGATTATTTCCTCGAACAACCCGGACGGTTCACCCTTGCGGAAGCTTTTGTCGCCAACGACCAGGCGCTGGTTTATCGGCTGGTGACTTACTTTCCGGAGTTGCTCGGCGCCGAAATCGATCCGGACGGCCGCACCAAGGCGCAAATCAACCCGGGCGCGAAAGCGCAAAGCGCGGGATTGACCCGACAAGATGGCAGGGGACTGCTCTATGACCGGGACGTGCTCGCGTTCTACGGCGATCCGGCTTGGGAAGCGCGTCTGGCGGCCACGCCATCAAGGTGGGACCAAACTCTGGCGCGCGAAGGAGACGTCTGGACGCTGGAGCTAAAGCTCAACCGTGGCGCCAGGTCCTTCCAGGTGGTGGACCCGAACGGATCGCAACGCGGCGGCAGGCCCGTAATCGAGTTCCTGCCGTGCCGGGTCAAGGCCGCAGAAGTACTCGCAGGCGCCGATCTCAGTCCGCTTATCACCGACGATTTTGTGCTCATGCCGATCCCGGACAAATGCGAGCCGGGACAGATTTATCGAGTCGTGTTTCGCGCGGCTCCCCGATGAGAGCCTTTCGAAAAGCAAATACTGATCAGGACGCCGCCTCGCGGCGATTTTGGGGCCTCCTTCAACGCCGTCAATGCGTAGTGCCGACCTGGCGCGGGTGCCTGGCGTTTATTCTGGTTTTTCTGGCACTGACGATCGGGCTCGGGCGGGGTCTGCATTCGTTTCTCTCGCTGAACGAGACCGTGGGCGGGGGATCGCTGGCGGTGGAAGGTTGGGCGTCGGATTATTCGATGGAGATGGCGGTGATCGAGTTCAAGCGGGGCGGATTCGAGAAGATCTATGTCACCGGGGGGCCGATCGAGTGGGGGGCGCCTTTATCGGAGTACAAAACGTATGCCGAGAGGGGCGCCGCGGTGCTGCTAAAGCTGGGCATGGCCACCAACCTGGTTCAGGCGGTGCCGGCTGGTCGTGTGCGTGCCGACCGGACGTATGCCGCCGCGGTCGCCTTGAATGCCTGGGTCCGCGAGCACAAGACGCCCCTGTCTAAACTGCAGGTCATTTCTGAAGGCCCGCACGCGCGGCGCTCGAGATTGTTGTTCGCCCAGGCGCTTGGCCGTGGCGTGCAAGTCGGTGTGACCGCCGTTCCCGTGTCTGAGTACGACCCGCAGAAGTGGTGGCGGTCCAGCGCGGGAGTCAGGGGCGTGATTGGCGAGTTGCTGGCTTACGGTTACGCCCGATTCCTGTTTTGGGGCGGCGAGGCGACAGAGCCGGCGGCGGACCGTTGAAGTACTACCACTAATTATCTGTGGAGGGCAGCCGCTGGAGTGGGGTCGGCGCGCGGACTTCAGTCCGCAGCAACACACGAAATCGGCAAGTGCTGCGGACTGAAGTCCGCGCGCCGCATGCTTGGCCCACCCTTAACTGATCCATTACCTGTTAAAGCGCTGAAGAGTCAAAGGGTCCGTGCGGCCTATTGTTTAGGGCCAAAGACGTTATCCAGGATCACTTCCTTGGTTTTCCATATTAGCGCCATCGTCATCGCCAGGGGCAACAGCACCAACATCACCAGCAGCCAGAAGTTGCCCTGGTTCAGAACGATCATTACCGCCTGCAGAACAATTGGCAAATCGGGTATGCGGCTTAGCACCACATAAAAGCCCCCAACGATTACGGTCGCCGCCAGGAGATTGAAATTCAGGCTGGTGAACTGCCGGGTCTCCAACCGCAAGGCCTCATCGGGAATCATCGCGCCCAAGCGGCGCAGCACGCGGTTGAGACTCCCCAGGAAGAGCAGACCGGAGAAGATCAGCAAGATAACGATCGCGGTAAAGAACCTGTTTTCCGGCATTTTGTTCCACCAATATAGAAAGGGGCTCAGGCCGAAGTTGATTAGGCCGAGCAGATTAGCCGCGTCCAGCGCGCTCCGCCACACCCGTTCCTGTTTCTGGAAAGCGCCGAGCAGCCAGAGCGCATACACCAGCAGGCCGGTACACGCAATCGGCGGGAGGATGTGATAAGACTTCAGCGTCTCCGCTTTAGCGATGTGAAAGCAAACCACCAGGGTGAGCGGCAACCCCCAAAAAAGGGCCGAAAGACCCCGAACCAGCTTCCCCAGCGAGCGCATGAGTTCGGGATTGGGTGAAGCCTCTGGCATCGAAACCGGGGTTTCAAAAGCTCAGGTAGGTATACTCTTTGAGCCCCTTTTCGTAGTCATCCAGCAAACGCATCGCCTCGGAAGGCTTCATCCGGTCCGATTTTATCGCCTCGTCGACCTGCGCCTTCATCTGCCGCTTCAGCTCTTTTTCGTCGTACTGGACCGAATCAAGCGCCTGCGCGATTGTCGTGCCTTCGATGATCTCCTCGACATAGTAGCCCGCGGGTTCATCCGGATCAAGAAAGACATGCACCTCGTTCACGCGGCCGAACAGGTTGTGGAGGTCGCCCATAATATCCTGGTAGGCGCCCATGAGGAAGAAACCCAAGTAGTAAGGCTCCGGCTTGCCGTTGCCGTTGGTGTTGAGCGGATGCAGCGACAGCGTGTCGCGGATGTCGCGCAAGTCGATGAACTTGTTTACCTGGCCATCCGAGTCACAAGTGATGTCCACCAGGGTCGCTTCCCGGGTCGGACGCTCGTTGAGCCGGCTGACGGGCATAATGGGAAACAACTGGCCCAGCGCCCAGTGATCCAGCAGCGATTGAAAAACTGAGAAATTGCAGAGGTATTGATCGCCCAGGCTGTCCTCGAGTTTCCGGATTTCCTCGGGAACATACGCCTGTTCACGGTAGCTGCTCACGACCTCAAGCCCGATCTCCCAGTATAAGTTCTCGATCTTCGCCTTGTCCGGCAAATCCAGCATCCCCAGCGTGAACATGTGCTGGGCATCTTCCTTGCGCTCCAGCGCGTCGTGGTAGGCCTCGAGCTTGTTCAGCTTGGGCAGGTTCTTGCGGATATCCAGCAACTCCTTCACCAGCGCGTGCTCGTTCTCCGTGTACTGGATGTAGTCGCCCGGCCGAATTTTCGCAATGTTTCCGAATACCTCGACGATGAGCACGCTATGATGCGCCACGACGGCGCGGCCGCTCTCGCTGATGATGTCCGGATGCGGCACCTTCTCGGCGTTGCAGACGTCGGCGACGTAGAAGATGACGTCGTTCGCGTACTCCTGGAGGGTGTAGTTTGTGGAGCTGTCGAAGGCCGACCGGCTGCCGTCATAATCCACCCCCAAACCACCGCCTACGTCGAGGAACTCGATCGGGAAACCCATCTTCTGAAGTTTGGCGTAAAAACGCGCGGCCTCCTGGACGGCACGTTTGACGATCAAAATGTCCGGCACCTGCGACCCGATGTGGAAGTGCAACAACTTGAAACAGTGGGCCAGGTTTTCGGCTTTAAGCATTTCCGCCGCCACCAGCAGTTCGGCCGTGCTCAGCCCAAACTTGGCATTCTCCCCGGCGCTATCCGCCCATTTGCCGCCGCCTTTGCTCAGCAACCGGACGCGCATGCCGATGATCGGTTCCACTCCAAGCTGGCGCGAAATGGCGACGATTTGCCTCAATTCTTCCAGCTTCTCGACCACCATGATCACCTTCTTGCCCAGCTTGGTGCCCAGCAGCGCGATCCGCACGAACGCCGCGTCCTTGTAGCCGTTGCAGACGATCAGGCTGCCGATCTGGTTTTGCAGCGCCAGCCCGGCGTATAGCTCCGGCTTGCTCCCCACTTCCAGGCCGAATTCAAAGGGCCGGCCCGCGTCCAGGATCTCCTCCACCACTTCACGGAGCTGGTTGACCTTGATCGGAAACACGCCGCGGTACTTCCCCTGGTAATTGAACTCGCTGATCGCGCCGCGAAACGCCAGGTTGATCGACTCTACCCGGTGCCGCAAAATGTCCTGGAAGCGCATCAGCAGCGGGAAGCTCAGTCCGCGCGCTTTAGCCTCCTCCACCACGTCGGTCAGATCCACCGAAGCCCCGGCTTCGAGCAGCGGCTTGGCTGTCACACGCCCCGCGTCGCTAATGTCAAAATACCCAGCGCCCCAGCGGTGGATGTTGTACAGGTTTCGCGCCTGCTGGATGCTCCAGCCTTCGCGCGCCTCGCTCGAGTTACTCATTTCGATTTGACCAATCGATGCGCACTATAAAATGCTCACGGGGGAATTCAATACGTGGTTTCAAGTTTTTTGTCACTCATTCGTTGACACTCGCGGCTGCTTTGTTATTGTCGGCCTCTGTTTCTGGGGCTTCATCCGTGTGAAACCTGATGGACTAAATAATTGAAATTGATTTATGGCAAAAGCAGCAAAATACGTTTATCTGTTTGGAAATAAGAAGGCTGACGGCAACGGCGGCATGAAACCGTTGCTCGGCGGCAAAGGCGCAAACCTGGCCGAGATGAGCCGCATCGGGCTGCCGGTCCCGCCGGGCTTCACGATCACCACCGAGGTCTGCACCTATTACTACCAGAACCGGAAGAGCTATCCCAAGGAACTCGCGCCGAAGGTCAAGGAGGGCGTGGCCTTCATCGAGAAGATCATGGGGACCAAATTCGGGGACAAGTCGGCAATGCCGCTGCTGGTGTCCGTGCGGTCCGGCGCCCGCGATTCGATGCCGGGCATGATGGACACGATCCTGAACCTGGGCCTCAACGACGAAACCGTGTTGGCGCTGGTTGCGGCGACGAAAAACGAGCGGTTCGCCTGGGATTGCTACCGCCGGTTCATCCAGATGTATGGCGACGTCGTCATGGGCGTCCAGAAGCGCGCCGGTGAAGATCACGAGCCGTTCGAAGTGGTCATCCATGGCCTAAAACACGAGCGTTATCACCAGGACATCGAAGATCCGAAATTGAACGTTGAGGACCTCAAGGAATTGGTCGTGCGGTTCAAGGCTCTGATCCAGGAGCGGACCGGGAAGGAATTCCCGCAGGATCCGTGGAAACAGCTTTGGGGCGCCACCGGCGCCGTGTTCGGGTCGTGGATGAACGACCGCGCAATCGTGTATCGCCGCAAGTACAACATCCCTTCAGAGTGGGGAACGGCGGTTAACGTCCAGGCGATGGTCTATGGCAACACGGGCGACCGCTCAGGTTCCGGCGTGGCCTTCACGCGTAACCCCGCCAATGGCGTCAAGGAATTCTACGGTGAATTCCTCATCAACGCACAGGGCGAGGACGTTGTTGCCGGCGTGCGCACTCCCGAGCCGGTACTCCAGCTTAAGAACCACCTCCCCGAGGCCTTCGTGGAGCTGGATAACATCCGCAAGACTCTCGAATCCCACTTTAAAGATGTGCAGGACTTCGAGTTTACGATCCAGGACGGCAAAGTGTTCATGCTCCAAACGCGCAACGGCAAGCGCACCGCCTTTGCCGCACTGAAGTTCTCGATCGACATGGTGAACGAGAAGCTCATTGACTGGCAGACCGCTATCAAGCGCAACCCGGCTGAG
>DATDCV010000650.1:0-2998 GCA_036524155.1 Verrucomicrobiia bacterium
CCGGGTGTCGGCGGCAATATCACCGAACCCCAGCGCGTTCGGTCGAAGTTTGCCCGCAAGGTGGCGATGATCGGAGGCATGGACCAATTCAACGTGCTGGGCACGGGCACAGGCGCCGCGATCAAAAGCGAAGTGAGACGGTTGTTTGAGGGTTTTGGCCGTGACGGTGGTTACATCTGCTCTGCATCGGATCATTTTTTTGAAATGCCCGTCGAGAACCTGAAGACGTTTGCCGCCGCCGCGCGCGAGTGTGCTTACTAAATGACCTCCCGCGAACGAGTCTTGGCAGCCTTTGCCCATGAAGAACCGGATCGGGTGCCGACCTGGTGCGGGGCCTCACCCGAGTTCATTGCCAAAGCCAAAGCGCATTTGGGAGTTGAGAGCACCGAGGACCTGTCTGTTCGTTTTGGCGACGATTTCCGGCGCGTGACGGCTGTCTACGCCGGGCCGGCGCATCGGCATCCGAGCGTGGGCCTGCCGGAAGGGACGGCATGCCGCACCGTGTTCGGAGTTGAGCATCGTGGCGTGGGTTGCGGGATCCCGGTAAACCCGCCGCTGGCGAACGCCGCTCTGACTCAGGTGCACGAATATGAGTGGCCAGAACCGCGCTGGGTGGACGTATCACGCATCGGCACGGACGCCGCCGTGTGGAATCGGCATTACGCCATTCTGGGCGGGGATTGGTCGCCGTTCTGGCACGATGCGAACGAACTGCTCGGGATGGAGAACCTGATGTGCAAAATGCACGACGCCCCTGAAATTGTGGACGCCGTGCTGGACCATGTCGTCGATTATTATTTTCAGGCGAACCAACGCATCTTCGCGGCGGCGGCGGACGCGATCGATGTCTTTTTCATCGGCAACGACTTTGGCTCGCAAGCGGGCCCGCTCCTAAGTCCCGCCATGTTTCGCCGCTTCATTTTTCCTCATTTGAAACGGCTTGCCCGGCTGGGGCATGATCATGGCCTAAAGGTGATGATGCACTGCTGTGGCAGCTTCACTCCACTCATGGCGGCGATGATCGACGCCGGGATCGACGGATTACAGGCGCTACAGCCCTGCACCGCCGATATGAAACCGGCCAACCTCAAAGCCCGTTTTGGGAATCGCCTCTTGTTTAACGGAGGCATCGACTCACACCACGTACTGATAATGGGCTCTCCGGACCTGGTCCGTAAAAGAACGCGGGAGGTCATCGAAGCGATGAAGCGGGGCGGCGGCTATGTAGCGTCTGCCAGCCATGATTATATTCTCGCGGAAACCCCCGTTGAGAATGTGCTGGCGATGTTCGACGCGGTCAGGGAGTTCGGCGGCTATTAGGACGCAAATGGCCAAATGTACGCCAGCCCAAGAGGTAAACGCCACTTGCTCAGTCGTCCGTGGCAGGAACGGAAAGTAGCGTCGGCCTATATCGCACGCCATCACAAAACCGATAAATACCGCCCACGGCAGCAAGCCCAGGGTCCAGATCAATGTAAATGTCGCCCGCAAGGAATTGGTTTTCGCCAGCCCCTGGTAGAGACCGACATAGGCGAACGTATACCCCTGAATCGGAAAAACGATGGCGGCGAGGACACACAGCAGCAGCAGACCATTGCCGGAGTAATTGGACCACCCGCCGTGGCCGCTGACGTGCGCGTGAACCAGGAAGGCATCCAGCAACACCAACGCGACGACGGCCCGGCCAAAACGGCGCCAAAGCGCCCACAGCGTGCCCTTAACAATGTACGCGACGGGCATGGTCGTGCACAAAAGCAATTCGAGCGCACCAGACTGCTTATCATCGGCAAACCGGCGCGGTGCCTGGACGCAAATCCAGAGGCATAGCAAGTAATGCGTGATCGCCGCCCAGACAATAAACACCTCCTCGGTCGGCCAGGTCAGCGGAGACCGTGCGTGTTTCACGGCGCAGAACAGCGCGCCGCCCCAAATCAAAACGGCCAGGACCCGCTCTTGGAGGTGATCACGGCTTTCGACCCATGTCAGAGTGACGATGACCAGAGCTGCCACCAAGGTCAGGGTTCGCCGCCACCACGTCCGCGAATGGTGCGCCGCTACGCGAAGCTCCCGTTCGACTACAGGCAGGAATTGCACCGTCGGCAGAATTTGCTCCGGCCTCTGGTCTAACGTCAAGCATTCTGCGTCCGTTAGTGCTCGACACCCCTGCCCTGCCGCAGGTAATCATCTGCCCGACCTGTATGAGCCAGCATCCTTCCCCCGGCTGGAGGATCGACTTGGATGAACGAATGAAACGTCACTGACACCCGGACCTACCACGCTGCTCTCATGCCAATACCCACGGTCCATCTCATCTGCAACGCGCATCTCGACCCCGTCTGGCAATGGCGCTGGGAAGAAGGCTGTGCCGAAGCGCTGTCCACTTTTTCAACCGCCGTTGAGCTGCTGCAGGAGCATCCTGCACTGATTTTTAACCACAACGAAGCCGTCCTTTACGAGTGGGTCAAAGATTATGCGCCCGGATTATTCGCCAAGATCCAGCAACTGGTTGCCGCCGGACGGTGGGCCATCAGCGGCGGATGGTACCTACAGCCGGACGTAAACCTTCCCGGCACCGAATCACTTATCCGCCAAATCGCTCTGGGACGCCACTTTTTCCGCGAGTATTTCGGCGCGGAACCGAAAGTAGCTTACAATTTTGACAGCTTCGGCCACAGCGCGGGGCTCCCGCAGTTGCTGCGAGAGGCGGGCTTTGAAATGTACATTCACATGCGCCCGCAAGCAGCGGATCTCGATCTTCCTTCCGACTTGTACCGATGGCGCGGGTTGGATGGGTCGGAGGTTCTAACACTGCGGATCGCGGTGGGGCTATATCACACCGAACGGCATAACATCGCGGAGCGATTGAAGCAGGGGGTCGAACTGGCGCTGAAGCTCAACCGCGACACGCCCGTGTTCTGGGGCATAGGCGATCACGGCGGCGGGCCCACGAGGGAAGATTTGCGGGAGATTGACGACTTTAAGGCGCGGGAAAAACGTG
>DATDCV010000651.1:0-2211 GCA_036524155.1 Verrucomicrobiia bacterium
GATTATGGTTGGCAAGACCGTGCCGGCGGTAATCGTCGGCATGTTCCAGGCCTCCCTCATCATCGCCGCCGGTGTGCTGGTTTACCGAATCCCGTTTCAAGGTTCCCTGCTCCTGCTTTACGGCAGCATGTTCTTTTACACGCTCGCCCTCTCCGGCATCGGCCTGTTGGTCTCGTCCGTCAGCGCCAGCCAGCAGCAGGCATTCCTGGGCGTGTTCAGCTTCATGATGCCCGCCGTGCTTCTCTCGGGCTTCCCGTCCCCGGTCGAAAACATGCCCGTGTGGCTGCAGTATCTCGACTGGCTGAACCCGCTGCAGCACTTCATCGTGATTGTGAAGGGCGTGTTCCTCAAGGACATTGGCGTGGCCGCTTTGTTGCGCGCCCTCTGGCCGTTGCTCGTGATTGCCACCGTGACGCTCACCGCCGCCAACTGGATGTTCCGCCGTCGCCTGGCCTGAGGGTCGGCGCCGAAAGTGACCTTGAAGCATTCGCAGGAAGTTTGCCCGCTGAGTTCTCCGGGC
Organism: Verrucomicrobiia bacterium; assembly: GCA_036524155.1. Classification (GTDB taxonomy): domain Bacteria; phylum Verrucomicrobiota; class Verrucomicrobiia; order Limisphaerales; family UBA8199; genus DATDCV01. The sequence goes on from DATDCV010000651.1 coordinate 521, forward strand.
CGGAAGAGGGCAGAAATGCCCAGTAAATAGACAGATCGGAAAAACATCCGCAACGCGAAGGGCCTCGAAACCGGTGCCCAACCGCTCCTCCCGGACAGTGCTTCAGTTTTTCGTGGGCGGAGACGAGGAGCCGGTCTGCCTGGCCGTGCTTCCATGGCAATCCTCTTGCTTACTCCGGGATTGTTAGGCGGCGGGCTGCACTTATATTCTGGGTTGGATTCTTCTGGCAGGCATGGAAACGATTCTGGAAACGAAAAACTTGCGGGTTGAGTTTAAGGCCCAGACCCGCGGGCAGGGCAACAAGATCGCCGTTCGCGATCTGAACCTGCGCGTCAACGCCGGCGAAGTGTACGGTTTCCTGGGGCCAAACGGGGCCGGCAAGACCACCACCATGAACGTGCTGCTGGGCTTTGTGAATGCGACCAGCGGCGCGGCGTATCTTTTTGGGGTTGACGTTCGGGAGCCGATCGCCCGGCAGCGGATCGGGTATTTGCCGGAGCTGACCTACTACTACAAGTTTCTCTCCGCCGAAGAGCTGCTGCGGTTTTATGCCTCGATCTTCCGCATTCCCCGCGCCGAGAGCGATCGCCGGATCGACAACCTGCTGAAACTCGTCGAATTGGACCACGCGCGCAAACGACCCATCAAGACTTACTCGAAGGGCATGCAGCAACGCGTCGGCCTCGCCCAGGCGCTCATCAACAATCCCGACCTGCTGATCCTGGACGAACCGACCAGCGGGCTGGATCCGCTCGGCCGGATGAAAGTCCGCGAAATCATTCAACGCCTCAAGAACGACGGCAAGACCGTGTTCTTCTCCTCTCACGAGTTGGGCGAAGTGGAGACTGTGTGCGACCGGGTGGCCATCATCAACCAGGGGGAACTCAAGGTGGAAGGGTCCGTCGCGGACCTGGTGCGGCAACACCAGGCGAATCTCGAGAAGATCTTCCTGGATCTCATTGGCTATCAGCCGGAGGTGCTCGTATGAACATCGTCGCAGCCCTCGCCACCGTCGTCATCAAAGAGCTATACCGCCGCAAAGATTTCTACGTGCTGTTTGTGATGACCGCCGTCATCACGCTGCTGATGGGCTCGATCAGTTTCTTCAACGACGTCAAAATCGCGCGGTACCTGAAGGAGATTTGCCTGCTGCTGATTTGGATCTCGGCGCTGGTGATTGCAGTCGCCACGACCGCCAGACAGATACCCGCCGAACGGGAGAACCGCACCATCTTTCCGCTGCTGGCCAAGCCGGTCACCCGCGCCCACGTCGTGCTCGGGAAATTCGCCGGCTGCTGGCTGGCCTGCGGGATCGCCCTGGTCGTTTTTTACATTTTCTTCGGCATCGTCAGCGGCGCGCGGGAAAACCACTGGCCGCTCGCGCAGTTCCTGCAGGCGTTCTGGCTGCAATGGATGATGCTGGGCGTCGTCGTCGCCCTGGTGCTGCTTGGCTCGGTCGTGTTCGCGGCGCCCTCTTCCAACTCGACCATCTGCTTCGTGGTGGTTCTGGGGATCCTCTTGCTCGGACGCCATCTGAACCAGGTGGCGTTGCAGCAAGCGGAGCCGGTGCGGTCCGCCGTCTATACGCTGTACTTCCTGATCCCCCACCTCGAATGGTATGACGTGCGCGATTTCGTCGTCTACGGGCACGCGCTGATCAGTTGGGTGGATATTGCGCTGGCGACGCTTTA
>DATDCV010000652.1:0-7423 GCA_036524155.1 Verrucomicrobiia bacterium
GCCAACGCCCAGGACCAGCGTGGTGAAGGTCTGGTCTTCGCCATAAGTGGTGCCGAACTGGTTGAACGCGACGCTGCGGTAATGATAGGTGGTGCCCGGCTGTAAATCGGTGACGACGGTGCTGACGGGCAGGTATTTGAGACCGGCGCCTATGTCCTGTCCGGCTGTGCTGCTGCCATAGGCGATAGTTTCGCCGTACTCGAAATAAGCCACCGTGGCGGTTTCGGCCGGATTGACCGAAGCCCGGAGCGTCGCCCGCGTGGCGAGCACGGGACTGGGCGTGAGCGTGCTGGCGGCCGGATTGCGAACCAAAGCACCCGAATTTGCCAGGACCGCGCCATTCCGCAGCGTGGCCGGGAGCGCGTTGGGAACGCTGTTGGGGAGGCTCGCTCCGTCCAGCGCGTTGAATTGAAAATAGGCAACCAAACCGGGTTCACTGCCCGGAAGGTGACGCTGGTAGTTCGCCTGGATTGCCGTTGCGGAGCGCGCCACATTCCAGACGCGCAGCTCGTCTACCGCGCCCGGCCAATATTCCGAAAAGTTGGTGTACTGCCGGCCGATGCGGAATTCGGTTGGCGCGGGGTTGGAGATGGCGCTGCCCTTGGTGGCCTTAGGCTCGCCGTCCAGGTAAAAGAAGGTGTTGTTGTTGGTCTTCACCACCGCGAAGTGATGCCAGCCGCCGCCGACTGGAAACGGGACGCCGGGAGCGATCCAGGTGTCGCCCAGTCGAAGGTTGGCTCCCGAGATGCCGATGTAGAAAGCGTTGCCGGAAGTGCCTTGAGACAGGATTTCATATGTACCGCCGGCGGTTACCGGCAGCCTGGCCCAACACTCGACAGTGAAGTTGCCGTTGGTGGGAATCACCGCGCTCGGCACGCCGGCGTAGTCGTCAATGCCGTCAAGGCTCGCCGCCGTTAACGCTCCGGGGTAAGGCATGGTGAACTCGACGTTCTGGCCGTAGTTCGTGCCATTCACGTTGGCGGCCACCAGCCGATACTGGTAGATCACCCCGGCCGCGAGATCCTGCAGAGGGGCGTTCACGGGAACCAGAGCCGGGCCGGCAGCGAGGTTCTGGACGGGTGTCTGCCGGTCGAATGCGCCTCCCGCGCCGTATTCAAACCAGACGCGATTCGTCAACGTTCCCTCGCCCCTCACAGTCCCGTTTAACACGGCGTCACCGAACGCAACACCGCTGGCCGCGAGCGTCGTCACGAGGGCACTAAGCCGTGTGAAATCCTGGCCCGCCTGGGACGGCGCCAGCGAGGTTGTCCGGCTGGCTGGCACGAACAGGTACCCGCGCTGGCTCGGAATAATGTAGAAGGTGCCGGTGGGCAGTTGCGCGAAGGAAAAAGTCCCATTCGCGGCGGTCGTGGTACTGCGACCCGTGGCGCCTGAGAGGCTGATCGTCACGCCACTGGCCCGCGCGCCTCTCTCGTAAACCGTTCCGGAAATCGCGTAGGAAATGCGTTCAAAGTGAACGTCGCTGCGGCTCTCCGTGCCAAAGATTCCCGTGTATACGTCCACGTATGTGGGCGTGAACGTATAACCATACTGGTAGGGTCCGTATCTGATGGTGGTCCCGAGGCCCCAGCCCCCGCTGAACCAGTTGTTGCCGGACCCGGCGGCAGTGGTGAGGAAACTCCCGCTCCCGGTAGCGCCGAATGGCCCCACCCAAGCGTAGTACATATCCACGTAGGGGAGGTTCACCCCGTCGTCGCTAACGTGGCCCGAATAATCCGCCGCCTCGAGACTCGCTCCGGTCAACGCCAGACCGGCCAGAGCACCAGCCATCCGCGTAATGTGCGCCCGTCGCCCGATGGAATTTGGAAAATTCATTTTCATGGCAGAAGAGCATTAAAGGGTTGGACTCGGGTTGAGTTCCGCGATCTGCGATACCCGCGTCAGGCGGAACGTGCCGCTGACGTGGAGCGGCCGTTTGTGGATGCCGGTCATAATCTCGCGGTAGAGACCGCCCATCTCGTTGTGCCCGAAATCGGGCACCGCCGGGCCGTCCGGCGGCGACGCGGCGAAGTTGAGCCGGATTTCGCGGCTGGTCGTGTAGGCCTCAACCGCCGGGCCGTCGAACCGCGCGTTGAGGTTGTCGTGGTCGGGATGGTACTTGTGTTTGAAGGGATTGGTCGGGTGATCGTAAGGCAAGGTGAGGGTGCCCGTGAGACTCTGGCCAATGGCGAACGTGCCCGAGAGCGCGAGGAAATTATTTGTCGGGTTACTGGGGAAATCGTAGCCGATGGTGGCCAGCCGCCGGCCCACTGATTCCCCGTCGCGCACGCCCACGCCCTGGAACTGCGAAATCAGCGAGTCGTCCGTCAGCAACACGTATCGGCCCGGCTGGCTCACCACCCGGTTGCCGCTGGCATCGTTGGTGAAGGTGCCGTTGCGCCACATTTGCAGCACCTCCTTCAGCAGCCGCGCCTGGCCGCCGGCATCGACGTGAATGAGCAGGCGCAGGTTGAGCACCGATTTGGTCGGGGTCGGATTGGTCGGGACCCCCGAGTGGGCCTCCGAAACCGCGTTGAGCGTGGCGGCCCCGACCCAAAGCCCTGCCAGCGGATTCTCCTGGAGAACGACCGCGACTGCTCCGCCCCTGTTATTGCCGGCGGCGGCAACTGCCGGTTTGTCCACCAGCACCGGCACCAGCAACCGCACGCCCGCGCCGTCGGTGACTTCGATTACTGACTGATACTGCTGTTCCGTGAGATCCTGCCGCCGCGCCCCCAGCCGGCACCGGGCGGTTTCGCCAGCCGTCAGCGACTTTGCCAAAGGATTCGGCAGCGCGGGCCACTGTCCTCCCAGTTGGGGGTCGAAAACGTAATGCGAGAGAATGCTGTCGGGGGCCGCCAGATCCCGAACCAGCGCGCTCAACGGCCCGGCGGTCCGATTCGCGAGCCAGAGATTCAACACTGTCAGTCCGGGGCCGAAATCGAGGCCGTCGCCCAGGTCCACTTGCACATGGAGCGGCGCGAGATAATCGGAAGCGCCGCGCGTGAAAATCCAATAGGCCTCCCCCGACCTGGTCGCATCATTCGCCGCCACTTGCGCCCACTGCCCGGACGCGTTGAGCCGGTAGATCTTTTCCAGTTGGCCGCTGGCCGCGTTGAAGTGCGACGGCGAATGACGGAAGAAATTCAGGAACGTTGGCGGGGTGGCCGGGGACACCGGCAGTCCGCGCAAATTGTACGCGTCGGGCACCCACGCAGCCTGCCGCAAAGCCGGACGCCCGGTTAACGACCAAACCACCGGCGTCGCATTGGTGGAGCGGATCAGATATGCGCGATTCGGGAACACGGCGAACAGGTTGTTCAAAATCGCCTCGGGCCGGGACGGATGAAACCAGCGCAGCCAGCCCGCTTCGTTGAAGGTCTCCTCGGACGCATTTTGAATGAAATCGACGCTCGAGATCCGCTCGGCGCGCGACCACACACTGGCCGCCGGCAGCCTGGCAAAGACCGCCGTCGTCGTGTTGTTGTCCGGTTGCACCTCGAGATACACCGCGTTCCAGCCGGGCTGCAACGTTAGTGTCTGGGTGACCTGCTGCGCCCGGGCGAACCACCAGTTCGCGCAGCCGAGCAAAGTGGCTGCCGTGAGCCACCCGATTCGCGTGCCACGGGAAGTTCTCGCCGGCAGCCAACTGTTGCTCGCCGCCAAAGGCGGGGTGTTCTTCGCCGCGCGGGATAGGAAACGAATCATTGGTTTCATAAAAGTCAGGGGTCAGTTTTCTGGCATACTTGGCGGTGTGGGCTCGGTCGGAGGAACCGGGGCGTTGGGCGGTGGCAAACGCTCCGGGTGCAACTCAACTCTGAAATTGCGCTGCAACCGGGACCTGAAGTCGGCCTGCCGTTCCAATTCTCTCCGTTGAGTGACTGCGTACGCGATTGTGTCGCGGACTTCTTCAAAAGGGCGCGCGCTGCGAGGCCGTTTTTCCAGCAACCGGACGATGTAATACCCGTCGGGTGTTTCGATCAAAGGCGCGGTCTGGCCCGGTTCGGTCAGGGTGAACACCGCGTTGCTCACGGGCGCACCCCATCGCTCCGACAGGTTCTCTAGCGAAATCCACCCGGTCTCTCCGCGGTGGTAACGGGTCGTTTGGTCGTCGGAATGTTGTTGCGCGAGCCGCCCAAACTCCGCGGCTTCGGCCGTGTGCGCCGCTGTCCAGATTGCTACCGCCTTCGCCTTGAGTTCGCCCCGTTTTTCCGGTGCCGCCTTCGGACTGAGCTTGAACTGGATCACGGCGGCGCGGACTGCCGGCGGCACGGAAAACTGTTCCCGGTTGCCCGCGTAGAAATCCCTCAATTCCTCCTCCGTGGGGGCGGCCGCTTCCGATTTTGGGAGCTGGTCCTCCTGAAACCGGGTGACGATGAACTGGTTGATCTGGGACTGAATCTGCGGATCGCGGTCGTAGCCGGCCTCCTTCGCTGATGCGAGCAACACTTCGAACTGGACCATCTCCTCAAGCAGTTTCCGGTGTTGTGCCTCCGAGCCGTAAAGTTGCGGATGAGTCCGCGCGCGTCTCGTCAACTCCTGTGTGAATTCGGCTAGTGTAATGGCGCGGTCGCCGACCCGCGCGAGTACTTCCCCATCCTGTGCAACGGCCGCCTTGGAGTCCGGTGTGGTTCGATTACCGCAGGCCGTTAGAACCAATGTGCAAGTCAACAGTACGACGGTGGGAAAGGGCGAACCCAGACTACGGCATGCCGTGCTGGCCTTCATGGAGACATCGATTACACCATGAAAAGCCGATGAGGTCAACTAAAATAATGTCGATCCTCTATTTCGAATTCTGCAATGCTGGAGAATAGCTGGCGGCTGGCGGTGCAAATCTGAAACAAGGGCCTTTGCATCAGGTGTATGACACCTCCAGAACGAAGAGATGCGACGTGCCAGGGCTCACGGGATTGGCCTGGGGTGTTCCTCGTGCTCTTCAAAGTGACGGTGTGAAAGTGCGAACCAAGGCTACGGTATGCCATACATGGCCCTCAAGGAGCAATGACTGCACTACGAAACGCAAATGCGGTCATCTAATATAATGTCGATCCCCTAGTCCGTACGAGTTCGCGCCGAGCGGAGCGGGCAATCGATTTCCTGTCCGATTTCTCGATTGGCGGTTACTCTTTGATGAATGAACCGACTGACTGACCAACAACTCCTGGCGGCCTACGCCGAGCGTCACGAGGAGGCGGCGTTTGCAGAACTGGTTCACCGGCATATTGATCTGGTTCATTCCGCCGCCGTGCGTATGGTGTGCGATTCGCGCCTCGCGGAAGACGTGACGCAGAACGCATTCGTTGAGCTGGCCAGGAACGCCACGAAATTGTGCGATCGACCGGTTTTGTCGGGTTGGCTGCATTGCACGGCACGGAACCTCGCCGCCAATGTCGTTCGCTCCGAGGTCCGCCGCCGTGTCCGTGAACAGGAGGCCGTCGCCATGAATGAAGTCCTTTCCTCCACCCCCGAGGCATCCTGGGAAGAGATCGCACCCCACCTCGATGCTGCGCTCGCGGACCTGAGCGAAGCCGACCGCGATGCCGTGTTGCTGCGTTATTTCGAGAGGAAATCGGCGCAGCAAATGGCCGAAGTCCTGGGCGTCAGCGCCGAAGCCGCTCAAAAGCGCGTCAACCGCGCGGTGGAGCGCCTCCGCGATTTCTTTTCCAGACGGGGCGTTAGTGTCGGTGCCAGCGGGCTGGTCCTTGCTCTGTCTGCCAATGCGGTGCAGTCCGCCCCAGCGGCCCTGGCCACTGCCGTTTCCACAGCCGCCACATTGGTCGGAACCACCGTTGTTCCTGCCGCAGCAATAACCGCAACCAAAGCAATTGCCATGACCACACTACAAAAAGCGCTCATCACCGGCACCGTCGTCGTGCTCGCCGGAGCGGGTATCTACGAGGGCCGCCAGGCCGCGAACCTGCGCCGCCAAATGAACACACTGACTGAGCGGCAGGCGCCGCTTACCGAACAGATCCGGCAACTGCAGCGCGAACGCGACGAAGCCCGAAACCAGCCCGCCGCAGTACGCGAGGAAGGCAACCGTCCGGCCGCTGATGCGGCGGAGTTGCTCCGGTTGCGCGGAATGGCCGGCGTGGCGCGCCGCGCAACCGCGGAGGCGGAACAATTGCGTGCGCAACTCGCGCGGCAAGCGAGCGCGCCTGCCACGAATCCTGTCCTCACCGCCATGACCGATGCCATGCAGCAGGCCATGGAACGGCGCGCCGGGACCCGGCTGGACCGGCTCAAGGCCCTTCTGCAGCTTACTCCGGAACAAACCGACGCTGCGCGCGAGATCCTGTTGCGTCAGGCACGGGCCATGGCGGTTGGAATGCAACAGGCGATGTCGGGAAAATTCGACAAGGACGAAATCGCCAGGGCGCGCAGCACCGCGGGGAATGTCGACGACCAAATCAAAGCTCTGCTGACGCCTGAGCAACTGGCGTCCTTTCCCGCATACAAGCAGGGGGAGGCCGCACAGGACGCGAGCACCGCAGCGAATCAGGAGCTGCTGCAACTCCAGTCCACGTTGCGCCTGAAACCGGAACAACTGGATGGGGTTTACGCGGCTTTGTACCAGGCCACCGTGGACCAACTCAATGGGAGTAGCAACCAGAAGTTCGCGAACGAAGGTGAAGCGATGCAGTGGGGGCTTGATCAGAAGGCCAAGGCTCTGGAGACCGTTCTAACTGAAGACCAGTTGCAGGCCTACCGGAAAGATCAGGCAGCCCAGGCCAGACTTTTCAAAGACCTGATCCAGAAGCTGGAAAGCTCCCGCGCCGCCGCCAAATAGGATATCGCATGGGGAGTGTCGACCGACCCGGCTAACTGCTCCGATTGACGCTTCCCACAGCGTGCGCTCTCCCCTGCGGCACTGATTTAGCGCGAGTGGCGCAGAGTATGCGCGAGCACAGCCCGAGGGCCACAGCTCCTCTCACGGCCACAGGCGGGCGCGATAAAACCGGTGGGGAGCCTGCCACCAGTCGGGATCACTGAAGTAGAGCCAGCTATTACCTACGGTGTTGGTCCGGATGGGGAACCATTGGCGCAAATCGGCGGAACGTTCGATGACGACCGTCTGGCGGTATACGCCGGCGACGCTGAAGCAAAACTCGTTCGAGACTACCCCGAAAGTGCCATCGCTGGTGATGATCACCGGGACCGCGTGCAGGGTGGTTTCCACGATGCCTTCGCCGATGCCGCTGTTGGCGATGAAACCGCGGGCGCGGATTCCGGCGCCGGCATCCACCGTGACATTGGTGAGTTGCCAGCCTCCTGGGACACGTTGTCCCGCGCCCAGTGGGGTCCAGGTCCCCGCTTTGGCGTCGGTGGTCAAGGCGACCACCGACGCCCAATCGCCTCCAGCTACCCGCTCGCGGCTCTGAATAGAGTAGGTGCGCCCGGGTACATTCCGCCAGGCGAG
>DATDCV010000653.1:0-8735 GCA_036524155.1 Verrucomicrobiia bacterium
TGGTAGGGGTCCTCGACGGCACCGGCACCGTGATCAAAACCGGCGGTGGGACGCTGGTCCTCGGCGCCGACAACACCTACTCCGGCAACTCGGTCGTCTCGGCCGGGTACTTGCGCATCGGCAACGGTGGCGCCAGCGGCACGATCGCCGGCACCGTCTATAACAGCGGCCGCGTCGACATCGAGCGGTCTGACACCTACACCCAGCCTTTCAACGTCGTCGGCACCGGCGGCATCGGCATTCGCTCCGTTAACGGCGTCGTCTGGGACGGCACTGCCACCATCGATATCAGCGGCAGTGTTGAGGTCGGCCGTGACGTGGCAGGCAAACTGATGATCCAGGGAACAGCCAATCCCAGGATGGGCCACTTCCTATTGGGCAACCCGGCCAGCATGGCGGGCGAAGTTGTCCAAACGGGCGGCGATGTCTGGGTGACCAACAGCATGCGCGTCGGACATTATCCGACCGAAACCAGCACCTACACGATGGAGAACGGCACACTCAACCTGGTCGGCATACCCGCCGGGCCCGCTGCCGGGAGCAGCGAACAAAATGGCGTTCTCTACGTCGGCGTCGACGGCACCGGCATCTTCACTCAGAAGGGCGGCACGGTCCGGGCTCACGGCCTTGTTCTGGACAACCGCGGCAACACTGCCGGCGACGATACCTTCAACCTCGAAGGCGGCATCTTCGTGGTGGGACCTTCAGGTATTGGCACAGGGACGGCAGGCAATACTTATATCATCAACCTGACCTCGGGCACGCTTGCGGCGTCGGCCGATTGGTCTTCAGCGTTGAACATGAGCCTGACGGGAGTCCAACCCGGGCCGACATTTGACACGGGTCCAAACACCGTCCAGCTCTCGGGCGCCATCACCGGCCCGGGCGGGCTGTTCAAAGTGGGCTCCGGCACGCTCGTGCTCTCCGGCTCCGACCTCTACCTCGGCCAAACCGTTGTCGGCGGTGGCACCCTGTCGGTAGTCGGCTCCGTCGGCGCCGGCGGCAGCGCGGTTGTCGTCACGAACGGCACCCTGACCGGGACCGGCACTATTGTGGACGCGATCCAGATCCAGGAAGCGGGCACACTCGCTCCGGGACCGGGGATCGCCACTCTCACCTGCACGTTCGCAGGCATCGCTCCGGCGGTTACCCTCGCCGGCACAACGGCAATGGAAATCAACAAGGCCGGTGCGACGCGGACGAGCGACAAAGTCGTTGCCTCGGTTGGTATCGCCTACGGTGGCATACTCAACGTTCAGGCCAGCGGCGATGCGCTGTCCGACGGCGATTCGTTCCAACTCTTCGAATCAACTGCCTACACCGGCGCCTTCGCCAGCATCTCCCTGCCGACGCTGCGCGCAGGCTTGGAATGGGACACCACCACACTGGCCGCGGACGGCACCATCCGCGTGAAGGCCGCCGCGCCGGCTCAACTCCTGATCGCGGTTACCGGCAGCGGCACGGAGCGCGGCATCTCCATCAGTTGGGATCCGATCTACGGCAACCACATCCTGCAGTCGCAAACCAACGCCATCGGCGAGGGGATTACGACCAATTGGCAGGAGGTTGTGAATGCCCCCAATCCGTTTATCATCCAGCCGATCCCGACTGGCGAGAACGTATTCTTCCGTCTCATCCTGCCGTAACCGCGGACCACGGCTGACCAGAGACTCAGATTAAGCAGCGAGCAGCGCGGACGAGTGTCCGCGCTGTTTTCTTTGTACGCCTACTCGAAACTCGTCGCAGCGCCGGTTTTGGACGCCAGCCACTTGTTGTAGGCTTCAGGGCTTTCGACCACGAGGAACCCTTGGGACATGCTGAAATGCCCGTTACCGCAGAGCTGGGCGCAGTTGATCTGAAAGCGGCCTTCGCAGGTGGGCCGGAACCAGGTCGGGATCCGCAGCCCCGGGATCGCATCCTGCGTCACTCGGAGTGCAATGATCTTAAAGGAGTGCACTACGTCCTTCGAAGAGATGTAGATGATCACCGGTCGGTAATTTCCGTCCGCGTTTTTAACCAGCGGGACGTGAATGTCGTTCAGTGTTTGAACGTCGTCTTTTCCGGCCGGGTCGTTGGGATCCACGCCGAAAGTATTGTCCCCGGTCACCCAGTGCATATCCTGGCGGCCAAACTTGCCGTCCTTGCCGGGGTATCGCACATTCCACGCAAACTGCTGGGCGACCACCTGGATTACTGTCGACTCGCTCTCACTGGGAAACCGGTCTACCGCTCTGGCCCAATAAGGCACTGCCACAGCCACCAGCAGGACACCTTCCACGAGCGCCACCGCCGCTTCGATGTAACTGCTCGAATGGTTCCGCACCCCGTAATAGTCCGCCCTCGGATTGCGCGAGCGCCTGAACCGCAACAGCGTGTACCCAAAATAGGCAAGCCATCCCACGAACAACACGATCATCAGCCAATGGATGTAGATGATCAGATTATCCACTTGCCGGCCGTGTTCCGAAGCCAGCACCGGCAGTCCCAGCAGCTTTTCCATACTTGCGATTCTCCGGAACCTGTCACCGGCGGTTTCCGCCGGCTGCTACTTCGCTTTCCTGTATCGCCGAACGGCAAGGCCGATGAGGTCCGGGCCGGGGCAGCGGCAGCGGATCCCGCCGGACGAAGCCCGCCGGTCGACTACTGCGTGTCCAACCTTCGAATTCCGCCTGTTTCAGCTCCCCCAGCGCGGTCGCCCGGTTCAGGGCCGCCGACTTCCTGGCCAGGAAAAAGAAAAAGCCGGCGACGCCACCCAGCACGAACAGAATGAACCCCAACAGGCTCAGGATCCCCCAGTTCATCCCCGCCGCGAGCGGCGAATCGGATTGCCCATAACAGGCGGCGCAGGCCCAACCACTCACAGGCAAGAGCGCCAGAGCCGGCGCGAGCGCTGACCGAAACGTGCGGCAAACCATCATAAATAGCTCACTCCCTTCGATTTTTTCAGAAAATACCGCTCGTAGAGGATCAACCCCGCCCCGGTCACCAGTGACCCCAGGCCGAACACGAGGTGCAGCGGGCGCCCGTCCGGCGACCAGTATTCCTTCAAACCCCAAATGCCGCACCCGAACGCAAGCGCTGTGGCGGCCGTGATGAAAACCAGGTGAAAAGCCTTCAGCGACATAGACAGTCCTCAGTGAGTCACCGTGTGCTGTGGATAATCCCCGAACGACCACACCGTCAGAAACATCAGCCCCAGAAAGAAAACTGCGGTGAACGTCAGGATGCCGTAGATCATCTTGCGTTCGGAGATCAGGTGCATGAAATAGCACGCCACCAGCGACGCCTTGCTGATGGCGATGAATAGCGCCACCGCGATGTTGACCTCCCGATTCCCGAACTTAATGTAAGAGGCGCCGACCGTGATCAGCGTCCCGAAGATCAGCGCGTAAAAAACATACAGGTAGCGCCGGACGTGCAGCGCGAAATCATGCGAAGCCTGGGCATCCATAAATAGTTATAGTAAGTATAAGACAGGAAAGAGAAAAATCCACACCAGGTCGACAAAATGCCAGAATAGCCCGGAAATCTCAATCCGGTTGGTGAACCGCTCGGGGTCCGTCCGCCACAAGCGGCTGCCCGGTCCCCACAGGAACCCGATGACCAGCGCCCCGCCGATCACGTGCAGCGCGTGCAGGCCGGTGAGGGTGAAATAGATCGCCAGGTAGGTGTTATGCCGGGGGCCGTAGTTCTCCATTTTCGCTATGTCCGCGCGGTCAATCTCGATTTCGTCGTGTTTGACCTGAGCTTTGGCAGAATGGAGATCGTAGAGGTCTTTGCGGTCGGCCACGAAACGGCCCTCGAGGACCACCCGCTTCGGCGTGGTCCTGGCTTTTACGATATGCCCGTCGGCGAGCCGGCCGTTTTTCAGTGTGATCTCATAATGAGTGAACTTGTCGTGATACTCGTAGGACTTGATGCAAACAAACGTCAGCGCCAGGCAGAGCGTGCACGCGTGAAAGAACTTAAACCGGCTGAACTGGTTCATCTTGAGCGAGGCCCAGGCCATCACGGTCGTGATGCTCGAGGTGATTAGCACCAGGGTGTTCGCGGTGCCGACGGGCACATTCAGCCACCCGTGCGGCCACAGGCCTTCCGGCGCGCCGACGCGCAGGAGGATGTAGGAGGAGAACAGCGCTCCGAAGAGCATCACCTCCGACGCGAGAAAAAGCCAGATCCCGACCTTGGCGTTGTAGAGGCCGGTGTCGGGGCGCGGTTCAATTGTGTAGGGAATGTCCATGGTCTGGAAATCTGAAATCCGAAATCCGAAATCCGGAATAAGCCCGCACTCCGGGAGGCAGCGGCATTGTATATCTGAGGCGTGAGAAGTTCCGGCGGGCCGGGTGCTGGGGCACGCCCCGCCTCACCATTAACTCTGCCGGGGCCGCCTTTCCCGGTCCGCGGGCTTTAGTCCGCAGCAATACCCGATCGACCATCGCGTCCGGAACGCGGAAGCCCCCTGCTGACGGATGTTGCTGCGGACTGAAGCCCGCGGACCGTTCGCCATATTCATGGTCCCAAGGCGTGCGGCCCAGAGCGGACGAAGCGAAAAGCGCAAAGGCGCGCGAGCGTTTCGGCGTGCCGGTGTTCTGGTTGGTCGAGGGGCAGCTATGCCCAGTCCCGCAGGGCAGGGTCTTGCGGTTCATCGCACCCCTCCCTGGGCGTGCTCCAAGCCCGATTCCAGCGTTTTGGGTCCCGATCCCCTGCCGGGCGGTTCATTTTGCGGGCTGTAATCCCGCACGGCGCCGGGGACGCTGTATTCGTAGGGGCCCCGATAGACCTTTACGGGCTCAAGAAAATTGCCGTGGGGCGGCGGTGTGGGCGTCTGCCATTCGAGGGTAGTGGCCTCCCAGGGGTTGTCCGAGGACACCTTCGGACCGTGTTTGATGCTCCAAAACAGGTTAATGAGGAAGGGGATTTGGGCAATGAGCAGGGCGACCGCCGCCCAGAGAATATACGTGTGCAGACCGATGATGTTAGGGCTGAGCCCTCCAATCGCCCCCGGAGTTTTGGCAGTCGAGTAATTGGCGCCGCCGTCGGCCATGCGCCGGAGCATGCCGGCCATGCCCTGGGCGAACATCGGCTGGAAAATCAGGTTCATGAACAGGAACGAAGTCCAGAAGTGAACCTTGCCCCAGAAGTCGTTCATCATCCGGCCGGTGAACTTGGGAAACCAGTAATAAAGGCCGGCGAACATGGCAAAGATCGTTCCCGGCGCGACGATATAGTGGAAGTGCGCGATGACGTAGTAGGTGTCGTGCAGGTGAATGTCGCTGTAGCTAAAGCCCAGCGGCAGGCCGGTAAGGCCGCCAATGCCGAACATCGGCAAAAAAGCCATAACAAACAGCATCGGCGGATTGAACCGGATCGAGCCGCCCCACAACGAAATGAACATGCACGTCAGGATGATCACCGACGGAATCGAAATGATCATCGTCGTGGTTTGGAAGAACGTCGCGATCTTGGTGCCCATCCCCGTCAAGTACATGTGATGCGCCCACACGATGAACGACAGGAACCCGATCGTCAGCACCGAGTAAACCAGCGACTTGTATCCCCAAATCGGCTTCCGGGTGTTGTTGGCGATGATCTCGGCGACAATCCCCATCGCCGGCAAAATCAGCACGTAAACTTCCGGGTGGGCGAGGAACCAGAACAGGTGTTGCCAGAGCAGCGGGCTGCCCCCGCCGCTTACCTGCGCCAGTTGGCCACCGACCGCTAGGCCCGTCGGCAGAAAGAAGCTCGTGTGGGCCACCTTGTCCATCAATTGCATGATCCCCGCCGCCTCGAGCGGAGGAAACGCCAGCAGCAAAAGAAACGCCGTCACGAATTGGGCCCAAACGAAGAACGGCAGCCGCATCCAGTTCATCCCGGGCGCGCGCAACTGGATGACGGTCGCGATGAAGTTCACCGCGCCGAGTAGTGACGACGTGATCAAGAGCACCATGCCTACAAGCCAGAACGTTTGGCCGTCGGTTGGCACCGCCACCGCCAGGGGCGGATAGGATGTCCAACCCGCTTGCGCCGCCCCGCCCGGAATGAAGAAACTGACGAACATGACAATGCCGCCCAGAAAATAGAATTGGTAGCTCGCCATGTTCACCCGCGGGAATGCCATGTCCGGCGCCCCGATTTGCAGCGGAACGAGGTAATTGCCGAAGGCGCCGAACGCCAGCGGCACGATGGCCAGGAACACCATGATCGTGCCGTGCATCGCCCCGAACGAATTGTAAAGGTCGGGCGAGATAACCCCCTTGGCGGCGACGTTCCCCAGCAGCGCCTCGAGCAACGGCCCGATCACCGGCACCGGCTGCCCCGAATGCGCGATCTGCCACCGCATCACCAGCATCAGGCAAAAGCCGAACAGCAGAAAGCAGAAGGCCGTCATCCCGTACTGGATCCCGATCATCTTGTGGTCGGTGGAAAAAATGTATTTGGTCCAGAAACCGGCCTCTTTGTCGTGTTTCATCAGGCTTCTCGCCTCACTTGATTTTATCCACTACCATGAGCACCAGCAGCAGCGGCAGATACGCCAAAGAGTAATAAAACAGCCGCTGAGCACGCGCGTGCCCCGGACTGCGCGCGAATTGCAGCGCGAGAAAGAGGAAACACACGCCCAGCCCCAAGGCGCCCCCAAAATAGAACGGCCCGGCCAGCTTGATCATAAAAGGCAGCACGCTGACCGGGAGCAGCAACGCCGTCTGCACCACTGCATGCCGGCTGGTCCGCCGGCCGTCCGGGTCCTTCACGGACAACATTCGGAAACCCGCTCGGGCGTATTCCTCGCGGTACATCCAGGCGATGGCCATGAAATGAGGCAATTGCCACAGCGCCTGGATCCCGAACAGGATCCACCCGCCGGCATCCAGACCACCCCGGGCCGCGGCCCAGCCGATCAAAGGCGGCAAGCCCCCCGGAACCGCCCCCACCAGCGTGTTTAGCCACGTCACGCGCTTCAGCGGCGTGTAAACAAACACATAAAGCAGCAGCGAACAACCCGCCACGCCGGCTGCGACGGCGTTCACTGTCAAGCCAAGGTAAAGCAGGCCGACCACTCCAGCGCCACAGCCGATTTTGAGCACCGCTTGCGGCTGCAGGGTGCCGGAGGGCAACGGCCGGTCCGCAGTACGCCGCATTTTGGCGTCGTGCTTTCTCTCCCAAAGCTGATTAAGCGCGGAAGCGCCACTGGCGACCAGGGCAGTTCCCAGCAGAGTATGGAGCATGAGCAAGTAATCTACTGCAACGCGGCTGCCGGCGTAGAAACCAACGACGGTGGTGAGCAGAACGAGCGAAGTCAGACGCGCCTTGAAGAGGTCGGCGTAAACGGCCAACGAGTTTTTCTCCGCCACCGCCGTGCGGGTGGTGAGTAATTCCGCGGTCAGTTTCATCGGTGTCAGGAAGTAGCGGCTTGGGCCGGGCGCGGGGACGGCAACATCGGGGCACCAGCCGGAGAAGAACCGGGCCTGGCTGCGGCTGGAACGAACACCCGGGCTGGCGTTCGGATGAGGAGTGGAAGGCCGCGGAACGAAACTACAGTCGCGAGCACGCCGACGGCCAGCGAAAGTGCCCCGCCAACGACGTGAGCCGTGGCGATGTCCGCCGCCTTGTTTGACCAAACAGTCCAGGCGCCTAATGAGACCTGGATAAGAATCAACCCCAGCCACAGCCGCGCGAGCTGCCTGGCCTGTTGGCTGCGGCCGGTCTCGCGCCGGGTTGACCACGCGCAAGCGCCGACGGTGGCCAGGACCGCCACCGCCACCAAACGATGGACCATCTGGAGCACGATTTGGGAGCCGGTAATAGCGTTTAGGGAAACGACTTCGAGGCGGTGCTGGTTGTACATGGCTACCGCGGCCGGGTCGGTGGCAGGCCACAATCTGCCGTATGCCAGCGGGAAATCCGGGATCGCCAAGCCGGCATGTTGATGCCGCATCGCCGCGCCGAGGACAAGCTGGGCCAGGATCAGCAGGGTTGTGATCGGGAACAGCCAGCGCCAACTCAGGTTAGCCGCGGGCGCCGCGTCTTGAACCCCGTGGGCCTGGGCGGTCCGAGCCCACCATCCGCTGGTGAACAGGGCCAGCGAACACATCAGCGCAAAGAAAAGCTGCGCCAATGCGGCGTGGAACACGCCGATTTGGTCCCGCAATAAGATGACTCGCAAGCCTCCCAAAACCCCCTGGAGCACGACTGCCAGGAAAGCAAGCACTCCGAGGCGGCGCAGCCACGTAGGCGCCGCTTTCGCTCGGGGCCACGCGAAGCTCGCGGCCAAGGCGGCCGCGCCGGTCAGTGCCGATACAAGCGCATCGCTCCAGCGGGCTGGCGCTGTCGCTCGTGCCACACCAGCCAGCACCAGGAGGGCAACTCCGGTCCAGCGGAGAAACGGTCTCGCCTTCCTGCCGAACATCCAGACAGCGGTGATGGCCGTCATCAACCCAACGAACGAAGCGAGAAGGCGGTGAGTGTGTTCGTAGAAAATGCCGCCCACCCAGCGTGAGAAGGGAAAGAAAAACATGTTGTAACCATAGGTGTTTGGCCAGTCGGGCACCGCCATACCCACACCGTGGCTGGTCACCAACCCACCCGCGCCAACCAGCAGCAGCGTTGCCAGGGCGGTGAGGAGGATCCACCAATGCAGCCAGGGTGAGACTGGAGCGGACAGGGGTGGGAGAGAAGGCTGGGCGGGGTGGGTCTGTTTATTGCGACTGAGTCTCATGTGCAGCGCAATCGCCCTTTCT
>DATDCV010000654.1:0-36340 GCA_036524155.1 Verrucomicrobiia bacterium
CAGCAGACTATTGCGCGGTTTTCTCAAGTAAGTGCGCTGAGGCCGGCGCAGAGACCGCCACCGCGGTTGATTCCCTTACCGTAGTTACCGCATCTATATGGACATCCTGGACCCTCTGAGTTTTGCCTCCAGGCCAGGTCACTTCGACTTCATCGGCGCGCGTAGCCGGGCCGAGGCCGATGGTCACCGGCAGTTCCGATTGCGAGAGATAACTCCGCGTGGGCATCACCTGGCGCCACAGGTCTTCGCCGTTGACCCGCACCCTCACCCAGGCGCCAATCGCGTCGCGGTTGCACTCGGTCCCGACCAGCTTCAGACGGACCCAGTGATGGCCGAGCTGCTGGTCATTGCGCAACAGCAGCGGTGGACCACCCACCTGCGTCAGGACCAAGTCCAGGTCGCCATCGCCATCGATATCCGCATAGGCCGAGCCGCGGCCGACGATCGGTTGGAACAGGTCGGCGCCGGCCTTTTCCGGCGGCACGGCGACAAAGCAGCCGCCGCGGCGGTCGCCGGCGTTCCAGAAAAGCTGGGCCGACTGGCGGTAGCTCTGGCTTTGTTGAATCTTGCTGATCTCCTCCTCGAGGTGCCCGTTCGCCGTCAGCAAATCGAGCCGGCCATCGAGATCATAATCGAAAAAGAAAACGCCGAACTTCAGCAGCAAACGGCTGGCTGGACCAATGCCCTCCGTGATGGCTTCGTCGCTGAAGTTTGTCGGCGCGTTTTGCGCCACGTAGAGCGCGGTCATCTCGTTGGCGAAGTTCCCAATCGCAATCCCCAACTTGCCATCTCCCCGGTATCGCGCCGCATCGATTCCCATCGCTCCACGCGTGTTGCCGTAGCTGTCGAAAGCGATGCCCGCCTGCGCGCCGACTTCCCTGAACGTCCCGTCCCGCTGGTTCATAAACAGAAAATTCGGAACCGTGTCGTTGGCCACCACCAGATCAATCCACCCGTCGCCGTCCACGTCGACGGGCGCCACCCCGAGCGATTTGGCGGCCGGCACGCCGGTCACGGGATTTTTCACCCGCACCCCGGCGGCTTCCGATACGTCGGTGAAGTGCCCGTGGCCGTCATTGTGGTACAGGTAGGGGAAAGCGCCTTCAAAATTCACAGGCTGGCCGTACGCGCGTGTCCTTCCGTCGATTTTGTAGCCCACCTCCGCGTCGATCGCGCGCGACCATTTCACGTAATTGCACACGAACAAGTCGAGCCGGCCGTCATTGTCATAATCAATCCAGGCCGCGCTCGTGCTCCAGCCATCCGGCAGCCCGCCGACACCGGCCTCGGCCGTCACCTCCCGGAATTTCCCGCCCCCTTCGTTATGGAACAAATGATTGCCGCCCACCGCCGTGATGAACACATCAGGCAGCCCGTCGTTATCATAATCCCCCACCGCGACGCCCATGCCGTAGAAACTGACATCCAGGCCCGACCCCGCGGTGACATCCATGAACCGGCCATGGCCGTCATTGTGATACAACGCCATCGTCGGCGCCTTCTGCCCGCTCGGCATATGCCACGGCCAATAGGTCGAGTTAACGAACAGCAGGTCCGGGCTGCCATCGTTGTCGAAATCAAAAAACGCCACTCCTCCGCCCATGGTTTCGGGCAGCAACTTTTCCCCATACGCCCCGTTGCAATGGGAAAAAGTTACCCCCGATTCCCGCGTGATATCCCTGAACGCCGCCGCCGGGATCTCCGCTCGCGGGATCTCGGGCGCCGCCGGCGGGGCAAAGGCCGTCAATTGAGCACGAGCCGGCGCCCCTCTTCGCTTGAAGGCGATGAAAACGCCAGCTCCCGCCGCCAGCAATACTACCAGCACAATCAGCGACCCTCGGAATGCCCTCCCGATAACGGCATCGTCCAGGTGAGCCAGTTCCTCTTCTCCTTCCGGCAATCCCATCGGCTCTTTGCTCATGCGAGGTTCGGTCACTACGGTCTTCTTCGGGCTTCGAGTTTCGGGTTTCTTTCGGATTTCGGATTTCGGATTTCGGATTTGCCCCCATCCGCCGCTCCCAGCCGTTGCAGGGGATAAATAACCGTCGCCTGCGCCGCATGATCCGCCGCCGGGTCGGCCCGCCGCGCGATCGTGATCGCGCGGTCCTGCGCGTTGTAATCCGGCAAATACTTTTCGTGCTCGCGGCGGTGGTAGGCCGCCCGGGGATCGTCTCCGAGCTGGGTATAAATCAGCGCCAACGTGTAATGCGCGGTAAGATTCTCCGAATCCAACGCCAGCGTTTTCTGAAATGCCTGGACGGCAAGCTTTAGGAACTCCTTCTGCCGCGCCGGATCAGCCCGCTCCGCTTTGGCGCGCTCGAAATAGGCCTGGCCCAGCTCGTTCAGCACTTCGTAATCCTTGCTGAAGTCAAAGCCGCGCCGCTCCAGCTCCGGGTATCGGTCTTCGAGAATGCTGCGAAAGTTTTTGATCGCCTCATCGAGCAGCCCGTTCTGTTTGTTGACCAGGCCCGTAAACCACGCGAGCGTCCAACGCGGCGCCGCCGGCTCGCAATTCGCCGCCCTGCCCAACGCGCCAATGGCGTCATCCAGCCGCCCTTCCTTGAAGTACACTCGTGCCAGGTTCAGCGGACCGTCGGCCCGGCCAAGCTTCTCCACCTGCTCAAACGCCTGAGCCGCCTGGATGAGCTCGCCTTTTTCCGCTCCCGTATTGCCTTCGAGCAGCAGCCCAATCCCGTAATCGTTCCACCTCTGCCACCCCGGGATCTCAGATTTCAGATTTGAGATTTGAAGTTCCGAACCTGTCTTATTTGAAACTTGAAATTCCAAACTTCCCCCGACAGGGAAAACCACACGGTCCGAAGCGATGGTCACAATCGGCAAATCGTTGGTCACAGTGAAGGGCGCATTTTTGCTGTAGTTCGTGGCGAACACATAATTCAGATAGGTGGTGTCGAATTTGCGATACTGCAGTTTGACCTCGAACTCGAGCGGCTCCGTCTGCTCGGCCGGCACCGCACACTCATAGTGCACAACCTGACCGGCCCCGGGCGGAATCTGATGGTTGTAGAGCGGCGTGAATATATCTTGTGGATTTCGGCGGTCGATCCGGTTGCCGTAACGGTCGAGCATATAGACGTTCACAAAGTGCGCCCAGGGGTCCACTTCGCTGAAGGCCCCGAGCCCGCCGCTCCGCCCGATGATTTTGCCCCCGCTGGTCACCTTCGCGTCCACCCAAATTTCGTTCGAGTCCGTAGTGCCCTGGCTGAAGGGATGGCCGACCGTCAACGTGCGCAGCACGACCTCGAGCAGGTAACGCCGTCCCGGCCGCAACTTCGGCAGCGTGGGCCTCAAGGGCGCCGTCAGCGCCCCGTCAATTGTCCCGCCATCCTTCACCCCGAAAATGTCCACCCGGACGCAGTTGGTGAGAAATGCCTCGTGCGCCGCCACCACCGCCGGCTCGCCGCGCAAATGGGCGATCCCAGTGTTGGCCGCCGGGAACAGGTGACTGTGGATGTATCGTTTCGATTGATTCGTCGCGTTAAAAAAGTTCGCGCCGAAATCCTGTGACGCCTGCAGCGGCATGTGGCAGCCGGCGCAGTTTTGCACCGCCGTGGCCGGATAATAGAAACTCCGCGCCCCGTGACCCGACACGCCGCTCAGCAGGTAAGTGTCGTAATGATTCTGGCCCCGCAAAAATTCCTTGTACTTGTTCAGCTCACCCGGGATGCTGACCTTGTGACAGGTCGAACAGAATTCCGCCGTCCGCATGAACGGCTTCAGGAACGTTTTCTTGTGGAATTCGGGCTTCGCTTTCACCAGTTGCTGGTTGATGTACTGCAGCAGGCTATTGCTGCTGTAAGCGAAGGGGTAATGAATCGGCTCATCGATCGTGTAATCCGCATTCCCCTTGGTGCTGTTGACGTGGGTAATCGCGTGGCAGGAAGTGCACGTGATCCCCGCCTGGGCCGTCGGGTGGTTCACATCGTCGAAACGGGGATCGTCAAACGCGCCGCTGAAAAACGGCACGACGTCGTGGCAGCCGGCGCACCAGCGCGCGGCTTTCACGTTGCCGTCGCGCTGCAGCGCAACCCGGCGTGTTTCCCGCACGCTGAAGAGATAGGGCTGGTTGTTGAACGAGCTGAAGTGATGGGCGCTGTGGAACCAGCCCTTGTAGGCGTCCTGGTGGCACTTCAGGCAATAGTCGTCCATCATTAACGTGCGTGCCGGGATGAATTTGCCCGTGGCGGTCTGCGCGAGCGACGGCTCGAAGTACTTCCTGCCTTCCGCCGAGCCGGCCTGGTTGGTTCGCGGATGGACGGAATGCAGCAAAACCATCGCGCCGACAGATGCCGCCACCGCCGCCCCCCAGCGCACACCGGCGCGCCATTTGATCCGCGGCCCTGCCAGCCGGTGCAGCACATAAAGCCATGCCGCCGCCAACGGCGCGATCACGTGCGCCCAGTAGGCCATTCCCCGTAGCCGCGGGTCCTTAAGGCCCAGATTCTTGAACTGAAAGACGTCCGCGCGGGTCAGCAACAGTCCGGTGACCAAAACCACCAGGGCCGTCCCAAACAACAGGTAGCCCACTTTCACCGCGCGCCGGTTGGGCCGCGAGTGCGCGTTCTTAATGTGAATCAGCCCGAATATGATCACCGGCAGCACCAGCAACAGCCCCAACACCAGGTGAAACCCGAACATCACCATGTAGAACCAATTCTGGTAGGTATGGTTGGAATCAGCCTTCACCCACTCGAGGAACGTGATCGCGGCCAGGTAAAGCGAGTTGGCCGCGAGGATCGCCACGCAACCGATAATGACCAGCAAAAGCACCCGCAACCGTGGCCCGACCGCCCTCACGTACTTCTTGCGCGGTGGCTCACGGTTCGAATCGGACTGGCCGGCCATAGAGTTGCTCAATATACGCGATTCAAGCGGCTCGTGCAGGGGCGGGAGCGGGCGGCAATAAGGCCCCAGCACCGTGCTCCGCCATCGGAACAACCGCCTGACATTCGGTCGCCCCCACTCCAACGGATCGCTCGTCCCGTGGTTTCTCGCACAGCCTGCCATCGATCATTTGCAGTTCTCTCTGAGCTAGTCGGGCGAGTGCGGCGTTATGCGTCACGACCACGATTGTCAGGCCTTCCCTGTGTAGTTCCTGGAATAAGGCGGCGATGCTTTGCCCCATCGTGGTATCCAGGTTGCCAGTCGGCTCGTCGGCCAATAGCAGCGCGGGACGATTGACCAGCGCCCGGGCGATGGCGGCACGCTGCATTTCGCCGCCCGAGAGTTCGTGCGGACGATGGGTCCGGCGATGTTCGAGCCCGACCTTCGTCAGGAGTTCATCGATCCGCTGTCCGGCCGGGCGCCGGGCAAAAAGCCCCGGCAGCGCGATGTTCTCCGCCACGCTTAAGGTTGGCAACAGGCTGAAATGCTGGAAAACAAACCCGATCTGCTCGCGCCGAACGCGCGTTCTTTCGCGCTCGGTCAGATCCTCCACCGCTTTTCCCCGGAGCCGCAGCACGCCTGAGGTCGGGGACTCGAGGCAGCCGATGAGGTTCAGCAAGGTCGTTTTCCCCGCCCCGGACGGCCCGGTAATCGCCACAAACTCGGAAGGGAACACGTCAAACGTCACTTCGTTCACCGCGCAAACCGGCTCGCGCCCTCGCTGGTAGCTCTTTGTCAGCGCGGTGGCGGAAATGACAGAGTCGATCAACGGGCGAACGTTCATGGGTATCAATTTTCCCTGGATCGAATGGCCAACACCGGCGCAAGCCGGGCGGCGCGCCAGGCAGGCAGAAAGGCTGCCACACTGCCCGCGATTAACGCTAAGGCGACGCTCAACGCCGGCGCTTGCCAGTGCCAACGCACCAGAGCATCGGCTGGCACAAACGGCAGCTTCGAACGCGCCCAGGTTTCTATCGCCGGCGTCGAGAGGACTGCCCCAACTATGCCGACCACCGCGCCCGCGATGCATACCTGAAGTGTTTCAACCCAGATGATCCGGAAGATATCTGCCCGGGAAGCCCCCAACGCGCGCATCACCCCGATCTCCTTCGTCCGCTCCGTCACCGACATGAGGATACTGTTGCTAACCCCAGTACCCGCAATGAGCAGCGCGACTACGGCGATGGAGCCGAGCAACAACTGCGTAGAGTTCACCACGCCCTGGATGGTTCTGAAAACGTGCGCCAGCGGAACGACATTCATCGCCAGCCCCGCATCGCAACCGCGCAGTTCCGCAACTACCCGGTCCATTTGGTTGGGGTCGGAAAGACGAACCAGTACATGGGTCAACTCTCCGGGGTGATGGAATCGTTGCTGCGCGTCGGCGAGCCGCAAGTACAAGAAGGAATCCTCCGTGCTGTGCGTCGGCGCGAGAACTCCCGTAACCGTGGCAGATTGGCCTGACAGTCCCGGAAGAGAAACTCGGGTCCCGACCCGCCAACCGCGGCGCTTCGAGACATCCGCCCCCACCAATAGTTCGTCGTCGGTGGAAGGGAAACTGCCCGTTATGTGCCACCCGGTTTTCAAAGCGAGAATGTTGGTGTCGACCCCCAGGTACACGATCGCCGTGGCGTTGCTTTCATAAACCGCGGTCATGAAAACCGGCGCGGCCACGGCTAATCCGGGCACACTGCGCGCCTCGGCGAGGTACTCCTGTTTCAGATAGCAGGGCCAGGTCGCCCCATGCAACGCCATGCTCGCGGCATCGTAGGGGCACCCTTTCGGCGTCAGCAACACGTGCGCGCCCAGGCGGTTCAACTCGAGCCGGATCCCCTCCTGGTACCCGCGGTTCAAGGCGAAGAGACTGCAACACGCCGCCACCGCAATCGCAACACCGGCTGTCGTCACGGCCATCCGCAACGGCCGGAGCCGCCAGTCGTTTAGAGTCAGCCGCAGCCAGGTCATGTCAGGCGCCTTTCAGCGCTGCAGCCGGGCTTGACCGGCTTGCTTTCCATGCGGGATACAGGCCACCCGCCAGGCCGGCAACCAGCCCAAGTGCCAGTCCCCGCCAGATGACAGAGCCGGTGAGGGCTATCAATGATTCGGGTGGCGCAAACGGCACGAACTGCCGGGCCACCTCCTCGATAGACCCGCCCGCCGCTGCCGCCAGCAGGATTCCGACCGCGCTGCCCACGACCGAGAGCAGAAGTCCTTCGAGGCAAACCAGCCCGAGCGTTTGTATTCGCGAGGCCCCGATGGCCCGCAAGACTGAAAGCTCGGAGGCACGTTCGACAACCGCCGCCAGGAGCGTGTTGAACAGGCTCAGCACGCTGACTGCGACAGCGATCACCGCCAGCGCCTGCATCAAGACACGAGCGGCCCCAACCAGGTTGAGGAACACGCCCATCATTTCGGAGATCGTCACGACCTGCGCGCCGGGTATGCGCTGCAACCGTTCACTGGCTTCACGCAACAAGGAGGGGTCCCGCAGCCGGATCGCCACTGCGGTGAGCCTTCCTGTCGCGCCAAACATCCTTTGCGCGGTCCGGAGCGGTACGAAGAACAGGCTGTCGTCGCTCGTGCCGCTGCGCTCCAGCACCCCGGCCACCCGAAATTGCTGCCGGCTTTCCGGGCTAAAAAACAGGTCGCCCGGCGAGCGCATCTCGATCTCGGCCGCATCGCAGCCGAAAATGACGGAGTCGTCGCCGCTGAACCAGTCTCTACCCTCGGCCGCGTGCCACCATGGCTTGAGCTGGAGGGCGGCGCGGTCGAGGCCCACCCACATCTCCACTCGGCGTTCGCGGTCCCGGGGCACCGCCGCGAGCAGCAACGGCGCGGCGACCGCGACCGCCGGGTCGCGTCGAACTTCAGCGAGAGCTCCTTCCGGCAAGCTGTTCTCGATCGGTCTGCCCTTCAACACACGAACGGCGGCATCGTAGGGACATCCCAATGGCACCAGCATCAACTGCAGTCCCATGCGGTTAAGTTCGGTCGCCAGGGCGCGCTCGTAACCGCGCTCGAACGCCAGCAGCGAGACGAGAATCGCCACAGCCGCGGCAAGCCCTCCAAGAGTCAAACCATTGCGGAGCGGGCGGCGAACGAGATTGCGTAAAGCGAGCAACAACACAGCTAATGACTATGAGACTGGGCCACCGTTGGCGGTGGCGCCCTTTCGGATACCGACAAAAGAACCAGCGAACTGCGAACTCCTTCAACCATCGCCCGCGCTGTTTCGTGGGCCTCGGGTTTGAGCGCCGCAAGAGCGTCGCCGCACTCCCAGGAGCTATCCGCGCGCTTGCCCTCCAACCATCGGCTCCAATCCGAACTCCGTAGCGCCTCGGTTACGGTCTCAGGTTCCCGCGAGCGCTGCACCAGAACGCGCTTGAGCCGGCCGCCCTCGTCGGCCGCCACCACCAGCTCAATGGCACCGTAGGTCCCTTTCACTCGGGTCGTCATGACTTCGCCTGCCGGTTCATCGCCCCGGTAAATGCGGTACACCCGGGCCACATTCTCATTGGCGGTTGGGGTCCGCCCCAGACGCGCCGCCACTTCGGGGCGGAGCCCGCTCAGGACCCGGGCTTCGACCTCCCAACGTGAAGCGCCCGGGAAGAGTTTGGGTAGATCGCCTTGGGGATCACGCCAGGGACAAATCGGCGCGAGCTGAGGCGGCCGACTCCTGGCCTCGAATACGGGCTCCGGAGCAGGTCGGAGGAGAGCGCGCCAAACCGCTGCGCCACCTAACGCAGACGCTGCCACCAATCCAAGTACGGATGCTCGCGACATGTTAGTAGCGAACTCCTATCGCCTCGATAATCACCTCGCCCTCCGACTCCACGATTCTTCCGGCAACCGTCATTTTGGTTTCCAGTGGAACCTCGGCGACGACGAATCCAGCGGATTTGGTGTCGACCTTGATTGTGCCGGTGTCGTCCCGCAGACGGAACCAACACCCGGCCACCGGGCATTTTTCCACCATTGTGCCCGTCAGCGTGACCTGGGGCGGTGTGTCACCGGCACGAATGGCGAGAATCGTGCGGACCTGGCCGGCGGGGGCTTTCCCCAGCGTGGTTCCCGGTTGCTGCCGGCACCCAAGTACCAGCACCAGGCCCGCGAGCAACACCAGCAGGCTTCTCATAGGCCGCCTCAAGGCACGGGCCCAATCCCGGGCGCCGAGGGCGGCGCGCACTGTTCCTGAATGGTTTTCTCGGACGTGATGGCAGCGTGGCCATCGCAGAAGTACGCAATCCGGATGGGCTTCCGCGTCGCGCCCCGAAAGTCATTGATCGCAAGCGGTTGATGCCACGACCAGATTTCCGCTCCCATGAAAGTATCCGCCGGCATCACCACCGCGGACTCAGTTCCCAGCCGCGTCATCACTGTGTTCAGGCAGAACGAGCTTCCATAGAAATCAGCCAGGCGCCTCGGCCTTGGGTCCGCCGCGTTGAACGGGTCAGCGGTCAGGTCGCCCGGGATCCCCGCGTCGCCCGGGCAGACATAAACACTGGCGCTGTTTGTCACATTCGTGTTTGCCGTGAGATAGGGAACGGCGTACGGCCGCCAATCAATCGTGCGACACGGTTTGCATGGATATGCCGCACCCGCTGACGGATCGGGCATCCTGGGCGGATATCGATGGTTGCTGTCGTCCACATACATCATCATCGCGAGTGCGATTTGCTTGACGTTGGAGGTGCAGGAGGCACGCCGCGCCTTTTCTTTCGCCCGCGCGAGCGCGGGCAGCAACATGCTCGCGAGGATCGCGATGATTGCTATTACCACCAGCAATTCGATCAGGGTAAAGGCGCCGACCCCGGCAGATGCCGGTTTAATTACGAGGAAACGGCGTGTGGCGACAAAGGGTTGGGAAGTCCGTTGGCGGGCGCTCATGGAGTAGTCGGTTTTTGGTGTTTGGTGCGCAAAATATGGCTGCACTTGCGAGCGACGGCAATTCTCCCCGGGACAGACGGCTCGATTCCAGGGATGAACGGCGCGGTGAGAATTACATTGTCGATTACCCGCTCTCCCGGCAATCTTCGCGCCCGATATGCAGCAGGTGAATCTGGGAATGATCGGCGGCGGCACGGTTGGCAGCGGGGTCTTCCACGCGCTCCAGCGCAACGGGGATCTCATGGCCTCGCGCCTGGGTGTGAAAGTGAGCCTTCGAAAGGTGGCCGTAAAGGCGTTTGACGAACCCCGGCCATATCCTATCCCCGAACGGTTGATGGCGACTGACTGGCAGTCTGTAGTCCATGACCCGAACGTCGACATGGTGACCGAGCTTGTGGGAGGCACCACGCTGGCCCGCACAATGGTGCTGACGGCGCTCAAGCTGGGGAAACCGGTCATCACCGCTAACAAGGCGCTGCTTTCCGCGCACGGTGAGGAGCTCTTCGACACAGCGGCGAAACACGGGACCAACCTCTACTACGAGGCGAGCGTCTGCGGCGGCATTCCGATTATCAAAGCGCTCCGTGAAGGCTTTGTCGGCAACCGCATCACGCACCTTTACGGCATTGTCAACGGCACCTGTAACTACATCCTCACCCGGATGAAGCTGGAAGGCGCCGAGTTCGGGGAGGTGCTCAAAGACGCGCAGACCCACGGCTATGCAGAGGCCGAACCGTCGCTCGACATTGACGGCCACGACGCCAAGCACAAGATCGGAATACTCGCGTCGCTGGCGCACGGTTTCTGGGTTGACCCCAAAGACATTTATGTCGAGGGAATCCGGGGAATCACCCGTGCCGACATCCAGTTTGCCAACCAGCTCGGCTACACGGTCAAGCTGTTGGGGATTATCAAGAGCACCGCGGCCGAGCCGTCCCGAGCAGCCCGACAGGTCCGCAGGATCCAGGTGTCGGTCTATCCTACGCTGATCCCGAACCGGCATGTGCTGGCGAACGTCAACGATGTCTTTAACGCAGTCTTTGTGCGCGGCGATATAGTGGGTGACACTCTCTTCTACGGGCGCGGCGCCGGGAAAGATGCGACGGCCAGCGCGGTGCTTAGCGATTTGGCGGACGCCGCGCTGGATTTGAAATTCGGAACAAAGCACCGCGTCCCGCCTTTCGTCCCGCACGAACGCAACGGTGTGGTTCAGCCAATTGCGCAGGTCGTTTCGCAGTATTTCGTGCGGCTGGAAGTTGTGGATGTGCCCGGTGTGCTCGCCCGGATTTCGAAAATCCTGGGCGATGCCAATATCGGGATTTCCTCCGTGATCCAGCCGGAAGGCCATCAGGGTGCGGGCGTCCCGCTAATCCTGATGCTCCACGACGCTCCCGATGGGGCGGTCACCAGGGCATTAAAGAAAATCGGCGCCCTGCGAGTCGTCAAAGCCACCCCTGTCAAAATCCGCGTGGAAAATTGCTTGTGATCGCAGCCGGGCTAATGGGACCGACAACGGAGCTCGGAGGCTGAACACAACCGTGCCTCCCTTGGCCCAGCAATTCTCACTTCGGCGTGGCGCGGGCGTCTCGCCCGCGAGTTCCTGGGCCGTCCCCGCCCTTTTTAGCCTCGATCGGCGGGACGCCGACCGAACCCGCGGGCGAGACGCCCGCGCCACAATCTCATAATGAGAACTGCTGCCCTTGGCCTGCCGTTTCCCCTTGCCTGCCCTTCGGCTTTCCGCATCCTTGGTTTATGCCTGATCGGATGAAGGATGTGCTGGCCAAGCCGGATGTCGCGCTCGAAATGACACTTCGGCCGTCCCTGTTCTCCGAGTTCACCGGCCAGGCCAAGGTTAAGGAACGCCTCGAAATCACAGTCGCCGCCGCCAAACAAAGGGGTGAAGCGATCGATCACATCCTGCTGAACGGCCCGCCCGGCCTCGGGAAAACCACCCTCGCGCATATCATCGCCAAGTCGATGGGGGCGAGCCTCAAAAGCACCAGCGGTCCGACCATCGAAAAGGCCGGCGACCTGGCCGGGCTGTTGACGAACCTCGAGGAAGGCGATGTGTTGTTCATCGACGAGATCCACCGCCTCCAGAAAACCATCGAGGAATACCTGTATCCGGCGATGGAAGATTTCAAGCTGGACATCATCATCGACCAGGGTCCGAACGCCCGCAGTGTGCGCCTCAATTTGCCGCGGTTCACTTTGATTGGGGCGACGACCCGGAGCGGCTTGCTCACAGCGCCGCTGCTGACGCGGTTCCCGATCCGCGAACGGTTGGATTATTACCAGGCCGACCAGCTCCAGATTATTGTGCTGCGTTCCGCGCGGCTGTTGAACGTCGAGATTGAGGACAAAGGCGCACGCGAGATCGCCCGGCGCAGCCGCGGGACACCGCGCATCGCGAATAACCTGTTGCGGCGCGTGAGAGACTACGCACAGGTGAAACACCAAGGCAGAATTACAGCCGAAGTAGCCGACAAAGCGCTGGCGATGCTCGAGATCGACGAAAACGGGCTCGACGAAATGGACAAGCGGATCCTGGAAACGGTCATCGTGAAGTTCAGCGGCGGGCCGGTGGGGGTCAGTTCGATGGCCGTTGCGGTAGGCGAGGAACCGGACACGCTGGAAGAGGTCTACGAGCCTTACCTGATCATGGAAGGCTACCTGAAGCGGACGCCCCAAGGGCGGGTTGCCACCGAGCTCAGCTACAAAAAACTGGGGCTCAAAGCCGAAGCCGGCTCCCAGGGCCGGCTTCTGTAGGGAGGATCCCTCAGGCTATGAATGAAACCGGGCCGGGCAATCCTATCTACCGCGTGCGCGGGCTGACGAAGGTATACGGCTCGGGCGAAGCAGAGGTCCATGCGCTGGCGGGGGTGGACGTGGATCTCTACCCGGGCGAACTCATCGTGTTACTCGGACCTTCAGGAAGCGGCAAAACGACCTTGCTCAATAACCTCGGTGGTCTGGACGTGCCCACCACCGGCGAACTCTGGTATCGCGATCTCGACCTCACCTCTGCCAACGACGCCGAGCTGACCAATTTCCGGCGCAACACGGTTGGTTTCATCTTCCAGTTTTACAACCTCATACCCAGCCTGACGGCGCGCGAAAACGTGGCTTTGATCACTGAAATCTCGCGCGATCCCCTGGCTCCCGAGACGGCCCTGGAAATGGTCAACCTCAGCGCGCGGCTCGACCATTTCCCGGCCGAGCTTTCCGGCGGCGAGCAACAGCGGGTGGCGATCGCCCGGGCGATTGCGAAGCGACCCAAGGTGCTGCTGTGTGACGAACCAACCGGCGCACTGGACGTGCACACAGGCATCGTCGTGCTGGAGGCGATCCAGAGGGTCAACCAGGAGCTCGGGACACTTACCGTCATCATCACCCACAACGCGGTGATGGCGGATATGGCGGACCGTGTGATCCATCTGTCCGACGGGCGGGTGCATCATGTGAGGAAAAACGACAATCGGGCCCCGGCCAGCAGCCTCAACTGGTGAACCTGGACCGCAAACTCTGGCGCGATCTGCGCCGCATGAAAGGCCAAACCATCGCGGTGGCGCTGGTGATGGCCTGCGGCTTGGCGATGATGATCATGGCCCGCAGCTTGATTCATTCGCTTGACTCGACCCGCCGCGAGTATTACGAGGCCAACCGCTTCGCGGAAGTCTTCGCCCATCTGAAACGCGCGCCCAATTCTCTGGCTGCCCGAATTGCGGAGATCCCCGGTGTGGCCACCGTGCAGCCCGGCATTTCGGTCCAGGTCACCCTCGACCTTTCCTCGCTCAACGAACCGGCCAGCGGCATGGTGCGGTCCCTGCCGGACTTCGCGCCGCCGCAGCTCAACCGGCTCTTTCTGCGTGCAGGCCGCTGGCTGGACTCCGGAAAACGTGGCGAGGTGCTCGTCGGCGAGGCTTTTGCCGAAGCGAACAATTTGCAGCCGGGCGACAGCATCGCCATGCTCTTGAACGGCAAACGCCAGGAACTGCGGATTGCGGGGATCGCGCTCTCACCGGAGTTTATCTTCGAATCCCGCCCGGGCGCAGCCCTCCCGGACAACCGGACCTACGGCACCTTTTGGATGCCCTATAAAGAACTGGCGCGCGCCTTCGACCTCGACGGCGCCTTCAACTACGTAGCCCTGACTCTCGCGCCGGGTGCCGGTGAACGTCCAGTCATCGCGGAACTGGATCGCCTGTTTACGCCTTACGGCGGCCGGGGCGCCTATAGCCGGGCCGACCACCCATCCCACATCCGGGTCTCCGATGAAATCCGGATTCTGGAAACGATCTCCATCGGCTTCCCCGTCGTGTTCCTCAGTGTCGCCGCTTTCATGGTGAACGCGGTCCTTTCGCGGCTGCTCGCGCTGCAACGCGAGCAGATCGCCATCCTCAAAGCGTTCGGCTTCACCAACCGCCAGATCGTAACTCACTACCTGAAGTTCGCCTTCGTGATGGTAGCTTTGGGGACCACGCTAGGCGCCGCCGGCGGCACACTGCTCGGCCACAGGCTCGTTCTACTGTACCATCGGTTCTTCAGATTTCCCGACCTCCAATTCCGGCTCGACCACACCGCGTTTCCGCTGGCTCTACTGGTCTGTGCAGCCGCGACCACGGCGGGAGTTCTGAGCGCGGTTCGGCGGGCCGCGCGGCTGCCCCCCGCCGAAGCCATGCGACCCGAGCCTCCCGCGAACTACCGCCCGGCCTTGCTGGAACGCACGGGCATCGGCCATTTCCTCTCGCATACCTTTCGCATCGCGGTGCGGAACATCGAGCGCAAGCCGATGCAAGCGCTGTTCACGGTGGCCGGTCTGGCGCTGGGCACGGGCGTCCTGATCGTGCCAAACTGTTTTCGCGACGGTGTCGCCGAGGTGCTCGATTTTCAATGGGATGTCATCCAGCGGCAGGATGTCGGCATCAGCCTCGTCGAACCGGCAAGCTCGAATGTCGAGAACCTCCTGCGCCACTTACCCGGGGTCATTACGGTCGAGCCGTCCCGTTTTGCCTATGTGCGGATCAGCTACGGGCACAACCGGCGCCAGCTCGTGATCCAGGGTATGCCTGCCAAAGGCATCCATAACCGGGTCCTGAACCAGGATTCGAGGCAAATCGAGCTGCCCTCCGACGGCCTCGTCGTCTCCTCGAAGCTCGCCGAAGTGTTGGGCGCGCGCCTGGGCGACGAACTCATCGTCGAGGTGCTGGAAGGCAAACGGCCTACGCGGGTCGTCCGCCTGGCGGCGCTCGCTGAGGATTTCGCCGGCATGGCGGCCTATATGGATATCCACGCGCTCAACCGGTTGCTTGCCGAAGGCGACATCATCAGCGGCGCCAACTTCCGCGTTGATTCCGCCCGCTGGTCCCAATTCATGCTGGCGCTAAAAGGAATACCTCACGTCAGTTCCGCCGCCGTTAAGGAGTCCTTGCGTGAAAATTTCCGGCAGACTACCGCCGCCAGCATCGGCCTCATTCAAAAAATCTACATGGCGTTCGCGATCGTGGTCGCTTTTGGCGTCGTCTATAACAACGCTCGGATTTCCCTGGCCGAACGGGCTCGCGAGCTGGCGACGTTGCGCGTCATCGGCTTTTCGCAGGCCGAAGTCGGCGCGGTGCTGGTGACCGAACTCGTCATCCTCGCGCTCGCCGCCGTGCCGATCGGCTTGTTGCTGGGCACGGGTTTTGCCAGGGGAATCCTCGGCGCGGTAAATACTGAAACCGTTCGCCTGCCGCTCATTCTGACGACGCAGAACTACGCGTTTGCGGTGCTGGTCGTGGCGGTCGCCTCCAGCCTCTCGGCGCTGTTCGTGCTCCGCAGCCTCAGCCACCTGAACCTCGTCGGCGCATTGAAGGCGCCGGAATAACCGTTGGTGCGTGCTATTCCTGGGAGAATGCATTATGGTTCAGACCCTTAACCGGCATGACAGCTCCAGATAAATCCGGGCAACCTGTTTCGCGGCCAGCGAACGGCAGGCACCGCACCCGCCGCTGGCTGCCGTACCTTGGCGCCGTCGTGTTGCTGGCTTTGATTATCGCGGGCCTCTGGCCCAAGCCGGTGCCCGTCGAGGTAGCTCGCGCTGAAGTCGGCACCCTGCGCGCCACCGTCAACGAGGAAGGCAAGACACGCATCAAGCAGCGCTATGTCGTTTCGGCTCCCGTCACGGGACAACTGCGCCGCATCCCGTTCAAGGCCGGCGCTGAAGTCATGGCCGGCCAGACCGTCGTGGCGGTGATCGATCCGGTGGCTCCGACTCTGCTGGACCTCCGCACGCGCGCCGCGGCCGAGGCCAGGCGCGACTCTGCCGCCGCCAACCTCGAAAAAAACAGATCGACCCACAATTTTGCCGCCAGCGAGCTGAAACGGTTCGAGAGGCTGTTCGCCGAAAAGACCGTTTCCGTGCAAGAACTCGAAGCCGCTCAGATGCGGGAATCGTCCGCAACGAAGGAACAGGCGGCGGCCGAAAGCGCTTTGAGGCAGGCTGAAGCGGAGTTGGCTGAGTTTGGCTCCGGGTCGGCACCACCGACCCGAGCCGGTGCGTGCCCGTTGACCGAGGTAAAGGCCCCCTCAGGCGGCCGGGTGTTGCGGGTGTTTGAGGAAAACTCTCGCGTCGTCACAGCCGGCACGCCGCTGGTCGAGATTGGCGACCCGGCCGACCTGGAGGTGGTGGTGGAAGTGCTGTCGCGTGATGGCGCGGCGATCCCGGTGGGAGCGAAAGTCGAACTCGAACAGTGGGGCGGCGGGCCGCCTTTGCTGGGCCGCGTTCGGCTCGTCGAGCCGGCCGCCTTCACGAAGGTCTCCGCTCTTGGCGTCGAGGAACAACGTGTCAACGTCATCGCCGACCTCACCACCCCTCCCGAGCAGCGGCGCAACGTCGGCGATGCCTTTCGTGTCGAAGCCAAAATCGTTACCTGGGAAGCCGCCGACGCCCTCAAAGTCCCCGTTGGCGCTTTGTTCCGCCAGGGCGACGAGTGGGCCACTTTTGTTCTGGAGGACGGGTGCGCCCGGCTTCGGAAGGTGAAGACCGGCCGCTCCAGCGGCACCGAAACCCAGGTCCTCGAAGGACTCAAGCCTGGCGACCAGGTGATCCTTTACCCCGGGAGCCGCGTTCACGCCGGCCAAAGAGCGAGGCCGATCCAGATCTGAAGTTCCTCGCTATTCCGCCGCTACCCGCAGTGCGGCCAGCGCGTCGCGAAAGTCCTCCGGAGGGTCGGCGCGGAAGCTCATGCGCTTGCCGGTTCGCGGATGGGTAAAGGTCAGCTCAAAAGCATGCAACATTTGCCGGCCCGCCTCGTATCCCGTTAGCTCCTCGAGCCGCTGGTTTTGCCGCTGGCCGTAAGTCGCGTCTCCCACCAGCGGGTGGCCCAGAAACTTGAAATGCACCCGGACCTGGTGGGTGCGCCCGGTGTGTAGGTGGGCTTCGACCAACGTCGCCCCGTTGAGCCGCTCCAGCACGCGGTAACTCGTGTGGGCCTCTCGCCCGAACTCCTCGTCGACCGCCATGCACTTGCGATGGGATGGGTGGCGTGCGATCGCCGCCCGGATGTCGCCCTCGTCCCGCACGACCTCGCCGCAGACTATCGCGTGATAGGTCTTCCCGACCTTGCGGCTGGCGAACTGAACAGACAACGCCAGATGTGCCTCATCCGTCTTGGCTGCCACCAGACAGCCGCTGGTGTCCTTGTCAAGGCGGTGCACGATCCCCGGTCGCGCTACCCCGCCGATGCCGCTTAACTCCGCGCCGCAATGGTGGAGCAACGCGTTGACCAGCGTTCGCTCTTCATGCCCTGCGGCCGGATGCACTACCAGCCCGGGCGGTTTGTTCAACACCACCAGGGTCTCGTCTTCGAACAGCACATCCAGCGGAATCGCCTCGGGTTGAGCCTGGGCAGGACGCGGCTCGGGCCAGGTGATCCGCACTTGCTCGCCGGCTTTGGGACTGTGCGTTGGTTTGACAGCGCGACCATTGACCAGGATATGCCCTTCCTCCATCAACCGCTGGAATGCGCCTCGCGATACGGTGGGAAATTTGCCCCGCAGCCACGTGTCCAACCGTTCAGCAGGCAGCGAGCGCTCGACCGATATTGTCTCAACCCGAGGTTCCACCGCAGACTCTACTTGCCAGCCGCTGATTCCACCGGCTTGGTTGCGCTCTCATTTCTCCAAGTGACGAAAAACACCAGGGCGACGCCGGTGCAAATGGCGCTGTCCGCGACGTTGAAAGCCGGGAAACCGATTTCCTCGCCTCCCCGTTGTTGGAGGTAGAAATAAAGGAAATCAATCACATGCTTTCGCCAAAGCCGGTCGATCAGGTTGCCAATTATCCCGCCGAAAATGAACCCGAATGCGACCTGCCCGAGGAAGGTTCGGGAGTCAAAATGGTGACGGCTGAAAAACAGCACGCCGAGAGCGACCAGGGCGATCAAGGCCAGCACGCCGTTGTTGCCGCGAAACAGACTCCAGGCGGCTCCGGTGTTTACCCAATGCACAAATTTGAAAAAACCGTCCACGATCACTTTTTCCTGGGCGTAACCCAGCAAATGCAGCACCAGCGCTTTGGTGAGTTGGTCGATCCCCACCACCAGCACGCCGACCAACCCAATCCGTCGGTTGGGTGTCGCCGTAATGAAACGCCACAGACTCATTCGCGGTTTTCAGGCGAACTTAGCCAAATCCATCACAAAAAACCAATCATTTTCCCTCAACCAGACGCACGGCTCGAACGGCGCTCGTTAGCTGAACGTAATGGCTCTCATTAGCCCGGGTCAAATCCTCTCTGGCCTATTGAACGTCGCCACTCAAAACGGTAAAATGAGCTAGAACCTAACGGAGCATGAAGCAGGAAATCCCCAAGGCCGGTTGGTTGGCAAAAGAGCCCGGCGCCGCCTCCCGGGACGGGCGGGCTCGCGCCGGAGGTCGATCCTATGAAACCTGAAGTTGGTCTCGAACGTTGTCTGAGTTTCATCAATTGCCAGTTGCAGGGCTCGCGCGGCAGAACGCCAGCTTACCGCGACGGGGAGCACAAGCGCGCCGTGACGATCTCACGACAAGCCGGGTCCGGAGCTCATATGGTGGCCGCCAAACTGGCGGAACTGCTTCAGGCCCAGGAACCGCCCGAGCAATGTCCCTGGGCAGTGTTCGACCGAAACCTGGTCGAGAAGGTCCTCGAAGACCATAACCTGCCGAGCCGGTTGGCCAAATTCATGCCGGAGGACAAGATCTCGGGGATTTCCGATACGATGGACGAGCTTTTCGGACTCCATCCTCCCTCCTGGACCCTGGTGCACAAAACCGCCGAGACAATTCTGCACCTCGCCGACCTGGGCAATGTCATTATTATCGGGCGCGGCGCGGCCCTGATCACCGCCAAGCTCGACTACGTGTTTCACGTGCGGTTGGTGGGTTCGGTTGAGCGGCGGGCTCAATACCTGATGCTCCACAATTCCCTGCCGGAAAAGGCGGCGCTCGACCTCGTGCAGCAAGAGGACCAGGGCCGTAAGAGGTACCTCAAGAAGTACTTTGATAAGGACGTGGACGACCCTTTGCTTTATCACCTGACCATTAACACCGACGTGGTCCCTTACGAGGAGGCTGCGCGGATCATTGCCGGCGCCGTGGCCACGAAACCGGCTGGCGCCTGATGCCGGTTGTTTCGGGGCTTAACTTCCGCTTTCCTCGCCTTCCTGGATGGTGTATGGGAAGGCGCATGAAATCGAACCTGTTTCTGCTCGGTTGTTCGCTTTGCGCCGCCGCGATGATCTGCGGCCCTGCACCAGCCTCCGCGGCGCTGGCCGGGACTGGCCGCAGCTTCAAAGGCCCGGTCGGGCTCCAGCTTTACAGCCTGCGCGATCAGTTCAAAAAAGACGTTACGGGCACATTTGACGAAGTGCAGCGATTCGGGATCAAGTATGTGGAGCTGGCCGGCCTGTATGACCTCACGCCCGAACAGTTCAAGAAGGAATTGAAACAACGCGGACTGGTGGCCATCGCCTCCCACTTTAGCTACGACGAATACCGGAACAATCCGGAGGGCGTTGCCAGACAGGCCAAAGAACTGGGCCTGAAGTACGCCGGCGTCGCCTGGATTCCTCACCAGGGAGACTTCGACGAGAAAACCTGCCGGGAAGCCATAGAAACCTTCAACAAAGCCGGGGCGGCTTTGGCGAAACACGGCATCAAGTTCTTTTACCACGTCCATGGCTACGAGTTTCAGCCGTACGCTGACGGGACTCTGCTCGACCTGCTGATTAAGGAGACCGACCCGAAGCTCGTCGCCTATGAAATGGACATTTTCTGGGTTGTTTTTCCGAACCAGGACCCGGTCCGGCTGTTCCAGAAATACGGCAAACGCTGGGAGTTGGTTCATCTCAAAGACATGAAAAAGGAGACCCAGACCGGCGCGCTGACCGGCAGCACCGATGTCCGGAACGATGCCGCGCTCGGGGCCGGGAAAATGGACCTCCCCGCTATCCTCCGCGCCGCTAAAAGGGCCGGTGTGAAGTGGTATTTCATCGAGGATGAGTCGCCGTGGTCTGAAGCGCAGATACCTCAGAGCCTCAGATTTCTCGAGCAGGTGCGGTTCTGAGAGCAGCAATGGCCCGGGAGGAAGAGAATCTCCTGGGCTTTGGTTCGCTGCTCCGCTTACGTGCCGCCCCGTGGCCAGAACCGCAGCCAAAACCGCTGGGGCGATTGGATGAGGATCTCGCGCAACAGCTCCTCCATGCTCGCTGCCTCAGGTTCATGCAGACGGCGGGCGAGGACCAGAGTCGCCAGGAACGAGAACGCAGCCGCAGCGAAGAAGATCGTGTGACGATTCCATTCAATTCCCAGCCACAAAGCCGAGTGTTCCCCGACGGCATCGATGAGCAATCCCCATGCAATCGGCGCGATACCCAGCGTGACGTTGCCGACGACCGAGTAAATCGCAAAGAAGTGGTTGCGGCCCATGACGGGGATCACCGCCATTGCCAGGCGCGTGTTGGCCATCTGGACTAGCGCCGCTAGAAGCCCCATCAGAAATTGCAGAATGAGCACCAGCGACAATTTGATCGGGAAAACTCCGCCAAAGATCGCAGTCCACCCGGCCAATACCGCCACCCAACCCGCGAAACAGAAGGTCAGTACCGGTTTGCTGCCCAATCGGTCCAGCCGGGAGCCGAGAAACCACAAGCTACAGAGCCCGCCCACAAACGCGATCGACGTCACCAGCAGGATATTGGCTTCACTCATGCCACCGGCTGTTTTCAAAAACGCCACTGTGAAGGCGGTCAGGCCACCGTAGGCAATCGAGTAGCCCACCAAGGCGCGGAGCAACTTGCGGAACGGCGCATATCGGAGCATTTCCAGCCATGGCACCGGCGCCTTCGAGGTGCGGATCTCCTCGGGAATCTCAACGTCCGGAATCCGCTTCAGAAAACTGAGGCTGACAGCGCCCATGACGGCGCTGAAACCGAACAACGCCGTGAATTGCCACGGAC
This sequence comes from Verrucomicrobiia bacterium, assembly GCA_036524155.1. GTDB lineage: Bacteria > Verrucomicrobiota > Verrucomicrobiia > Limisphaerales > UBA8199 > DATDCV01. The sequence continues at coordinate 21,270 of DATDCV010000654.1, forward strand.
GCGAAGGTCCGGCCAGGCAACCGGCCGCCAGGAGGAAGGTCAGGAAACTGGCGAGGTTTTGAACTGCGGCATCCCGGGCCAGGTACTTGCCTCGCAGATTGGCCGGCACCAGTGCGGTGATCCACGGCAGCCACGCGCAGCTCGAGATTCCGCGCGAGAGATTAAACCCGAAGAGCAGCGTTAAAAGTAATCCCAGCCTGCTTGTGGCCCCCAGGAACCCGCCAGTCAGAGGAACCAGCGCCATGCCGAAAATGAACATGACCCGGGTGCCCCACCCCGCATATACAAAACCCTTAAAACCGAGCCTCGGGATGTAGGTGGCGGCGGGGATCTGAAAGATCACCAGCAACGGCATCATGCCGGCGATGATGCCCAGGATAGTGGCGCTGGCGCCGAGCGTCTTGGCATACAACACCATCGGGCTGTTCAACACAACCTGGTACGAAAACGCGTTAAAGGTTGAGAAGAGATAGGCATTGTGCAGCCCCGGTGGAAACGAGGTTCGTTCATCTGGCGCACTGTGCATCTCTATTGTCGAGCGAGGCATACCGGCGCGGACACACAGTCGTGGCGCCGTTGAATGCTAGCCATAGCGCTCCCGAATAAGAACCATAAACTCGCCTATGAAGGGTTGGATTCCGCGCAATACCCGACTTCGCCTCGCACCGGCAGCCTGGACATCCAAACTGCTTCGTTTCGCCGGATGCGGGTTGCCTCAGGATTTTCCGGGCGCCGGTTGACAGGCGCCGGCTTCAAGTGAAGGTTCCCTGCGCTAACCCCCATTTTGGGCGGCGAAGTTGGAGGTTCTGCCCCACGCATCGCCCGGCGAGCGAACAAGTTGTCGGTCTGTAAGTGTGACTCGATATGCCTGATAGTCATCGCGGCCTGAGATGCGGGGGGACGGTGGCCATCGTTTGCCTGTGCCTGATCAACCCGCACGCTCTGCCGGCCCAGGTGGTGGACCTGAATGGCAATGGTTTAAGCGACATCTGGGAACTCCTGTATGGGGGAAGCCACCTGGATCCCGCTGCCGACGCGGACGGCGATGGAGCATCAAATTTTCTGGAGAGCATCGCCGGCACGAACCCATTCGACTCGGATTCCGTACCCAGGCTTTCCGTCGCGCTGCGGAGCAACACGAATTTCGTGATCAGCATTCCGGGGGTATTGGGCAAGCAATATCGACTTCAGAGCATTGACCCCTTGGGCATTGAAACCTGGACGAATTGGATCACGGAAGCGGAGTTGGTGCTCCGGTCGGGAACAAACGCGGCTTTCATTCGGGCTGCGGGCGCTTCCGCCAGGTTCTTCCGGATCGCGATTTCGGACGTGGATACGGACGGAGATGGCGTCAGTGATTGGGAAGAATACAAGCTTGGACTGGACCCCACGGAGCCGACCAGCAACGGGCGGATGGACACGAATGGCGTCCCGCTAGGCGACTATGCTTTTGTAACGGCCCGCCTCGCTCTGCAAAATGTGGTTAGCATCACTGCCGTTGACCCGGCAGCGAACCAGCCCGACCCCTCACAGGACCCGGTCAACGCAGGGCTGCTAGCCATTACCCGTGGAGGCTTTCCGCTGAACAGCATCACCGTCAACCTCGGGTTGGTGGCGTCCGGCGCCGGAGTTGCGGTCGAGGGTGTCGACTACCGGCCATTACCTCGTGCGGTCGTTCTCCCTGCTGGAGTAGATACACAAGCGGTGGCGATCACCCCGCTGGCCAACACCAACCGGACCGCGCCGGTCCTGGTCCCGGTGCGGTTGCTCAGTGGCTCGGGTTATACGCTCGCTTCAGCCCAGGCGGCCAGCGTCGTCATCTATCCCTCTCCAACGCCGAGCGGCAAAGGTCTTACCGCCCAGTATTTCACCAACTCCAGCCCAACCTACACGAATAGCGTGAATTTCAGCCCCGGGAACCTGGTGCTGACCCGCACGGATCCCGTGGTCGACTTTAATTGGTCGAACAACGCCAGCTTCCCGATCACCAGCGGCGGCTATTATACGATCCGGTGGACGGGCCAGATCCAGCCGGAGTATTCCGAGACTTACTACTTCGACGCCAACACCGACGACGGCGTGAAGGTATGGGTCAACGACCGGCTGCTGATCGATGCGTGGCGCACGAGGACCTCCGCGGATTCGATTGCCACGATCACCCTCCAAGGCGGCGTTCGTTACAACCTCCGCATGGACTACTTCAACGGCGGTGGCTCAGGCGAGGCGCACCTATCCTGGTACAGCCCAAGCCAGCCGAAGCAAATCGTTCCCGCCCGGCGTCTCTATCCGGCCAGTCTGCCTCCGCCGCCCGCAGTCCTGACGAGCGCGTTGCAGGCGGTTGCGTTCCTGGGACAACCCTTCACCTTTGCCTTGACAGGGGCCAATAGCCCGAAATGGTTCGCTGCCGTCGGCCTGCCGCCCGGTTTGGCACTCGACTCAACCAGTGGAGTCATCGCGGGCACGCCCGCCGTCGCCGGAGATTTTCAGGCCACAGTCACTGCGACCAACGCATTCGGCGTTGGCGCCTCCGTGCTCAACGTTCGAGTCATTGACACGGGCAGCTCCGTGGCGCGCGAGACCTGGCTTAACATCCCCGGCACCAATATCGCCGACATCCCCCTCCAGACGCCACCGACAACCGTCAACACCCTCGGTAACTTGGAGGGAATTACCGGCTTTGGCCAGAATTACGGCGAACGTATCCGCGGGTATTTCACCGCCCCTGTCACGGGCAATTACTACTTCTGGATCGCGGGAAGCGACTCCGCCGAATTATGGATATCGAATGATGCCGAGCCGGCCAATAAAGTACGTCGCGCCTACGTGTCACCCGACGCAAGTACCGGCGAAAGGGAGTGGACCCTAACGCCCGCTCAGCGGTCCGGATGGCTGAGGCTGGTGGCCGGGCAGCCGTACTATCTCGAGGTTCTGCATAAGGCAGGCGTACGGGCGGGCGACAACTGGTCCGTGGGTTGGAGGCAGGATCCGACCGGCACCAACTGGTTTCCCGCGGGCGTGGTCCCGGGCTACGTGCTCGCCCGTTATTATCCGCCGCCGCCAGGTTCGATCCCCGGCACTTTGTACACCGCCAACATCCTGGCGCAAGCTGCCGCCAACAGCCCCGCTGCGGGCGCGGCAACTCTGCGCGTGCGCCCTGACGGTTCGCGGGCGGTGCTCAGCTTTAATTACAGCCGCCTCACCTCGCCGGTCACCGGCAGGCACATTCACTCCGACCCGTACTTGAACAACCCGAGCCAGATCATCTTTGATATCGACTCGGCAACACCGCAGCCCGACGGCTCTTACGCCTGGAATATCGCCTCGGTCGGAACGCTGTCGTCAGCCGACATTCTCGAGATCATTCGCGAGGGCAAGTCGTATGTCAACGTGCACACCGTTAATTACCCGGCGGGCGAAATCAGCGGGCACTTCGTTGCCGCCAACGGGTCGCCGACGTTCGTTCCTCCTCCAACCGCACCGTCCTGGGTAGATGATCACACGAACGCCAGCGCCGCCGCTCGCTTCCTCATCCAGGCGACCTTCGGTCCGACCGCGAGTGAAGTTACGTCCGTGCAACAGCTCGGCTACGAAGGCTGGATCGACAGCCAGTTCCGCCTCCCACCGACGCACCATCTGCCATACGTCCTTAACCAACAGAGCGCTGACCCCACCATACCCTTCCCGACGCCCCTGGCCTTCAATTCGTGGTGGCAACAGTCTCTGACAGCCCCGGACCAATTGCGCCAGCGGGTGGCTTTTGCCTGGAGCGAAATCATGGTCGTTTCCGGCAAGGGGGTCTTGCTCAACAACGCGCGAGCGCTTTCGGATTACTATGACGTTCTGCTCGACAACGCATTTGGAAACTTCCGGGACTTGCTTGAGGCGGTCACTCTATCCCCGGCGATGGGCCTTTACCTCGATATGCGCGGCAACGACAAAGGCAATCTGGCTACGGGCCGCCACCCCAATGAGAATTATGCCCGGGAGATCCTGTAGCTTTTTTCCATCGGTCTCTACCGGATGTGGCCCGACGGCACATTGGTGATGGATTCCCAGGGCAACCTAATCCCCACCTACAACCAGGATGTGATCATGGGTTTCGCCAGCGCCTTTACGGGTTGGGGGTATTACCAGCCGAACCAGGCCAACGGTCGGCTTCCCACCAACTTCGGCCCGCCCGCGAACTACACGAACCCGATGGTGCTGGTTCCGTTCCATCACGACCTTGGTTCCAAACTCCTGCTGGAAAACGTGGTGCTGCCGCCCGCCTGGGGGAGTCAGGCCGACCCCTCCAGCACTTATTTCGATACCTACGGCACTGCCGACCTCCGGCAGGCTCTGGATTCGATCTTCAGTCATGCGAATGTCGGCCCGTTCATTTGTCGTCAGCTAATCCAGCGCCTCGTGACGAGCCATCCCAGCCGTGACTACCTCTACCGGGTCGTCCAGGCCTTCAACGAGAACGGCTCGGGTGGGCGCGGAGATCTGCAAGCGGTGCTCAAGGCGATCCTGCTCGACCCTGAGGCGCGCAGCAGCGCCGCTGGAGCACAGACGACGTTCGGCAAGCAGCGCGAGCCATTGCTGCGTGCCACCGCCACGGCCCGTGCGTTCCCTCCTCCTGCCGCGCTCACGGGCTCCTACAACCAGAACGGCTCGCGCGTGGTCGCGGTCTCCACCGCCGGCAGCCATCGGCTAAATAACGGAGACGTCGTGTTCCTGAGCTTCACGGATACCTCCGGTCAACCTGCCCCCGCGTCCCAGAGCTACAGCGTCACGGTGAACGGCCCGGCCAGTTTTACCGTCAACGACCCCGCACTCTCCTCGGGCACCTACACGCAGAGCCCGGCCACGTCCATCTCGAACATGGTCACAGGTACTGTGGTGGTCACGAATGTGATCACAGTGAACATTTCCGGCCATGCCCTGGTGCCGGGGACTCCCGTTTACTTAACGTTCCTTTCCGGGGGCGCGTCGAACGGCCTCTTCCAGGCGATTTGGACAACTGCGAACTCGTTCGCCGCTGCCACCGCTCAGAACAATAGCTCATCAGGAAGCGCGCTCATGGCGAAGCTAGCGGGCGGCGGTTACATCCAACGCGGCACCACCAACACCATCAGCCTCCCGATCCCTCATGGGTTCAAACCGGGCGACAGGGTCTGGGTCAACTTCGCCAGTGGAACCGCTGCGGACGGCGCCTATATAGTTGAAACAGTGCCAGACCCGAAGCGCTTCACCGTCACTGCGGCAACTTCAGTAAACCAGACGTTTCGCGGGGTGACAGTCTATCCCCTCATCCCGCCGCCTCTGGTCCGCTCGGGAAACGTCTTGGTGCGGCTAAGCACCTGGAATTTCGGCTCGACCGACTCGAGCCTGACCCAGACGCCGCTCTACTCCCCGACCGTGTTCAACTTTTTCTTCCCGGACTACATGTTCCCCGGCGCGTTGGGTGCCGCCGGGTTGACCACTCCGGAGTTTCAGTTGACGTCGGATACCGAGGTTGCTCTCCAGATGAATTTCCTGGCAGGCGGCCTCCTCAACAACGCCGGCAATACCAATGGACTGAGCAGCTTCACTTCCGGCAGCGGCGCGGTGGCGCTGGACCTCGGTCCGTGGATGACGCCCGCCAACACCGCCGATGCAGGAATTCCGGCGTTAGTTGATGTGCTGGCAACGCTGCTCACGGGTGGGTCGCTTTCCCCGTCCGCCAAAGCCCTCATTGTCGCCTATGTCGCGAGCACGGCCAGGTTTCCCTACAGCACCCCGCCAACCGCGACGCAAATGCGGGAGCGTGTGCGCTCAGTAGTCCATCTGCTCGTAACTTCGCCCGATTTCACCATTCAGAGGTAATCTTTATGCATTCACAGTCATTCCCGGCCCTCCAATCCCGCCGCCAGTTCATCCGCCAGGCCGCTTGCGCCGCCGTGGGCACGGCCGCCCTGACGGCTTCGCTCCGCGACCTGCGCCTGATGAACGCCGCGGTCGCTCAAAGCAACATCTCCGATTACAGAGCGTTGGTCTGCATTTTCCTCCAGGGCGGCAATGATTCCAATAATCTGATCCTGCCAACGATTCAGGCCGAATACGACGATTACGCCACGATCCGCAGTCCGGTACTGGCGATCCCGGGCTCTGCCATCCTGCCGATTTCACCGTTGAACAGTGACAGCCACGAATATGGACTCCACCCGGCCTGCCCGGAGTTGCAGACGTTATTTGGCGAAGGCAAGCTGGCGATTCTCTTCAACACCGGGACGCTCGTTTATCCGCTGACCAGGGCCCAATACCTCTCCGGGGCGCCGAAGAAGCCGCCCCAACTGTTCTCCCACTCGGACCAGGTCGCCCAATGGCAAACATCCATTCCGGACCAACCGCCGCTGACCGGCTGGGGTGGCCGATGCGCTGACCTTCTGGCGGCCGTGCAGCCTGACGCACCGATCTCGCTGCTGGTGACTCTCGCCGGCGCCAATACTTTCGAGGTCGGCAATCGAGCTTCGCTTTACGCCGTCTCCACCTCGGGAGCGATCGCCCTTTCGGGGGTCAGCGGCGCCAGGTTGCAGACCCTCACGAACATCCTCGCTTTGCCTTATGACAACCTCCAACAGCAGAGCTACGCCAAAGTGGCAAAGCACTCAATTGACACCGGCACTCTGCTGAATGCAGCCATCGCGCCAACTGGCAGCGCGTCATTTTGGACCATTCCGTTTCCCGCCACAATTACCACCCCCAATACCAGCCCCCCGGTCACCTTCAATTCCGCGCTCGGGCCCCAGCTCAGAATGGTCGCGCGACTGATCGAGGCTGGCCACCGTGCCGCCGCCGGCGGCGGCTTCGGCCTGAAACGGCAGATCTTCTTTTGCCAGATCGGCGGTTTCGACCTGCACACGAACCAGACACCCGGGCCTGGTCAAACCAGTATTGGCTCTCATGCCAATCTGCTGGCCGAACTGAGCCAGGGCATGTTTGCCTTCCAGCGCGCGATGGAACAGCTTGGTCTCGCCAACAACGTCACTGCATTCACCGCGAGCGATTTCGGCCGCACCTTTCCCAGCAACGGCCAGGGCAGCGATCACGGCTGGGGCAGTCATCACCTCATCCTCGGAGGTGCTGTCAAGGGCCAGCACACCTACGGCCGCTTCCCCACGCTCGCCATCAATGGGCCCGACGACACGAGCACCGGCCGCTGGATCCCGGCTATCGCCGTGGACCAGTATTTCGCAACCCTGGCCACCTGGTTCGGCGTCGATTCCGGTAACCTTGGCACAGTGTTCCCCAACCTTAATCGGTTCTCCACCCCCAATCTCGGGTTCGTGTAGGCGGCCAGCTTTGTCATTCCTCGGGCTCTTTCAAAAAACGTGACACGATCATCGCCCGGCAGGCTCTTCCAGCGGGGATCATCGAAATCCCGCATGGCTTTTCTCTGGGGGACACGCCATTGTTTCGGCGCGAATGGAAATGGATTGGAACAGGCTCCAGGCAGTTGCGGAAGAGGAGGTCGAGGCCACGCTCGCCGAGTTGCCTGCGCCGTTGTGTGAGCGCGCAAGAGCCTTGCCGGTGACCTTCGAGCCGCGGCCAAACCCGGCCCAGCTCCGCGACGGCCTCGAGCCGGATACGCTGGGACTGTTCGTCGGTCCGGAATACGCCTATGAAGGGACCAGCGCCCTGCCGCTGCCCCCGCAGATTATCCTGTTCCTGGAAAACCTCTGGGAACTGTCGGAATCTGATCCGGAGGTCTTTCGCGAAGAGATCCGCACCACCTATATGCACGAACTGGGCCATTACCTGGGGCTGGATGAAGACGACCTTTACGACCGGGGTCTGGAGTGAGCTTGGGCGGATCCTGGATTTGTCGAGAGGCTTGCGAAGGCACGACACTGTAGCCAACCGCCACCCGCATTTCCACTTCCGCGTTGGCACGGTTTACCGCCTCACCTTCGGCCAATAGCATCACAGTCCTCCAGGGCTGTTTCGAGACGGTTGCGCCTGACTGGTGGCGTGTTTATGCTGGCGCAATGATTGTCGCGCAACGTTGGGTTCTGCTGTTGGCCTTTGGTTGGGCAGTGTTTCTCTGCCCCGCACAGGACCGGCTCAAGCTCATGCCGGGCTACGACCGCTACCAGAAGATGAGCAAAGAGATGGGGGACGCGGTCAAGTCAGGCGCGTTGTCGGTCACTTGGAAGGACGGCGGAAAAACCTTCGAGTACCAGAAGGATGGCAAGCGCTTGAGCTACGACATCGCCGCGCGAGTGGCGACGGAAGTGACCCCTGAATCCGGCAGGAGCGGCGCACCCTCAACCGCCGGAGCGGCGTCGGCACCACCCGGACGGCGGCGACGCCCGCCGAGCCCCGGCCGCGCCAAACAGTTCACTTCAGTCATGTCGCCCGACGAGAAGTACAAGGCGGTGTATCGTGATCGCAATGTATGGCTGGTTGAAACGGAGGGTGAAAAGGAGAGCGCCGTCACGGTTGACGGGAGCGAAAGAACACGGGTAAAGAACGGGACGGCAACCTGGGTGTACGGGGAGGAGTTGGCGCAATCAACAGCGATGTGGTGGTCGAGCAACTCGCAACAGCTCGCGTTTTACCGGTTCGACGAAAGCCAAGTGCCGGATTATTACCTCGCGCTGAACCAGACCAACATCCAGGACACGCTGCACACCGAGGCCTACGCAAAAACCGGGTGCACCAACCCGGTCGTGGACCTGCTGATCTACAACGTACGCACCAAATCAACCGTGAGAGTGGATGTGCGGGACGGCCTGCCGTTCGACAACGCGGTCGTAGGCTACTACGTGTACGGCGTGTCGTGGACCGCAGACGGGCAACTGCTGTTTCACCGGACCGATCGGTTGCAGAAGATTATGGAACTGTGCGCCGCCGATCCCGAAACCGGAAAATGCCGCGTCGTGGTCCGCGAGGAATGGCCGGCGAGCTGGGTTGAGAATTCTCCCGAGATGCGCTTCCTTAAGGACAAACGCCGGTTTATCTGGGCTTCGGAGCGGACGGGCTGGAAGAACTATTATCTGTATGACCTGGACGGCACGTTACTGATGCCGCTGACGAAGCACGCGTTCGAGGTGGAGGAGATCACCTTCGTGGACGAGGAGGCGGGAAGGTTGTTTTACACCGCGCGGAGCGGTGAAAACCCAATGAAACTGCAGTTGCACGTAGTGAGTCTGGACGGCCAGAGTGACACCAGGCTGACAGATCCAGCTCTTCATCATCGCATCGACTTCGCTCCCGACGGCCGGCATTTTATCGACATCGCGCAGACACACGAACTCCCCGCCGTGACCCGCTTGTTTGATTCCAAGGGGAATCTGGTGGCGGAGCTGGCCACACCGGATCTTACCAAGTTCAAGAAACTCGGTCTGAAAACTGTTGAGCTGTTCACCTTCAAGGCGGCGGACGGTCAGACCGACCTCTATGGAATGCTGCACTTTCCCTCCGGATTTCAGACCCACAAGAAATATCCGCTCCTGGTGTCGGTCTATGCGGGGCCGGCGACGGCTGGCGCCCGCGAGACGTTCACGATGCCGGACTCGCTCACCGAACTCGGTTTCCTGGTGGCCAGTTTTGATTCGCGAAGCGCGAACGGCCGCGGCAAACGGTTCCTGGATGCCATCTACCAAAACCTGGGCAAGGTGGAGATCGATGATCAGGCCGCCGGAGTTAGAGCGCTGACCTGCCGTCGCTACGTGGACCCGAAGCGCGTTGGAATCTACGGCACCTCGTATGGCGGCACCGCTTCTCTCCTTTGCCTGCTGCGCTATCCGGAGGTATTCCAGGCCGCCTGCTCCTGCTCGCCCGTCACTGATTTCCGAAATTACGACACCATTTATACGGAGCGCTACCTGGGATTGCCCCAGGCGGATCCGGCCGTTTACGACGCGGTAAGCGTGCTGACCTACGCGGACAAACTGAAGGGCAGGCTGATGTTGTATTACGGCACGGCAGACGACAACGTGCATCCCTCAAATGCGCTGCAACTGGTTCGCGCCTTGCAGCGCGCGGGCAAAAGCTTCGAGCTGCAGGTCGGACCGGATGCGGGGCACACGTCACTCAATCGCGACCGGATGATGGAGTTCTTCCTCGAGGCACTGAAGTAGAGTCTTGGATGGAAACAAAGGGATCGATCTGCCCTGCCGGCCGGCTTCGGTTCCGGTCGCCCGGGTTAGGATTTTTCCTCTCACTCCTGCGGATAGAGCAGGATTCGATCGTGCACCAGCACCACCAGGTCGCTTTTTCCGTCCCCGGTCAAATCCGCTATGAGGGCCTCACGCGGCTCAGGAAACTCGCTGCGCCGGCCGCGGAAGCTCCTCTCTTCAAAGACCTGCCAGCGGTTGGCCGGGATCAGTTTGTGGTTGGCATCGAAGATCACCAGGTCCAGGTAGTTTTTGGCGGTCTCAAGAAAAACGAGGTCCTTGCGGCCGTCATTGTCGAGATCACCCGAGATGACATCCGTGAGACGACCGTCTTTAATGGGAGTTTCGTAGCTGTCCAATTCCTTGATTTCCCAGGCTGGGCCGCCCAGCGGAAGGCAGGCCACCGTGTTCAGGCCGAGCAGGGCGACGGCGTTGACTTTGCTCACGCCCAGCACCACCGGTTTCAAACTGGTGAAATCAGAGATCGGCAGCGGCAGATTGCGGATGATTTGCCACACCCCGGCGGCATCCCGTTCGCAAAGAGTCAGGGCTTTGCGTTCGGCGTCGAGCAGGAACAACGATGAGAGGGCGTTGGTACCGTTTGGCACAGCCGCGGCGCTCACCAGCCGCGAGTTGCTGGCCGCGCCATTGATCTGTTCTTTAACCTTGAACACCCATCCCCGTTCGTTGGCCGCGTTTTGCGCGTTGGTGTCCATCGCAAGCACGACGGCCCGGAGAAAATTCTTCTGCGTGAGCAGCAGCTCAGGCTTGCGGTCACCGTCAACATCCGCAGCGCTGAGCCATGGCTGCTCGATTTGGCCGCCCGGCGGAGCGACATCGATCTCTTCAAAATCCTTGTCCGGAACCTGCCGGAGGATTTTCACTTTTTCGTATGGTATGAGCGCCACCAGGTCCATCAGGCCGTCCTGGTCGGCGTCGTGAAAAGCCATCGTAGTGGGATTGGCCTTGAAGCTGTCGCTGAGCTTCTGCGTTTTCATCTTCCCCTCGGCGGACCGGGTAACCAACGAGCGTCTGCCGTCCTGATCGATGATCACCGCAAGGGTCGGTTTGGTACCGGACTGGAGTTTGCCCACCGCCAGAACAAGCGGCTTGCCCTCCAACGGGATGAGGGTCGGAAACGGCAGCCGCTGTTTCTCGTCGAAGCGCGTAACGCCGACCTGTTTTTCGTCGGCGCTCAGCAGGAAGATTTCCGGTCGACCGTTGTCGTCCCAGTCCGCGACCGCGAGGTCTGTCACCCCGGCCAAAGTGGGAAAACTCCTGGGAGTTGCCAGGCTGCCATCTTTCTGCTGAAGGAAAACCGACAACTGCCCGTTCTCCGGCTCCGCGACCAGCAGGTCGGCCAGGCCATCGCCGTCGATGTCGGCCCAGAGCACACCCCGGCGGCTCTTGTCGGTCCGATTCAGCGGGAGCACTTGCAGTTGGCCCTGACGCAGGTTTCCCGAGAGCAACTCCGCCTCTTTGCTCGCAAACTCGGAGACGGCGGCCCGCCCGGAATTAAGCGCAATGGTGATAATCTGAGTCTTGCCGTTGGGCTCGAGATTGTCCGCCCAATAGGAACGGATAGGGGCGGCGGAGAAATAAAGCTCTGGCCCGAGCTGACCGTCGGCTTTCTGCAGCCGGAAACGGAAGGGATTGCGGTCTTCCCAATTGACCAGCAGCAGATCGCTTCGCCCGTCGCCGTCGATATCGACAACCTGCACGGACTTAAGGCTGCCGGAGAGCGCGATTTTCTGCGGCTCGCCGAGAGTGTGGTCTGGTTGCTGAGGCAGGAAATAGACGCAGCTTTCGGCGAGGAGCACGAGGTCGGTCCGGCCGTCGCCATTTAGATCACCTGTGGCGAGGGCGTTGGGCGAGAGCTGACCATCCTCGATGGGCCAGCGTTTAGGCGGGCCCCAGCCGTTAGTGCCCTGGTTGTAAAGCACGATCAGCTCTTTCGGGTCACCATAGTACGCAATATCGGGACGGCCATCGCCGTTGAGATCCGCCACGGCCAGCGACGCGATGCGTTTTTCCGAGGCAATCGACTCTATCCGGAAGCGGGCGCCCGGCGGCAGTTCGTTGATTTCGCGTTTGCCGCCTGGCCGCAGGAGGGCAGAAGCTTTCCTGCCCGTCTGGTTGTAGAGAAGGTTAATCTTCGATCGCGCGTTGTTCACGATGACCAAGTCGTTCAGCCCGTCCCCATCCAAGTCCGCGACGCGGAGTTGCGACATCTGATTTTCGATAGGGAAAATCTCGGGGCCGCTGAATCCGAACCGGCTATGGTTGGTGTCCTCAGCGAATACGCCTCCGGAAGAGAGGATAAGGGAGCCGACGAGGGCACCGCGGCTGACAGCACGTCGCAGGAGGAGCGCAATATTCAATTATGACACAAAGTGCCAGCGCCTCCGGCGCATGGAAAGCACATTCCCGCCACGGGTCCACATTTGACTTGGCTGGAAGGGCCGCTAAGTTGAACCCAGGTGATCGCGTGAGAATTTTCCTGGCACTAATTGTTGGCATCATTGTCGGCGCGGCGGGCCTGTGGTATTTCAATACCAGCCACGGCCGGTCGCAGGCCAAATCGGCTGGGGAGCAAATCCAGAATGCGGCGACGGCTACCCGCGATTTGGTGGAGGAAAAACTGCACGCGTTGAACCTCCGCACCAATGACATCAAGGACGAGCTGGCCCGGACAGGCCAGGTGGTGCGGCGGAAGGCGCGCGAGGCCGGTCAGGCCATTGCCGACGCAACCGCAGATGCCCGGATTACGACGGCGATTAAAGCCAAGCTGGTCGCCAATCCCGATCTCTCCGGGATGAGCATCTCGGTTAACACCACGGCTGGAGTCGTAACCCTCTCTGGTTTCGTATCCTCGACCGAGCAGATCAGCAAGGCGATGCTGGTGGCGATGGACACAGGCGGCGTGCGTGAGGTGATCTCGACGCTGCAAGTGAAACCAAAGACCAAAGGGTGAGGGGACCGGCATTCCGGGCCCGCTTCAACCGATCTGACAAGGACAGTTGGAAACTGCACGATGGCGACAAAGAACGGAAATGGAGCTGAAGGATTACCCGGCGCGGCGAATCTTGCGTTCGTGGAGGGGCTTTACGAGGACTACCTGCGCGAGCCCGCCTCGGTGCCGGCCGATTGGCGGGATTATTTCTCCGGGATAGCCGAGGGCGAATTCCGGTTTCCGAAGCCGCGCTTCGGACCCTCGTTCCGGCCTTCCAGCATTTTCAATCCCCCGGCGCCACGGAAGCAGCGGCTATCCGCTCCGATGGCGGACGCCGAGATCGCCGCGATGCAGGACCGGGTGTACCTGCTGACCCGGCTGTACCGGGTGCGCGGCCACCGCATCGCGCAGGTCGATCCGCTCGGCCTGCCACGGCCCGTGCCCCCCGAGCTCACACCGGGGTTTTTCGGGTTTACCGAGGCCGACATGGACCTGCCGGTATATAGCGAGACGTTCCAATACGACGGGCCGTTGACCCTCGGCAAGTTGCTGGAAAGGCTGCGCAACACGTATTGCCGATCGATCGGCGTCCAGTACATGCACATCGACGACCTGAGCGTTCGTCGGTGGCTGCAACGGCGCATGGAAGCCACCCAGAACCACCTGCAGCTTACCCGGGAAGAACAGTTGCGGATCCTGACCCGGCTGACGGACGCGGTGACGTTCGAAGAGTTCATTCGCCGGAAATTTCCAGGCGCCAAAACTTTTTCGCTCGACGGTTCGGAGAGCCTGATTCCGTTGCTGGATCTGGCGATCGAAAAGGCCGGCGAGCACGGGATCCAGGAGATCGTGTTCGGGATGGCCCACCGCGGCCGGCTTAACGTGCTGGCGAATATCATGGGCAAAAGCCCGCGCCAGATCTTCCGCGAGTACGCCGACACGGACTGGAAGAACTTTTCCGGACGCGGCGACGTGAAGTATCACCTGGGACACAGCACCGACTGGGTCACCAGCCAGGGCGCGAAGGTCCACCTGTCGCTATGCTTCAATCCCAGCCACCTCGAGTTTGTAAATCCGGTCGCGCTGGGGCGGGTGCGCGCCAAACAAGACCGGGTGGGCGATCTCGAGCGGCGGCGCGGGATGACCCTTCTGATCCACGGCGACGCCGCCTTTGCGGGGGAGGGAATAGTCCAGGAAACCCTGAACCTGAGCCAATTGCACGCGTACGGTGTTGGCGGCAGCCTGCACGTCGTGGTCGACAATCAGATCGGATTTACCACCGGTCCAATCGAAGGCCGTTCCAGCGCGTATGCGACCGACATCGGTAAAATGCTGCAAATCCCGATCTTCCATGTCAATGGCGAGGATCCCGAAGCGGTCGCGCAGGTCGTCAGGCTGGGCATGGATTTTCGCTACGAGTTCCAGCGCGATGTCATTCTTAACCTGCACGCCTATCGTCGGCTGGGACACAATGAAGGAGACGAACCGACCTTTACTCAACCGGTGCTCTACCGGGCGATCGCCAAACGCAGTTCGGTCCGCGAAGGTTATCTCGAGCATTTGCTCAAGCTGGGCGGCGTCACCCGGGAAGACGCCGATGCAATCGCGATGCACCGCCGGGAGTTGCTCGAGAAGGAGCTTTCCGAGTCCCAGTCGAAGCCCGGTGGACCGCCCGACCATCTGCGCGGCGTATGGGCCGGATACCAGGGCGGCCCGGAGCCGGCCGGCGAGGAAGCCCGGACGGGTGTGGCGCGCGAGAAACTCGCCGCGTGGCTCCAAGCGCAGACGAAGCTGCCCGCTGATTTTCATGCGCACCCGAAGATTAAGAAATTGTTGCTTGGACGCGAAAGCATGGCGGCCGGGGCGGCGCCTTTGGATTGGTCGGCGGCGGAGTCGCTGGCTTTCGCGAGTCTGGCGTGCGCGGGGGTGCGCATCCGTCTGACCGGCCAGGACAGCGAACGCGGCACCTTCAGCCA
>DATDCV010000655.1:0-1908 GCA_036524155.1 Verrucomicrobiia bacterium
CTAATGTCACGGCTATTTCCGCCGGCGGATATCGTTGCCTGGCACTGAAGGCCGACAGCACTGCGGTTTCCTGGGGGGAATCCACGACTGTGCCGGCTGGCCTGAGCAACTTGGTGGCGATTTCGGCAGGAGACTCTGCCGTTCTCTTTCTGCGGAGCGATGGCACAGTTGCCGCGTTGGGACCTAGTACAACGTTTCATTAAAACATTTACAGAAGCGGCCTAAGGTGCTACCGTTGGGAGCATGGCCGGGAAATCTAAGCTCCCAGCGTTGGTCCTGACCGCTGAGGAAGTCCACCGACTTGAGACTTTGCAGGCTTCGCGCGTGGCCCCCGTGCGCGAGGTCGAACGGGCGCGGATTCTTTTGCAATACCGCGCGGGGAAAAGCCCTTCGGCGATCCAGGGGTCGCTCGGGATCAGCAGGGTCACCATTTATCACTGTCTGCACAAGGCTTTGGAGATGGGTATCGAAGCCGGACTCAAAGACGCGTTTCACCGTCCCAAAGAACCCGTTATCACCGGCGCGGACAAGGCGTGGGTGGTGCATCTGGCTTGCACCAAACCCAAAGACCTTGGCTACGCCGCCGAATTGTGGACACGCAAATCGCTGGCGGTTCATGTGCGCCAACACGCACAGGCTGCTGGCCATCCGAGCCTGGCGCAGGCGGCCAAAGCCACGGTGCAGAGAATTCTCGACGAGCAGCATTTGCAGCCGCATAAAGTGAAGTATTACTTGGAACGACGCGACCCGGAATTTGAGCGCAAGATGAAGGAAGTGCTTCTGGTTTACCAGGAAGTGGCGGTGCAGAACCAAGCGGCGGGGACTTCCGCTGGACTTGCGCCCGGCCTCATCACTGTATCGATCGATGAAAAGCCGGGGGTGCAGGCCATTGAGAACACCGCGCCAGATTTGCCGCCGGTGCCGGGGAAGCACGCCAAGATTGGTCGGGACCATGAGTACAAACGGCACGGGACGCTCTCGATCCTGGCATCGCTGGATTTGCATGACGGGCACGTGATAGCGCGGGTGGAGGAGCGACATCGCAGCCGGGAGTTTGTCACCCTGCTCAAAGACCTGGATGCCCATTATCCGAGCGAGGCAACGATTCGGGTTATCCTGGATAACCATTCGGCGCACATCTCCAAGGAAACGCGCGCTTATTTGGCGACACGGCCCAACCGCTTTACGTATGTTCACACGCCCAAGCACGGCTCATGGCTCAACTTGGTGGAAACGCTCTTCGGAAAAATGGCGCATACCTTCCTCAGACAGATCCGGGTCAAATCCAAAGCCGAACTTAAGGAGAGAATCCTCCGGGGGATCGCCGAAATCAATGCGGCCCCAGTCGTGCATCGCTGGAAGAAGCTCGATCTCTTGGTCGGTGATGTGTAAACGCTTTAATGAAACGTTGTACTAGGTGTCCAACCCCCCTCGCTACAATTCCACCAAAAAATTGAATTATGAACTCTCTCGAATACCTCCCCGAACCCGCGCCCAACCCCGCTACCGCCCCCGCATCACCGCCGCCGGCCTCAAATGCCAGCGCTTCCTCGCCGACGAAGCCGAACGCCTCGGCAAATCCTCATCCGAAACCCAAAACTACCCCGCCATTGCCCCCAACCCTGTGGGCCTCACTGAATCGGCTGTGGCCGAACTTAACCGTAAACTCAACCTCATGTGATGGTCGCCAACAACTCCTCAGCTCCAGCTAACTCCACCTAACGCCGCCTAACTCCAGCTAACTCCACCAAATAAAAGTAATTTTATACCCGACCTCGACAAATATTTCTACCTCTCCCAGCGATTCTGGATTAACGATGACAGAAAAGCCTTCGGCCTCGTGACTGCCTCCAAAACCGCTTGGAAAACTTGCCGCTTGCCGCTGGCGGCCCTGTCTGGAAGGATTCA
>DATDCV010000656.1:0-3834 GCA_036524155.1 Verrucomicrobiia bacterium
CCTTTAGGATTGGGGATAGACGGCTCCCATGTCGGTGCGCTGGCGGTTTCGGGCTCCAATCTGTATGCGGGGGGTTGGTTCACTGGTGCGGGGGGCAACGCGGCTAACAACATTGCCATGTGGAACGGCAGCGCCTGGTCAGCCTTGGGCTCAGGGATAAGCGGCCGGGTGCTTGCGTTGGCGGTTTCGGGCACGGATCTGTATGCTGGGGGCCTGTTCACCACGGCGGGCGGCAGCCCGGCTAACTACATTGCCAAATGGGATGGCAGCGCCTGGTCGCCCTTGGGCTTGGGGATGGACTCGTGTGTGAATGCGCTGGCGGTTTCGGGCTCCTGCTTATACGCGGGAGGCTTTTTCACCAATGCGGGCGGCAGGGTGGTGAACTACATCGCCAAATGGGACGGGAGTGCCTGGTCGGCCTTGGGCTCAGGGATGGGAGGCTCCCCTCCGTATCCTCCGTATGTGTATGCCTTAGCGGTGTCGGGCCCCGACCTCTATGCAGGGGGCTGGTTCACCGAGGCAGGCGGTAGAGCGGCGAACTACATCGCCAAATGGAACGGCAGCGCCTGGTCGCCTTTGGGCTCGGGCATGGATAACCGAGTGAATGCGCTGGCGGTCTTGGGCCCGGAGCTCTATGCAGGCGGCGACTTCACCGCGGCGGGCGGAAAGGTTTCGGGTTTTATGGCCAGAGCCATCGCCATCCCCGGCGACTGGCTGCGGATCCGGGAAGGTGTCCCCGGACCGGGTACCAACACGCTCAACTACGTGGGTGTCCCCAACGCCCAGTACCTTGTCCAATTCGCAACCAACCTGACCAGCAGCCCCTGGATCACGCTGGCCACCAACACCGTCGCCGCTGACGGCCGCGGCACCCTGATGGACTGCACGGCCACAAATGCCCAACGCTTTTATCGCGTCGGCACGCCTTGAGCAGGGCGCCCGGATAGTCGTGGTGCCAGGGCTTCTGGCGTGGCCTTGGCCTGAGGCGGGCGCAATATCGTTGAGTTACTTCGGCCGGGTCGCGTGGTCCTGGAGCCAGGCCACGTCGGGATTGTTGGGACAACGATAAGGACTAGGAACATTGGAATAAAGGGGCGGCATCGTGCGGCCGTCTCGCCAGCGTTTCATTTCTCCGTGAGCGTCGGCGAAGGAAAACCCGCAGGCTCCATTGTGCGAATAGGCCGGCAAATCTGTAAGCTGATACAGTGAGGGGGCAGTGGGAAGGTACCCCGTCATATCGGTTAGAAAGTTGCCCCAATTAACGAAATCCGGCCGAAAGTCCAAGAACACGAAGGCGCTGGAGGGTGCCAGGGCGCTCAGTTCGGCCGCCTTAAGGAAGATCCTAAACGGTCTTGCGAAGGGCCAACCCCCGTCGGTTCCCGCAAAGCCGCCCAGGTAGAGATTCATGGAAAAACTCCTGATCCGTGGCTTTGGCACTCCGCTGACAAGCAGAAAAGATTGATCGGCCGGGCATTTCCAGATAGCTGTATTCTCTCCGCAGTACGGCCAGAGCGGACTGCGCTTGAGGTAACTCGGATCCCAATTACCAGGATTGCTCGGGTTGAAATCCTGATGATCTTGCACCCAGGCATACTGGTTCAAAGGGTTGCTGGTCCCGGTACCATCGTTGCTGGCGTATACTATTGCATCGCCACTGTCAGCAGCATACATCCGCCACGCGTTGCAGAGTTGCCGGTGATTGTTGAGGCATTGCACGGATTTGGTGTTCGGGCTCGTGCGGGCCAGTGTTGGTGAGAAAACAATCCCCAACAGAACCAGGACCGCGAGGACGACCACGAGCTCGATAAGGGTAAAACCAGTTTTGAACTTCGTTTTCATCGTCTTACTGTCGTTCGCGAGGCCAGCCATCGAATGTCTAAATACGAGGACTCAGCCGGCACGTTCAGAAGGAGGTTTCCGGTGTAATTGATCGGCGCGTTTCTTATCTTCGCGCCGGTCCATGCGTGCGTTTCCACATGGCCATCGGCAAAGGACAGGTTGCACCCGCCGTTATGGTAGTTGGCGGGAAAATCGATGATCCACGCACTCGAAGGCGGGTCCGTCGGTTGCGCTCCCGTGCAGGCATTGGCAAAGGAGCCGTCGTTGATGCTGTCGGGATGCTCGTCCAGGAAGACAAAGGTGCGGGCCGGAATGACCACCTCGGCGGCGCGGGCGTAGGTTCGCCACACGGTCTGGTTCGGGTTGAAGGACTTGTCGAGCCATGCCCCGTTGCCGAACACATGACTCATCGAGTAGCTACGCGGGCTCGGGAATGCCGTGCCTGAGATCAGCACCTTCGCTGCGTCCGCAGGGCACCTGAATGTGGATAGATTTTGTCCAACGTGGGTCCATAGAGGCGATGATTTGAGTAACGCAAACGGATTTGACTCAACTCCGAAAGTAACCCATACCGGGCGTCCGACCAAGCCCGAGCCGGAGGCCACCAGGACATCAGCATTTTCGTCCGCGTACATTCTCCAGGCGGAGGTGAGCGTGTAGAGATTCCGGGCGCACTGAGCGCCCTTGGCGGCGGCCGGATTGGTGCGGGCCAACCCGGGCGCAAGAACCAGCCCCAGAAAAGCGAGCACGCCCGCAACGACTGCCAACTCCAACAAGGTCCAGCCTCCTGTCCGCCAGGTGGCGCGTGACATTGCTACACCGCGGCCAAGCCGCAACCTAACTGGTAGGGACGCGTTCCACCGCGTCCGTCGAGTGGCTTGGGGAAAAGAATGGGACGCGGTGGAACGCGTCCCTATCAGTTCCGGCATAAAACCTGAGCGAAATTGACAGATTTTCGGATATAGGCAGTTGGGCGATCCTGTCAGTGACTTCATGAGCTTTATAAGCCTATTCAAGGACCGGTCAATTTCTCGCCGCCACATGCTGCTGCAGCCATTGGATGTCCACACTGCCCGGCATAGGGCCGTTGAGCGGCAGCAACTGCCCAGGACTGAGCACGGGCATCGTCCGGCCATCGTGCCAACGGTGAATTTCCGAATGCCCATCCGCAAAAGCGAAGCCAGCGCCCCCGTTATGATAGCTGGCCGGGAAATCTATCAATCGCCATTGCGTATCGGGGTCTACGAAAAAGACGCTATCGTTAATGCTCGCTTCATGCTCATCCAACAGCACAAAAAGCTGAGCTGGGGCGGGCGGGAAAACTCCACGCAGATTCGGGTACAATCGATAGGCAGACGGGGTGGTCCAGGACCGTCCTCCCTCTCCGACCCGGCTGTTCATTGACACGCTACGCACCCGGGGCAAGCGCTGCCCCGCGATGTTTACCGTCAGTTTATCAGCCGGGCATTTAAAGGGGCGATAGCTTGCCAGGTAAGACCCGAAAAACGCCGAGTAAGGATACCGTTCGTGGTTAATCAGCAACGCTGTGTTGGTGTTGTCCGAACTGGAGGAGAAGTCCATCCAGCCGCCCGCCCAGT
Organism: Verrucomicrobiia bacterium; assembly: GCA_036524155.1. Taxonomy (GTDB): domain Bacteria; phylum Verrucomicrobiota; class Verrucomicrobiia; order Limisphaerales; family UBA8199; genus DATDCV01. Next base: position 3,438 of record DATDCV010000656.1, read on the forward strand.
TCTCGCTTCCGGGAGCTTTGCCCACATTGCCTCCGTCGTGGTTATAGGCCAGCCGACCGTTGTTGTCCTCCCCATACATTCGCCACGCCATGCCGAGCTGCCGGTAATTGTTGAGACATTGAGTGGCGTTATTCACCGGCCGGGTGCGGGCGAGCGCCGGGGTGAGAACAAGAGCAATAAGGCTCACCAGGACCAGCACCACCGCGAGTTCGATGAGCGTAAAGCCGGTGTAGCTTCCGGGCCTCAGCCCGGCAGAGGCGAAGGAAACTCCTCCTTTGCTCCTCGTGAACCTGATCGCGTGGGCCTCCTCTGCCCGGCCCTCCCCGCCAATCCGCGGATTCGCGGGGGAGAGGGAGCAGCCGGGGCGCGTGGTTCCCCTCTCCGCCTCTGGGGGAGA
>DATDCV010000657.1:0-22600 GCA_036524155.1 Verrucomicrobiia bacterium
GGAAGGAACCGGTGCTCGAAGGAGCGCAATTGAAATTTGGGTGAGACCGCGGAAATGAAATCCGAAATCCGAAATCCGAGATCCGAAAGAAGTCCGAAATCCGAAGGCCGAGGGAGCCGCAATAATGCGCCCACGGCACAAAAAGATACTTCCTCTTTCTGCGCCGCCTGGGCTGTTTGGCGGCTGGGCTCTTTGCTTCGGATTTCGGCCTTCGGATTTCTTTCGGATCTCGGATTTCGGGCTTCGGATTTTGTCCACACCCGTTCGCCAATCTTTACCGTTTCTCGTCATGTCTAAACGCATCGTCATCGACCCGGTGACCCGCATCGAGGGCCACGCCAAAATCAGCATTTTCATCGATGATTCCGGCAACGTATCGGACGCCGAGTTCCACGTCGTGGAATTCCGCGGCTTCGAGAAGTTCTGCGAGGGCCGCCCCTTTTCGGAAATGCCCGGCATCACTCCGCGGATCTGCGGCATTTGTCCCGTCAGCCACCTGCTGGCTTCGGCCAAGGCCGGCGACGCCATCATGGCGGTCAACATCCCGCCCGCGGCCGACAAGCTTCGCCGCCTGATGAATCTCGGCCAGATCATCCAGAGCCACGCGTTGAGCTTTTTCCATCTCAGCGCTCCCGATTTTTTGCTGGGGTGGGACACCGCGCCGGCCAAGCGCAACGTTTTTGGCCTCATTGCCTCGAACGCCGACCTCGCCCGCTCCGGAATCCGGCTGCGGCAATTCGGGCAGGAGATCATCGAGTTGCTGGGGGGCAAAAAGATCCATCCCGCGTGGGCGGTGCCGGGCGGCGTGCGCGAGCCCCTGACCGAAGCAGGCGTCGCCAAGATCCGCGCGTGGCTGCCCGAAGCTTACGCAACCACGAAGACCGCCTTCGAGGTGTTCAAAAAGACATTGGACACGCACAAGCGCGAGATCCAGATCTTCGGCAATTTTCAGTCGCTGTTCATGGGCCTGGTCGAGCCGGACGGCACCTGGGAGCACCACGGCGGCAAGCTCCGGTTCACCGACAGCAGCGGCAGCATCATCGCCGACCAGCTCGATCCGCAGAAATACTACGAGTACATCGGCGAAGCCGTCCAAACCACCTCGTACCTGAAGTCGCCCTATTACCTGCCGCTCGGGTTCCCGGACGGAATGTATCGGGTGGGGCCGCTCGCGCGGCTGAATGTCGCCGAACAAATGGGCACTCTCAAAGCCGACGCCGAACTCAAGAAATTCAAGAAACTCGCCAAAGGCGCGGCCAATTCATCGTTCCTTTATCATTACGCGCGCCTGATAGAAATTCTGACCGCGATCGAGCGCGTCGAGATCGCTCTCGACGATCCGGACCTGCTGAGCGAGGAACTGCGGGCCGATGCGGGCATCAACAGTTTGCGGGGCGTGGGAGTGAGCGAAGCGCCGCGCGGCACGCTCTTCCATGATTACACGGTGGACCGGGACGGCCTGCTCAAGAAGGTGAACCTCATCGTCGCCACCGGCCAGAACAACCTCGCGATGAACCGCACCGTTGCCCAGATCGCGCGGCATTACATCCGCGGCGAGAATATTCCCGAACCGGTCCTCAACCGCATCGAACACGGCATTCGGTGCTATGACCCGTGCCTGAGCTGCTCGACTCACGCCGTCGGCCAAATGCCGTTGCACCTCCGGCTTATCGCGCCGGACGGCCGCGTGGTGAAGGAAGTGATGCGTGGATGACCGCAACCGCTTGGTGAACGTTGCATGTTCCAGGTTGCAGGTTCCAGGTTGCCCGGACGGCTGCAAATCCCGACCTGCAACTTTCAACCTGCAACCTGAGACCTCTCAAGCCTTCGGCCTTCGGATTTCTTTCGGACTTCGGCCTTCGGATTTCGGATTTTAATCATGCCGGCTCCCGCCTCACCCCTGCTGCCGCTGCTGATCATCGGTTACGGCAACACGCTGCGCAGCGATGATGGCGTCGGGCCGCGGGTGGTCGAAGCCGTCGCTGCGCTGAACCTCCCAAGTGTCCAAACCCTCGTCTGCGCCCTGCTGACCCCCGAGCTGGCCGACCCCATCGCGCGAGCGGGAGCGGTAATCTTCGTGGACGCCGCGCTCGACGCGCCGCGTGAGGTGCAGTTGCGTCCATTGGCGCCCGCGGAGTCGTCGCAAGTGATGGCGCACGCGGCGGACCCGCGCACGCTGCTGGCGCTGGCGCGCGATGTGTTCGGGCACGCGCCACGGGCGTGGTGGCTTACGATTCCTATCGAAAACACCGGTATCGGCGAGAATTTGTCCTGCTTCGCGCAGGAGGGAATGCAGGAAGCGATCAAGATGATCCGGCAACGTGCCCATTAGGCGGTCCCTCCTAGTCAGGCGGCCTTTCACTCTGTTTTCGGCGGCGACCGGCGTTCGGACCGGAGTGCACCTGGACCCCTGATCCTTTGCGAAAACCGCGGTAGGTTGCGCGCCCGGATTTGGGCTGCGACCCCGGGAAGTTTGTTTCTCCAAGCGCACTTTTGGCTTAGCAGGTTCCTGATTGCCTGCTAGGCTCCCGACAACGGGCGCAGAGCGGAAGTGAAGGGGAAGGCGTCGTTTTCAGCTCCGACGAGCGCGGCGCGGTCCGGGACAAATGCGGCGACGGGCCTCTGGCCCGGGCGGGAACCTATGCTGGCCCGACCTATGCGAGAAATCATGCGTTGGCTTGGAAAGATGGGGGCTGCGCTCGGCGGAAGAACGCGCAGCCTGGAAGCGACGGTGCGCGATCAGACAGTCCAGCTGCAAAAGGCAATCGAGAAACACAAAGAAATTGCTCAATTCCTGCGCGAGACTTTGGGCTTGTTCAGGCAGGTCACGGAAAATATCGCGGACGTCTTCTGGGTCACCAACGCAACCAGGACGAAGGTCGAGTATGTCAGCCCGGAATTTGAGAAACTCTGGGGCGAGGCTTGCGCGACGTTGATGGAGGCTCCCGACACCTGGCTGGCGCGCGTTCACCCGGAGGATCGGGAGCGGGTCACGCGCGCTATCAGCAACAAACAAGTCACGGGCGAGTATGACGAGGAATATCGCGTCGTGCGGCCGGACGGGGTCTTGCGCTGGGTGCGCGACCGGGCGTTTCCAGTGAAGAACGAGAACGGCGCGGTGTACCGGTTGGTGGGAATTGCCGAAGACATCACGGACCGAAAGCGGACGCAACAATTGCTCCAGGCGGAGCGTGATCTGGGGGTGGCGTTGAGCTCGACGCAGGACCTGAAATATGCCCTGGCGCGCCTCGTCGAAATCGTGGTGCAACTCGAAAACCTCGACTGCGGCGGGGTGTACCTGATGGAACCGGAGACCGGGGAACTGGAGCTGAGGGCGCACCGCGGGCTGACGGAATCGATGCTCGTGCGCGGTGCTCATTACCGGGCGGACACTGCCGAGACGCGTTGCGCCCGCGCGGGCAAGCCGCTGTACCTGCGGGGCGACGAGATCCTCCGCACCCCGCAAGCGACGTGGGGCGGCGAAGGCCTGCGGACGATGGTGCTGGTCCCGCTGCAGCACAAAGGCGCGACGCTGGGCTTGCTTGCGCTCGCCTCCTACCGCCAGGATGACATCTCGATCGAAACGCGGGTCGGCCTGGAGGTCATCGCTTCGCAGTTTTCGGCCGCGGTGGCGCGGATCGCCGCCGAAGAGTCGCTTCGACGCAGCGAGGCTCACTTGCGTTCGATCGTCAAGAACGCGCCGATCGCGCTGCTGGCGGCCGACGCGCGGGGGACGATCACCTTCGAAGACGGACAGGCGCTTTCCGCGATGGGCTTCAAGCCAGGAGAACACCTCAAACAGCCGGTCGCGGAGGTCTTCAAGCAGCATCCTGTCGTCCTGGACGACATCGACCGGGCGCTGGCCGGCGAGGAGTTCAGCTCGGTTGTCGATTTTGGCCCGAACCTGTTCGAAAACCGCTATACCCCCGGTCCCGGCGACGGGAAGCCGGCGGGCTTCATCGCCGTTGCGATCGACGTCACCGAGCGTTCGCGGCTGCAGCGGCAGATCCTGGAGATCAGCGACCGCGAACAGGCGCGCATCGGGCAGGACGTTCACGACGGGCTGTGCCAGCAGTTGATCGGCGCGGCGCTGAAGGCGAACGCCCTCGAGCAATCGCTCACGACCCAAACGCTCCCCGACGCAGCCACCGCCCGGAAGATCTGCGCCCTGCTGGATGAGGCCATTACCGAATCGCGCCGCGTTTGCCGCGGCCTTTACCCGGTCCGGCTCAAGACCGAAGGGCTCGTTCCGGCGCTGGAAGAACTGGTGCGCACCTCCGCCGAGCGCTATACAGTCGAATGTCAGTTCGTCACCAGCGAACGGCAGCTCCGGTGTGACGAAACGACTGCGACGCACCTTTACCGGATCACGCAGGAAGCCGTTAATAATGCGGTCAAGCACAGCCGCTGCCGCAAAATCGTGGTGCTGCTTTCGCTATCCGGCCGGGAAATTGATTTGCTGATTCAGGACGATGGCCAAGGGCTTAAACCGGCGCCGGAGGCCCGAACGGGAATGGGGCTGCATATCATGGATTACCGCGCCCGCAGCCTGGGCGGCCGCCTTCGCGTCAACAGCGATGCGGACGGAACCACAGTCTCGTGCCGCGTGCCCGCAGGGATATGAGTTACAGGTTGAATGTTACAGGTTGCAGGCTGGCGACGGCGCGCGGACTTCAGTCCGCAGCAATGTCCAATGGCCGTGCGCTCCCGTATGTGTTCACCGCTGAACAACTGTTCATTGCTGCGGACTGAAGTCCGCGCGCCGGGCCACGAGGACCTTTCGTTAATATGAATGAACGAGAACCGATTCGAAAACTGAACCCGGCGCGCATTGTCCTGGTAGACGATCATCCGGCCGTGCGCGAGGGATTGGCCGAGAGCATCAACCGCGAAAGCGGGCTGGCGGTGTGCGGCCAGGCCGACGACCGCGTGGCGGCCTTGCGCGTCATCGAATCCACAAACCCCGACCTGGTAGTGCTGGACCTCACACTGAAGAGTTCGAGCGGCCTGGAACTTCTCAAGGACATCCACGCCCGCTGGCCCCAGGTGCTGATCCTCGTGGTCTCGATGCACGATGAAAATCTCTACGCCGAGCGGGTGCTTCACGCAGGCGCACAGGGCTACATCACCAAACAGGAGGCCACCAACAAAGTGATCCACGCCATCCGGCATGTGCTCGGAGGCGGGATCTATCTCAATGAAAGAATGTCGGCGGCCATCCTGGCCCGGCGCTCCGGCCAGCCCGAAAGCGGCACGGGCTCGATTGCCGACCTGCTCGCCGAGCGCGAGCTCGAGGTGTTTGAAATGACCGGCCAGGGACTCAGCACACGGGAAATCGCCCAGCAGTTGCACATTGACACCAAAACCGTCGATACCTACCGCGCCCGTATCAGGCAGAAGCTGAACATCGACACCTCCAGTGCGTTGCTCAAACTGGCGATCCAGTGGAACCGGGAGCGGAATCGGTAAACCAACGGTAAACCAACGGTCAGCGCCCTGCCCGGCCCTTGCCCCGTGTAGCCGAATTCCTTACACCATTTTCCACCCTTTCCCTACAGACGAACTGCACCGCAGGAGCTAAAGTCTGCGTACAATCACAACTCAAGCAGGTGGGATTTATACGTTGACGAATTATGAAGCCGAACCGAGCACAACCCCATCCGCCTCCATCCAGCCTCGAGCGGACCCAAAGCCGACCTGGCTGCCGGAATGGCGGATTTACAGCGATAGAACTTGCCGCCGTGATGGTTATGGTGGCCTTCATCACGTTGACCTTCATTCCGACGTTGGCAAAGAACCAGCCAAATTCCAGGGCCATCCGGTGCCAGAACAACCTCCGCCAGCTCGCCGCTGCCTGGAATACCTACGCGGCGGATTACAGCGACCGGGTGGCCAATAGCTTTGGAGGGGATGAAACCCTCGTGGGCGTTCTGCAAGGGAGGTTTGAGAATTGGATCAATAACGTAATGACGTGGGGGGCAACTGCGGCGACAAGCGATCGCAGCAACACAAACATCGCGTGGGTGACCAACAGCGTGTTTGGCCCGTACCTGGGAGGCGCTGTCGATGCTTATCGGTGTCCGTCTGACAAATACCTCAGTCCGGTCCAGGTTGCGGGCGGTTGGCCAACCCGGTTGAGAAGCGTGTCAATGAACTCCGTCTTCGGCCGCTTCAGCACCGGCTTGGATACGACTGCCAATGGCCTGAACTGGGCGTTCCCTCAATACGCGCAATACCTGAAAAGAACCAGCGTACGCAAGCCGATGAAAACCTTGGTGTTCATAGAAGAGCACCCCGATTCCATCAACGACGGGTATTTCGTCAATAACCCTTCGGCGTCGAGCTGGCAGGACATCCCCGGCTCTTTCCATAATGGCGGCTGCTCGTTCGGCTTTGCCGACGGGCACGCCAGCCTGAACCGATGGCAAAGCCCAACCTCCTGGTATCGGGTGCAATTCAGTTACCCGGCCACAAAACCCTTTGACGGCCCGGGCCGGACCGACTTTGCCTGGTATTTAAGCCGGGTTGGCTACGTGGACGCAAAAACCGGCCAACCGGCGTTCGGCTACTAAACCAGGCAGGAAGCCGCCAACAGAGTCATCCGTGCCTTCCGCCATGTGCTCAGCGACGGCATTTATCTCAGCGGGAAGAAATCCGATTGGTCAGTTCCACCTCCAGTTAGTGCAATGTTGCTGGAGCCATAGAACATCGCGATCGCCGGAAATGTTAACATTCAGAGGCAGGAGCTGGCCCGGCACGAGCGCAGGCATAGTCCTGCGGTCGCGCCAGGCATGGATTTCACCGTGGCCGTCGGCAAAGCCGAATGCTCCCGCACCGTTGTGATATGAGGCGGGATAGTCGACTAACTGATACAGGGTGTCGGGGTCCGATTGAAACACACCGTCGTTGATGCTGTCCTCGCGCTCGTCAACGAAAACGAACAGCCGCGACGGACTGGGGTCGTAAAGGTCGGCCGTGGTTTTGTACATCAGGAAACGTGTCGTCTGTAGCCATGAGCGGGTCATATCGCCCACGCGGCCGTTCATGGAAACACTGCGCGCTCTGGGCAACTTCTGGCCGGCGATGGTGACGGCCGAGAGGTCGGCCGGGCATTTGAACGGCTTCGGGGTTTTCAGATAGGGCCCCAGATAGGCGCCGTAGGGGTAGCGATCATGATTGATAAGCATGGCCGTGTTGGTGTTCGCGGGACTGCTGGTGAAATCCAGCCAGCCCGCAACCCAAGCGGCGTCTGCGCTGCTCTGGCCAGCGTTTCCTCCATCCCTGTTAGGTACCAGTTTTCCCCGGTTATCGTCCGAATACATGATCCAGGCGGCGCTGAGCTGGCGCAGGTTGTTGAGACACTGGAACGCGCCGCTGTTGGGAGCCGTGCGGCATAATGCCGGAGCCAAAACACAGCAGAGTATTGCCAGCACGGCAAACACTACTGCCAACTCGATGAGGGTGAAGGCGGCCCGGCGGTTATGCGCGGCCTGAAAACGGCGCTGGCCCGCGTGGCGAGATATACCCGCGTGAGAGAAGTCGGTAGTTCTTGATTGATTGTTCATGGGGCTTGGCGATGGTTAAAACGATTTCACTCTATAGACGCGATGAGCCGGTGACGGAGACGCATCCTCGAGGAACGCCTTCATACCGGAGTTAGTGACGCTGCCGGCCAAATCCTGCCAGGCAGCTTCGCCCAGGCTGTCTTTGTATTGGACGGTGTAGCCGCTCCCCGGCGTCAGCGGCCAGGAGAGGACTGGATGCGGGTTGGAGTCGCTGCCCGGCAGCAACACCAGGGTGAGAAACGTATATGCCAGAAGATCTCTGTTGTGGTTGAAGTCGCGCGGAGCGAGATCCGACGCCCACGTTTCGAACACGAGCCTGCTGCCATCACCGCTGAACACCGGTTTAAGCGAGCGGCTGTCTCCACCGCCCAATGCTGAGTTGCCCGTGCTCAAGAGCGTGTTGGCTCCAGTTTGTCGGTCGTAAACGAAGATATCGGGCTGACCGTTGAGGTCGCCCGGCACGATATTTTCGGCGGCGCTGCGATAGGCGATGAATCGGCCGTCCGCGCTTACGGCCGGCGAATCGGAAGCACCGGCGGCTGGTTGCCCGGTGCCGTACGCGGTGCTCACCAATAGACTGGTGCCGGTCTGGAAATCATAGCAGTAAACCTGGCTCGGGCCGGACGCTGAGCCGTAGTTATAGGCGAGCACCTGGCTGTTGCCGCTAAACCGCAGTTCCGCCGAAGCGGTCCGCACCGTCCCTTGAGTGAGAGCCCACTTGGCTCCAGACCTGCGATCCGCAACATACAATTGCGGTTGGGCGGAGCCCACCCAATAAGCCAGCCGGTTGCCGTCCGGACTTATGGCCACCAGCATGATGGTGCCAACGCTCACATTCGTGTAGATCCAGGTAGCGGCAAGCGAATCCCAAATATAGAACTTGCCGGCGAGCGCCCCCGGTTGATCGGCCACCGCCACCAGCCGGGCGTCCGGAGTCATCGCCGCCGTAGCCAACCCACCCGGGCGAATCGGATATTGAGGAATCCCGGCTCCCGCCTGCAAAGTGAGCGCGTAGTTCGTCCGGGCCTGCAGGTCACGGATGAAGAGGTTTTCGCTCCAAGAACTCAGGAACCCAGGAGCCAAATCGATCGCCGTGCTGCGGAACAGGACGAACCGGGCATCAGAACTGAGTGTGGGGGAATACGCAGGGCCCCATCCCGGGGCCGTGCCGCTGGCGTTGACGCTGACGAGCGTGGTGGTGCCGGCCTGCAGGTCGCGTATGAAGACATCGCGAGAGCGCCTGACGCCTCCCTCCACACGTTTGTACATCGCGCTCGTGAAGGCGATGAACCGGCCATCGGCGCTGATTGATGGCTCACCGGAAAACCCATCGCCGCTGGCGCCATTGGTACTCACGCTCACGAGCCGTGTTATCCCCGTGGCCAGGTCGCGCACGAACACGTCGGAAAACCTATTCGTATCGCCTGAGACGAGGTTATCGGCTTCGCTGGCGAATGCGACGTAACGGCCATCGGCACTGATCGAAGTTTGAGTAATCGAAGAGCGTCCGTTCGGGGTGCTCGTGGGCAGGGTCGGGTCGTGCGCGGAAATCAATTCCACGACGCCCGTTTGCAGATCTTTGAAGAACACGTTGAACTCGGCGCTGAGGGCATTTGAAGCCAGCTCCCAGACCGGCACCTCGAAAGCAACAAAGCGTCCGTCGGGGCTGAGCCGCGGCCCGGTGGCCGGGCTGGAGTTGGATGGCGCGCCATTTGGACCGGCATCGATCAAAACCCGGCTTCCGCTCTGCGTGTCGTGCAAATAGATATGGAACTCATCGGTAGGCACCAGGTTTGTGAGCGTGCTCGGGGCGCCGTTTGTCGTGCTCAGGAATGCGACGTAGCGTCCAGCCGCGTCAAGGGCAGGCGAAAAACAGATACTGTTTGTCAGGATCCCTTCATCCCCTGGGTCGCCGCTCACCAGGACGGAATCGCCGGATTGGGCGTCCCATCGCCTGACACAAGTTGCGCTGCTGTTGGTCGCGTTGTAGTTCGCAACGAAGGCGATGAACGATCCGTCAGCGTTGATATCCAGACTGTGCAGGCTGTCGAAGGGGCCGCGCGGGACGGTGGCGTTGGTGGCCACCACATCCGTGGTGCCCGACCCGATATTGTAGCGGAAAACGGTGCCGGCGGACGCCGTGATCGCGGCTGCGGCTTCATAGGCCAGAAAACGACCATCGGCGCTGAAGACGTGGTTGAAGCAGACAACGTTGTTGGAGGGGATAGCGACATGCGCGTAGGAGCTGGCCTGGACGGTGATGTTCGAGAACAGGTCACGGATGTAGATATCGCTGAAACCGGTGACCACGTCGACGAGGTTGCTGGCCGTACTATAGAACGCCACAAACCGGCCATCGGCGGTGATAACAGGTGCTTCAGAGCTGCAGGCGTTCGGCACGGCGGAGGTCGCTCCAACACTCGCCAGGACAGTGGCTCCAGAGATGAGGTCCCGCACAAAAACATCGGCGATACGGTTGGTGTCCCCTGGAACCAGGTTGCCGGCCGCACTCACAAAGGCGACAAAGTGACCATCAGGCGTTATGGCGGGACTGCGTGAATCGCCGTTGCCCGCAGCGCCATCAATGCCGACGCTGACGAGCACCGTCGTGCCCGCCGCCAGGTCTCTGATGAATATGTCGGCGGCGTTGTTGGTGTCGCCGGCCACCAAATCGCTGGCGTCGCTTTGGAATAACACGTAGCGGCCGTCCGGCGAGACAGCCATGGGAAACGAGTCCCCGTTACCACCGGCCAGGCCCGCGGTGTTGAGGCTTACCAGGGCGTTGGTCTGATAGAGGCGGTCTCGCAGGTAGATATCAAGGCTCGCGGGAAAACGCTGCGGCAAAGGCGCGCCCGCGCTGTTCAGCAAAAGATTCCTGGCCGTGCTGGCGAACACGACAAAACGGCCGTCCGGAGTGAGCAGCGGGGTGCAGGAATCCCCCCCGGCTCCGGCTGGCACTTGCGTCGGGTCAATAGTAGTGAGCATTTGCAGGTTTTGGCCGTGGAGCGCTCCCGGAACAAGCAGAAGCGCCAGGGCCGTCAAGTAAGCGGACTTGAGCCAGCGGTTCATAGGCGTTTTGCGGCGGAACACTGTCAGAAGCTTTGCTTCATCAGTAAGAGGTTTCCGCACATACAGGTCATAGCACCCGAACAGCTTATTGTCTTGTCAGGAAAAGGTGGAAAGTGATGTAAGGAAATCGGCTACAAGCAGGCGGAAGGGGCATGTTCGGCCGGCCAGGAGTGTCTTCCCGGTGTATCAGTCATCTCGACAAAGGACGCCAACGGCGTCAATCAACCGGCAAACGACGCCAACGGCGTCAGTCATACCAGCCCAGGGCAACGCCCTGGGTTCACCGCCCCGTTTTCTATTGCAGGCCAACGGCCTGCCTCATAGAGTCATTTCGGGCTGTTCAAACCAACCCCGCAACCAGCTATGCCTCAATCGCTCAGCCAAGTTCTCCTCCACATGGTCTTTAGCACCAAAGAGCGCCGTCCTTGGCTGGATTCGGAAGTCCGCCCGCGCATGCACGCCTATTTGGCCACCGTTTGCCGGGATTGCGATTGCCAGGCTTACCGTGTTGGCGGGACCGCCGACCATGTCCACATTGCCGCGCGATTGGCCCGCACAATCAGCCAGGCGGAGCTCTTGGAAAAGATCAAGAAAACCTCCTCTGCTTGGATCAAGCGGCAGGGCACCCAATACGGCGGATTCTTCTGGCAGGGTGGCTACGGCGATTTTTCCGTCGGGTGGAGCCAGTTACAAGATTTGGTGCGCTATATCGATCACCTGGAGCAGCATCATCGCACGCAGACGTTCCAGGAGGAGTACCGTGGACTTCTCGCCAAATACCACGTGGAGTTCGACGAGCGGTATGTGTGGGATTGACGGAGGTATGAAACAGGCCGTTGGCTTGGGGCGAAGAACGATGAGTCGCGCCTTCAGCGCTCGGGATGGTTCTTTGGGGCGGTGAACCCAGGGCGTTGCCCTGGGCTGGTATGATCGACGCCGTTGGCGTCCTGGGCCAACGTGATCGACGCCGACAGGCTGATGCGGGCTCCAGCGCCGGTTGGCGTCGGCCCGATTTTCCCTCGACATCCCGGCCGGTGCTTGGTCAATTATTTAGGTCAAAAATACACCTGATGAAAATATGCAGACACGGGGGCACAAGGGCGCGTTATGAAGCAGCGGGGCCTAATAATCGCGCTCACCGTTGTGCTCCTGCTCGTTGGCAATGGTGTATTGCAGTGGCTGGTTGATGACGATCTGGGAATCGGCTGGCCGCATAACGTGGTGCGCAACTGGGAGGTTTTCGGGTTGTCAGCCACGCACGGGCAGATGGTGGTGAACCCGGGCGGCTATCGCGGGTTAGAAGCCCCCGACGTTTATCGAGGACACCAGCCGATGAGCCTCTACCCGGTGTTGGCAGTCAAACGTTTGTTTTTCTGGGCGGGCTCGCACACCCTGCCGTTTTACAGTCTGCTGGCGGCTGGCGTCCTGGCATCCGTCTGGTACCTGCTGGGGCGAGGCCCTTTAGCGTTCTTGGGCGCGGGCCTGGTGATTCTGAGCCCCGGTTACCTGATTTGGCCGGCGGTGCTGGATCCCAACACCAACACTGTGCTGTGCGGGATCATCTATGCGGCGCTGGCAGGCTGGACCCTGGATCGGCCACAGTTGCGGTGGAAACATTACGGGCTGCTGCTGGTGTTGACCGCCGTCGTCTCCGCGCTGAACTGGACGATCGCCCTGGTCCACGCTCAGCTTTTCGTATGGTTGGTTGCCCGGCGGGTCCACTGGCGCAAGATCGCGGTTTACGCGGGAGCCGCCGCGGTGACTTCCGTCATTATCCTGGTTTTCTCGGTGAGCGCGAAAGTGACCGGCGCCCACGGCCAATCAAGGTCGCTGCTCGAAACTCTGGGCGGCTACACCTGGGGCCTTGGGGGTTACGGCGGCGGCCAGAGCGCGTCGAGCCTGATCCCGCGGCTGGTGTTCGTTAACAGCATCGCTTTGCTCCCCGTGTGGCTGTTGTGGGGCTGGCGGGAAGTTCAGGCCGCGCGCACGGCGAAGGCCACTGCGGTCCTGGCGGCGCTTCCGTTGGGAGTGGCCTTCCTCGAGGTATTCACGCTGCGCAACTATTTTTGCCAGCATCCATGGATGGCTGCGCCGGTGTTCCTGCTTGGAGGCGCGCTCTCGTTGTCCGTCCTGATGGCGCCGCACGAACCGGAACCTCAGCCGGGCGTTCGCCTTCAGCCGGCCGTCGCCGGGTGGCGCCTGCCGGCGATCGGACTCGTTGCCGCTTTCTGTTTTGGCTTGCTGATCGTGGCGCTCCACCGCGAGTACAGAAGCTCAGCGTTGTCCCTGGTCGCTATGGTGCGCGCCAATACCAGCCGGACGGACGTGCTCGCGGTCACCATCCAACCGACGCTTGGCCCGTCTGAGATCACTAATGTCCTGTCGGAGAATCTCGACCGTTTTCTGCTGCCGGTCTCTTCCTCGCCGACGCCAAAGGACTGCGGTTCAGCCCGGTTCCTGCTTTCGACGACGCCGCTGGCGGGCAACGGCTGGATCCTGGCGGATTCGACGGCAGAATGGGGTGGGCGGCCCCCCCGGTTCGTGAGCTGCGGCTTCCGGTGGTTCAAAGAACACATCGCCCGTCGAAGGAATGGCGAGGGGCTCAGGCTGGCGGGACAGTATTACTTGTACAAAATCCCCGAGACGGCGAACAATTCCGGCTCAACCGGGCCGTCCGCCGTAGCCGCTGTGAGACTGGAATTTTCGGTTGCTAAGACTGTGACAGAGAAATCTCGATACAAAGAGCCTCCTCTCCCTACCCCTCTCCTCCAAAGGAGGAGAGGGAATCTCTGCCGGCGCCTTGTAAGGGAACTTCCTTGCCAGCGTACTGGTGAATGGGCGGCGGCGCGCGGACTTCAGTCCGCAGCAACGTCCGAGGAAGGGTTTCCGCTTACTTCTCCCTCCAGCACTTGTCCACTGCTGCGGACTGAAGTCCGCGCGCCGAACCCGGCCGACTCCAGCATTCGTTGGCTGCCTGCCGCCTGTTTCGTGGGCTCGGTTTCTCCTTACGTCGGCGCCTACGATCGACATATTCTCGGCGGATGCTCCCGGCCAACTCCAAACTCATGACCGCAACCGAATCGGTCGAATTGACGCTGATCATCCCGTGCTACAACGAGGCGGCGGTGCTGCCGGCGCTCGAAGCGCGGTTGCGGGATTGTCTCGAGCGCCTCGCCAAATCCTGGGAGGTCGTCTTCGTGGATGATGGCTCGACTGACACCACATTTGAGCAGCTCCGGAAAATGCATGTTGCCGAGCCGCGATTCAAAGTGATTTCGCTGTCGCGGAACTTTGGACATCAGGCCGCCCTGTGTGCCGGGCTTTCGCGCGCGCGAGGGGGGGCCGTGGGGGTGCTCGACGCCGACCTGCAAGACCCTCCGGAGCTGTTCAGGGACTGCCTGGCCAAGCTTCAGGAAGGCTACGACGTGGTCTACGCCGTAAGGCACCACCGCAAAGAGAACGTCGCCAAACGCGCGTGTTACACCGCCTTTTACCGGCTGTTGCGGCTGGTTTCGGAAGTGGACATTCCGCTGGATTCAGGTGATTTCTGCCTGATGCGCCGCCGGGTAGTGGACGTGCTGGCGGCGATGCCTGAACGCAACGTGTTCTGGCGCGGCATGCGGGCCTGGACGGGTTTTCGCCAGGTCGGGATTGAATACGACCGTGACGCCCGTGCGGCGGGAGACACCAAGTACTCGCTGAGGCGGCTGATTGGCCTGGCGGGCGACGGTGTTTTTGCCTTTTCCGTCCTGCCGCTTCGGATGGCGACGTTTGTCGGGCTGGCCGGACTGCTGCTCTCCGGTGCGGCGGGAATCTTCGTGCTCGGCTGGCGCCTGCTGGGTTTTCGGTTCATGGGACATACGGCCTCCGAATTGCCGGGCTGGGCGGGGGTGGTTTGCCTGGTGTTGTTCCTCAGCGGCACCCAATTTCTCATGCTGGGTTGCCTCGGCGAATATGTCGGGCGCATCTATCGGGAAGTGAAGCAGCGGCCCCGGTGGATCGCCCGTGAGATGCTGGGTTGGGAGCGGGAGACGAATAATCCGGCACCGGGTTCAACCTATGATCGCGACGTGGTCTAAGGGACCCGCGGACGACAGCATGCCCGAGGAGGCGCTGGTGGAAACGCTGCAACTGGTGCGGCGGCATCCCTGGTGGCAGGCCCGGGCGCGGCTGGCGGTGGTGCTGCTGGGACGCCACGGGATCGTGCCGCCGACGAGCGTGATCGATGTTGGCTGTGGCTGGGGAGTCAACCTGGACGCCCTCGCCGCCGCCGGTTATGAGGTCACCGGGCTGGACATCTCCCGCCGGATCCTCGAACGCATCGATAGCCCGCAGCGACGGTTGATCGAAGCGGACCTGAACGCGGAGTGGCCCGCGTCCAGGGACTCCTATGACGCCCTGCTCGCCCTTGATGTGATCGAGCATATTGACGACGACTCCGCGGCGGTCCGGAAGATGAGCCAGCTATTGCGGCCGGGAGGGATAGCGGTGCTTTCCGTGCCGGCCCGGCCGGATTTGTTTTCCGAATTTGATCGCATCCAGTGCCATCGCCGCCGGTATCTGCCGGAAACGCTCGGAGCCGTTTTTAAGGGCAGCGGCCTGGAAATGTTGCGGATATTCTGGTGGGGCGCCTGGATGGTTCCGGTGCTGCAACGGATGCGGCGCGGCAGGCCGGGGGCGTCAACGGGCAAGCCAAAGACCTATGCTGACTACCTGAGAATTCCGCCCTGGCCCGTGCCACTGGCCATGAAGCTCCTCTACCGGCTCGAGGAGGCCCGGGCCTGGAAAGGCAAGCTTAGGACCGGCACTTCGCTCGTGGCGGTGGCAAAACGGGTAGCAGGGTGACGTGGGGTCGACTCAAGTGGAGATTGTAGGCGACGACGTAAGGAGTCGAGAAGGTGCTCGGGTTAGCGGCCGGGTGTACTAATCGTGGCCAGGGGCGATGAAGGGAACCAGGTCGCGCCCGAAACGCCGGTACGCCGCGAAGTCATTTTTATCGAGCGTCAGCACTACCGAATCATCGTACTTTTCAGACATTACCACCAGACAGGCGTCGGCCAGGTCCATTGGCTGGTCCGCGTATTTCTGCATTAACCGGCTGACCCTGTTTGCCGATCTCTTAATATCGAAGTCCAGATCCAGGACGCCATTTTGTACCAACTCCAACACCCTCCACTGGTCTAAGCCGCCGTAGCACAGCCTGGCGCAAGTCTCTGCCAATACGCTTTCGCAAGTGAGAAATGCTCCGAACCTGTCAAACTGGCCAGCCGCCCATTCATGCGCCGCCTCGCTGCGATCCAGATAAGCCACGATTGGCCCGGCATCAATCAGCACTCTTTTTGGCATATTGCTTGAGGTATTCCCGGCCGGTGGACAGAGAGCGGCCCGCATTGAAAATACCGCACAGGTGCCGGGCCTTATCGTGCGCTGAGCCCCTGCGCGCTTTTCCTTCCGCCAACCGCTCCGCCTGCTCGCGCATTAACTCAGAAACGTTCCGGTTGATCCGCTTGAGCTTGGCCTTGGTGCCGTCGGGAACCTTGAATACAATAGTTTCCATTCCCCTACGGTATTACATTGCTGCCAGAATAGCTACAATTTCCTCCTCCTTTCCGCCATTTTCCCATGGCCAGTGACAAAGTCGCCATAAGTCCCTGGCGTGTAGCGCAGATTTGTAATCTGCCGTATCGCCGATTTTCAATCGGCAGAGCACCGGAACCGCTGGGCGCCCTGCAGGTTAAAAACCTGCGCTACGGCAGATTACAAATCTGCGCTACGACTTTGTCCACAGCCCCGCCATTTTCCCCATTAACCGTGTTTCCGAAATCAGCCACTTTAACCGGGCTACCGAAACCGGGGCCGGGCCACCCTGAAACTCGTCCGGCTTTCAGCCGTATGGCGCGTATAGATTTCATAGGAAAAAGGTCTTTGGGAGTACATCCCCCCGAGTAGCCGGCGCGTTCGATGATGGCCAACTATGAACGGCCTGAGGATCCGGGCCCAGGCGGGAGCGGTTCGCCGCAGTTCCCGGGCTTCGCGCGCGGCCGCGGGAGCTGACCCCAGGTTACGCCCGGTCCGGGTGAACACCGAGGTGAACTCGTTCAACGTTCCCATCCTGACCCCGTCCCGAAGCAAACGCACCATCCACTCACCGTCGCCGCCGGCCCGCAACTTCGGGTCGAACACGTATCCGCGCTCGCTCACCAGTGAGCGGCGGAAGAACATCGCGCAGCTTAAGGTCGAGAGATGGCACGTCCACGTGTGGTACAGCCGGGGAACCTGCATCTTTCTGTGGCTGACATAATTCCCCTCAGGATCGACCATCACCACGTCGCCAAACAGAACGTCCACGTCCGGATGGGTGTCGAACCAGGCACAAACCCGCCCGAGGGTCCCCGGCAGGTATTGCTCATCGCAATTCAGCCACGCCGCCAGTTGGCCCTGCGCGCGCTGGAAGCCGCGGTTGAGGGCATCATACATGCCCTGGTCCTTTTCGACGAACGGTTTGACGCGAGCGTCGCTCAGCAGCCAGTTGAGTGTGCCGTCATCCGAGCCGGCGTCCTGGACAATGTGCTCGAGAGGGACCTGTTGGTCGGCGACCGAGGCGAGGCAGAGCCTCAGCCACTCGCCGCCGCGGAAGCTGGGTGTGATGACGGAAAACACAAATCAGTATCCTAACCAGGCAGGGCCTCAGACGAATTCGACCGAACCGGTTGAGAGTTGCAGGTCGCAGCGCCGCTGCGGGCGCTCAGGCAACCTGCAACTTGAAACCTTCAACCTGCAACTTGACCGGCTTACTACGACTTTTGTTTGTCAAAATCCCAGACAGACCGGCGCGCCCGGGCGTTATGCCGCGTGAAGCGCTACTGCGCGCCGGCGCCCGCCAATCCCTCTTCGTCGACCGGACGCGTCGCCGGCTCTTCTGCCTCTTCCGCAACCGGCAACTCAGCGCCGTTGATACTGATACTCAGAGCGATGATGCCGGTGAAAACGAACAGGTCGGTAAAGAAACTGCCAAACACTCCTGTGTAGTACACGACACGCGCAATGAAGTAGGCGAGGAGGAAGGTGTTGATCGTCTTCAGGTCAGGATCGCCGTAGCGGTAATTGCGGTAGAGATACTTGATCGAAGCGATTACAAACCAGACGAAGGCGCCAGCTCCCCAAACCCCGAACGGGATGAGCACCGTGAGCGGTCCGTTGTGGTAGGCGCCGGAGACCATGGCCCAGGCATACTTTGTGCCGAGGCCGCGCTCGCTGCTGTAAAGCGACAGCGCGAGCTCGTTTGGGTCGATCGAGTATCCCTTGCCTTTCCACAAGTACTCGTACTGGTGGTTTTCCATGTCTTCCCATACGTCACGCCACATCTCGAGGCGCCACCGGGAAGATTCAGTCGCGCTGACGCTGATGACGGGGCTAAGCGGCAGCGGCATGAAGGCGATGCTCCGTTGCACAACCAGCGGCAGTCGATCCAGATTGGGCAGGGCGGCCGCGCCGATGAGGGCCCCGCCGAGGCCCAGGACCAGCAGGACCCGCGGCTGGTAGAGCTTTTCGACGAAAAACTGCACTCCCACCACCAGGATAAAGAGGACCATGAACGAGCGGAACCCGCAGTAGAAACAGCCGACCGTCGCCGCGATAAACAGCACCAGGCGGAGCGGTTTGGCGAGGTTGAAGATTCCTCGCAGACCGTAGCGGGCCAGCAGCCAGCAGTAGAGCGCGACGGAACCGTAGGTCAGCCCGAGGATGCGAGTATACTGTGCGGTAACGCTGTAATCGCCGACGGCCTGTTCCAGGGCGTAGCTGAGCGGGAAGACGTAATACAGAAAGTCCAGCCTTCGTCCCGCGAGATAAGCCAGGTTGGGAACGAACGATGTCAGGCCGGTCAGGAAGAACAGCGCGACCACCAGGTGTACGCGGTTTTTGGGGATGCGCTGGCTAATCAAGGCGAAGTAGCCCAGGATGGCCGCCAGGATGTAGAAATACCCGCGTCCCCCGTACTGGCCCGATCCAAATACGCGAAATCCTATGCCGCCTCTTAAGAAAGCTGTGACGAGTACTATAGCGAGCAATGCTACCACCGGCCGCGTGACCGAGGGCACCGGAACAAAACTCGCCTCCGGGCTGGTGAACCGATTCACAATGGCAAACCCGAACCCAACGAACGACAGCAGCATCCAGAGGAAAGGTTGTCCCGGCAGGAAGTAGGGTGCAATGGCTGCATTCCACGAGATAATGAGCAGGAGGTGATAGGAGTGCATCAGGATGGGCACGCTCAGCAGGCCAATGATCCCCGTAATCACCAGCACGCTGATGAAGTCGTTCGGGTCGGCCAACATGTAGCCCAGCAGCACCGCCAGGGGCAGGCAAAGCGCGAACACTAACTGCGCGCGCCAAGCTAGCAACGAATTTGCCATTGTGCCGATAATTAGACCCAACCCGCTGACAACCGGCAAGCGATTTCATTTGGTGCGGCGCTCAGTTGTGGGCGGGCGGGGCCTCCGGCGCGCAGACTTCAGTGCGCAGCAACTTCCGTCAGCAGGAGGCCCCTAATTCAAAACGTGATAGTCGGTCGGGGATTGCTGCGGACTGAAGTCCGCGCGCCGACCACGCCGCAACCGCTGCGTTCCACAGATAACCGGGTGCCTGGCGGGCTATAGCGCCGGCGGGGCTGTCACAATTTTGTTGCCTCGCAGAAAAGAGAAGTGGGCTTGTAAACCGAGCCGTCGCGATTCGTATCCAGGAAGTCGTCCTTGAACCCGGGAATGCGCGAGGAATGGGCTCCGGGAAACTGGATCTCGGCAAACCCGCAGCTTTTCATCAGCAGGCCCAGGTTGTGCCGGTCGTACATCCACTTGTGCTTTTCGCCGATGCGGGTGTTGTCGACAACCGCCTCGCGGAGGGAAGGGGGGAACATCTTTTTGAGCAGCCCCACGTAGATGTAGATGAGCTTGTTCAAAATCTTGGCGGGCCGCAGCTTCCGCCAGCGGTCGCCCCGGGAGCCGCCGGCGGCCACCCAGGGGTTGGTATCCGTTCGCGAGCGGACGTATTCGATCATGCGTCGGTCCCCCGAGGCTTCGAGCGCGGCGCAAAACGGGCTCATCAAGCCGGACGGTGCGGTGCGGACAAGCTGGTCCAGCAGCTCGATGATGATCCACTCGTATTGGCGGCGCGCCAGTTCGGAACCCTCGGCCTCCCCCAGAATCCTGAGATACTCGCGGCAGGTGTTTTCCAGGTCGGGAACGACCGTCCGGATGACGGCACCGGGCTTCATAACCCGGAAACACTCCTTAAGCAGCGTCTCTGCCGTCGCGAGCGTGAAATGCTCGAGGGTGTGGCTGCTGTAAACCGCGTCGAAGCAACCATCCGGAAACGGCCAGCGTCGCAACAAGTTGACGCGCTGCACCTCGGGGTGCTCGGAATGAAAATCGATGTTCACCCAGCCGCCGGCGAAACGGTGGCCGCAGCCAAAATTCAGTTTTTTCATGTGTCGGTTCCTGGCCCTGGACGGGCGGGTTGAGAGCCGCGTTTCCGGCCGGCGGCATGCCGATAGGCCGTGACGAAACCGTCGGCCATCTTTTTCGGAGACAAATAGCGCCTCGCCTCCTGGAGGGTTTCGGGGTCTACCCTGCCCCTCGAGAACAGCGGATGCGCCGCGGCCGTTCGGATCGCCTGGATGAAGCCCTCCAGGTCTTCGGAGGCGAAAAGGACACCGTTAAGGTTCGGCTTGATGTAGTCGGGAATGCCTCCGAGCCGTGAGGCAACAACGGGCAATCCCGCCGCGGCGGCTTCTTTCACGGAATTGGGGCTGTTGTCCGCGCGGGTCGGAAACAGCATAATCGTCGTGGCGGCCATCTCGCCGGCGACCTGTTCCTGGGTCAGATTCTCTTTGAGCAGAATCCTCTCCCAGAGAGTTTTCGAAGTGGTTTGTTTGAGCGGGTCAAGGAATCCGGGGTTGGGCGCGCCGACGAGGGTCAGTCGAAAATCAAGCTCCGGGCAGAGGCGATCGAGGGCGCGCAGGAGGAGGTCGGTTCCTTTGATAGGCGAAGGAAAACCGACGAAGAGGAACTGCAATGGGCCGGCGACCGGGCGGCGCTGCAAGGTATGGAACGGCCAGGCGGGAGCGTGCTCAACCTGCCGCACTTCGAGGTGCGGGTAATGCTGCCGCAGCCAACCCACTCCGAAGTCCGACTCCACCGTGACCACAGACGCTCGGCGGAGGCAAGTGCGCTCCAGCAGGGTCTCGACCTTCATATAGCGCCCCAGGTTGACAAGCTGGGAGTACCATTCGAGCAACCCCTGCATGGTGACCAGGTATGGGTAGGGGCAGCGAGAGGCGACCAGAGCGGCACCCCTTTCGGTTCCCCAGGAGTGGACAAGGTCAGGGGCAATTGCTTTCAGGCGCCGCCGAATCAGGAACGTCTCCCACCAGAAAAGCGACAGCGTCCGGAATCCGCCGGGCACCTTGAGACAATGGAAATTCACACCCTCGCGGGCGAAGCTGACATGACGGGGGAAGTGCTTCCGCACCGCGATGATATCCAGCTTGAGGTCCGGCCTCTGCTTGAGCTCGTCCAATAACACACGTTGCCACGTCGCCGGGTGGAGACGCGGAAGACCGTTGAGCTCTGCCGGAAGATCCGGCAGCCACTCGACCGGGAAAAAGGAGATCCAGGCGACTCTCAGCGGACCGTCAGCCATCGGTTTGCTCCCGGGGTAGCGCAGCCTGCAGCAGCACCGGCGTGGGGACGGGGTTCCATGAGGAGAAACCTTTCAAGCGCAGCCGGTAGGCGGGCTGGATGGATTTCAGGAAGTCAACGATCAGGGACGCGTGTTCCGGCTTGTGGTAGGTGGTAACGGCGATTTGCGGCGCGTCGTTGCGGATCAGGCGTTCGGCGCCAAGCAGCACGTCCAGGTCGGACCCTTCGGCGTCGATTTTGATCAGGTCGCGCCGGCCCAGCCTGATCCCTTTTGAGGCGCAATACTCGTCGAGCGTGACGCAGTCCACCATCGACGCCTCCGGCTGGCCTTCGCCTTGCACGACCGAGTGGCCGTCAGGCGCCGTGTCGTCCTCCACGAACCTGAACCGGCCGGCGGATTTCCCAACGGCCAGCCGTTCAATTGTCACCTGCTCGGCTGCCCGGTTCTGCTGAGCGGCGAGACGAGCGTATCTCACATTCCGGGGCGATGGCTCGAAGCAGATCACCCGTGCGGCGAGCTTTTGCCGGACAGCCCGAAAAGCGAACAAGCCTTCGCACGCGCCCACGTCGAGCACAAGGCTCTGGCTCGTCAGTTCGATGGGCGGGGTGGTGTAGTGATGGGGGTTCCCGGGATTAAACTCCTGGTCGATCGTGTAGTGGAGGTTATTGCTGATGGCGGCCGGCCAGTAGAACACCAAATCCCGTCCGACAACGGTAACCTTGTGCGTGCCATCCGGGACGACTTCGATCCTGGTCTCTTTGGCGAGCGCCTTTCCCGCTCGCTGGTAGGGAATGCGGCGGGGAAGCAGCACCAGGTGCAGATTCAGCATCGCATCCGACACCGAGAAAAGCCCGGGATAACGGCGGAGATCCTTCCACGTGCTCCAGCAGTGAACGAGATTCGAGAATGGGTTCCGTTTCGATGTCGGCCATCCTGCCATTATGCGCGCACCGTATCAGAGTAAGGACGGATAGCGAGTCCAAACGGGCGACGCCGGCGTGCGGGGGTGCGTCTCAATCTCTGTTTGGTTGCCGTCGAAATTCCCCCTCACCCCAGCCCTCTCCCCAAGGCTGAACGTTACCCACAAATCGTTCATATGAATAATGCATTTGTACTTGTACTTCAATTAGTTGTGTATTTTATATCCGGATGCACAATAGGTATGCATCCTCATTTGATGCCAACAATGACTCCGATTGGACCGCACAAGAGTTCGCCAGGGCCCAGTTGCCCGATGAACGACACCGCAAGCGACTGCGTATGATCGC